>DATACC010000123.1:0-15004 GCA_036259255.1 Thermoanaerobaculia bacterium | reverse complement strand
GGTGGGTGAACAGCAGCGTCATGGGCAGCTCGACGCCGGTCTCCTCGCGCAGGCGGGCGATGATGCGGGTGGCGGCCAGCGAATGCCCGCCGAGCTCGAACAGGTCGTCGTCGGCGCCCACCTCGTCGAGCCCCAGCATCTCGGCGTAGATCGCCGCCACCCGCGCCTCGGCCGCGGTGCGCGGGGCAGCGAACGGGGTGGGCAGCTCCGGCCGCTCGGCGCCCGGTGCGCGGCCCGCCAGGGCGCGGCGGTCGACTTTCTGGTTGGCGGTCAGCGGCAGCTCGTCGAGCACCACCACCGCCGCCGGCACCATGTACTCCGGCAGCCGTCCGGCGAGCCAGGCGCGCAGCTCGCGGCCCGCCGGAAGGCCGGCCGCGCCGGTGGCCGGCGCCGCCGAGGCGAAGGCCACCAGCCGCTTGCCGCCGCCCGCCGCCGGCAGCGCCACCACCGCGGCCCCAGCCACCGCCGGGTGATCGGCGAGCACCGCCTCCACCTCGCCCGGCTCCACCCGGAAGCCGCGGATCTTCACCTGGTCGTCGAGCCGGCCGAGGAACTCGAGCACACCGTCGGCGCGGCGGCGGGCGAGGTCGCCGGTGCGGTAGAGGCGCCCACCGACGGTGTCGCCGGCCGCCGTGGGGTCCGGCACGAAGCGCTCGGCGGTGGCCGCCGGACAGCCGAGGTAGCCGCGGGCCAGGCCCTCGCCCGCGATCGCCAGCTCCCCCTCGCCGGCCGCCTCGATCGGCTCGCCCTGCGCGTCGAGCAGCACCACCCGGGTGGCGCGGATCGGCCGGCCGATGGGCACGGTGTCGCTCGGCTCACCGGCTTCGACACCGGCATCCGCCCCAACACCGGCGGCCGCCATCGGGTGGCAGCTCGTGAAGGTGGTCGACTCGGTGGGGCCGTAGCAGGCGACCACGCGCTCGCCCACCCGGGCCAGGGCCCGCCGCACGTGGGGCGCGGAGACCACGTCGCCGCCGGTCAGCAGCTGCCGTACGCCGGCGAGGGCCTCCGGGTGGGCGTCGACGAACTGCTGGAACAGTCCGGCCGTCAGGTGCAGGGTGGTCACCCCGCTCGCGGTGACCCAGCGCGCCAGCTCGGCCAGGCTCAGCCGGCCCGGCGGCGGCAGCACCAGCCGGGCGCCGTTGGCGAGCGCCCCCCACACCTCGAAGGTGGCGGCGTCGAAGGCGAGCGGCGCCACCTGCAGCACGGTCTCCTCCGGGCCGAGGTGCACGTACTCGGGGTCGGCCACCAGGCGCACCACGCCCCGGTGCGGCACGGCGACGCCCTTGGGGCGGCCGGTCGAGCCCGAGGTGAAGCAGACGTAGGCGAGGTCGTCGCCGTCGACCGGCACCGGGGCGAGCCCCTCGCCGTCGGCGGCGTCGGCGGCGTCTGCCAGGACGGTGGCGTCGAGCGCCAGCACCGGCAGCCCGGACGGCAGGGCCGCGGCGAGCCCCTCCTGGACGAGCAGCAGGGCGGGCCGCGAGTCGGCCAGCATCGCGGCCAGCCGCTCGGCCGGGTAGCCGGCATCGAGCGGCACGTAGGCGGCGCCGGCTTCGAGCACCGCCAGCATCGCCACCACTGCCTCCGGCCCGCGCTCGGCGGCCACCGCCACCAGGTCGCCGCGCCCGACGCCGCGACGGCGCAGCCGGCGCGCCAGCCGCGCGGAGCACCGCGCGAGCTCGCCGTAGGTCGACTCGCCTCCGGCGTGGACCAGGGCCGGGATGGAGGGCCGTTGCGCCGCCTGCAGCGCAAACAACCCGTGAATGGTGGTCGCGGCCCCGCGGCCACGCGCCGCCACGGCAGCGTCCGACGCTTCACGCGTTATCATGAGATATCCGATTACTTTTTTGTTGCTTTAAAGTGCGGAAGACGAGCGATGGTCTTCCAGTGTGTCCCCGGGACTCGCGTCTAGGGTGCCGGCGAGAGGGCGATACGGGACAGGCTACGGCACCGTCGCCCAAATCGAACTGGATTGTCCCGCTTTCCCGGCGCGCAGCACCTAGGTATTGACATCCCCACGAGCGGGGCCTGTGCCACGGCAAGAATTTTTCCGTCGGGGACTCTCCACACTGTTGGCACCTTTGGCTTCACCGCCGCGTGCACGAGCAGCCATATTGGAACTTAATTGAAATTTAAACTATGCAGGAGAGAACCGATGAACCCGATGGAGACAACGTCCACCCCGCCGCCGGACGTCTGGGGCTACCAACTCGTCGTGGACTGCTTCGGCTGTGAGCACGACGCCTGTTGCGATCTCGACCGCGGCTACGACTTCCTCGAGCAGATCTGTCGTCAGCTCAAGATGACCAAGCAGACCCAGCCCTACATCTTCAAGACCTGCGAGACCGCCTTCCCGGGCCGCCCGGGTTACAGCGGCTGGGTACCGATCATCGAGAGCGGGATCCAGATCCACACGTCCGCCCACAACCGGTTCATCAGCATCGACGTGTACTCCTGCCGTCCGTTCGACGCCGAAGAGGTGGTCGACTTCTGCAAGCGATGGTTCGAGCCCGTCAAGGTGGACACCGCGTTCATCCACCGGGGTAAGGACATCAGCCGCAACCGCATGTTCGCGACCACGTCCATCGCGAGCTGAAGAGCTTTTCCCATCCGGCCGGACCGTCCGGCCGTCCACGTACGTCGCAACAACAGGAGATCCACCGTATGAGAAGGACCTTCCCATTTCACCGCACCCTGGCCCTGGCCCTGGTCGTGGTCGGCGCCGCCGCGATGCTGGCGCCGCTGCCGGCCGCTGCCGACGGCGGTGTCGTGTTCCAGAACATCGCCACGGATCCCAACGCCGGCCTCGCCTTCAGCCGCGTCCCGGGCCCCCGCATGGCAGACCGCGACGCCGCCGTCGCCCTCAGCCCGATCCCGGCTGCCGAGGTGACGGACGTGCGGGCGAACACGGCGCAGAAGGCCTGGGGCAACACCGGCGTGGCGATCTTCGACTACGACCGCGACGCCGACCTCGACATCTTCGTGGTCCAGGGCCCCGGCGCGCCGAGCGGCCTGTTCAAGAGCCTGCTCACGGAGACCGGTGAGCTGACGTTCGTCGACGTCGGCGAAGAGGCCGGCGTCGGTGCCAACGAGCTCGAGGGCGCCGCGGTGTGCTACGGCGACATCGAGAACGATGGCGACCACGACCTGTACGTGATGAACACCGCCCAGCCCAACGTCCTGTTCGAGAACCAGGGCGACGGCACCTTCGTCGACATCACCGATCATGCCGGCGTCGCCGGCTACAACCGCCACGGCATCGGCTGCAGCTTCGGAGACGTCAACGGCGACGGGCTGCTCGACCTGATCGTCGGCAACTCCTACGACGACTGGTACCACCGCCTGACGGTGTTTCCCTCCGGCCCCCACTACCCGGGCATGGAGCACAACATCCTGTTCGTCAACCAGGGGAACAACGAGTTCGTCGACAACTCGGCCGCCGCGGGCATCCTGAACGTGTCGAACATGTCGATCCCGGGCGCCACCGGCGCCGCCTTCACCTGGGCGCTGACCATGGTCGACATCGACCTCGACGGCGACCTCGACTACCTGTCCGCCGACAACCAGGGCGGCCCGCCGACCAGCCGGGAGGAGGAGCGCGGCTGGAACCGGCTGTACCTCAACGACGGCACCGGCCACTTCACCGAGATCACCGAGGCCGCAGGCCTCGACTTCTGGGGCGGCTGGATGGGTCTCGATCTCGCCGACTTCAACTGCGACGGGTACCTGGACTTCTTCGCCACCAACCTGGGCTGGATGAACGGCCGTCCGTCGCAGTGGTTCCTCGGCGGCCCCGGTCCGAGCTTCACCAACCCGGGCGTCGGCGAAATGAAGATCAACGCCTTCGGCTGGGGCACCTCGTCCTTCGACTACGACAACGACGGGGACAGCGACATCATGTACCACGGCGGCATCGACATCTTCTCGATGATCGACGCCAGCAACCCCGGCACGATCCTCACCAACACCGGCAACTGCTCGGCCCAGTTCGTCCACGACCTGGACGCGGTGCAGACCGACCATCGGCTGCGCACCGTCCACGGCGTGGCGGTGGGCGACCTCGACGGCAACGGCTTCGAGGACATCGTGTCGGCCTCGAACCACAACTTCACGCCGAAGAACTTCATCCCCTACGTCGGCAACTTCGCGCCGCCGTTCAATTCGGAGACCGACGACATCGCCTACGTCGAGGTCGGCCTGTCGAGCCGGGTGCAGGCGGGCTTCTTCACCTATCTCGACCCGATCTTCCACCCCGGTGACCTGTCGGTGGAGCTCAACAGCGGCGACAACGGCAACCATTGGGCGCAGGCGACCCTGGTCGGCGGCGTCGGCAAGATCGAGAACGCGGTGACCAACCGCGACGCCATCGGCGCCGTGGCCTTCTTCACGCCGGCCGGCGGCAAGACCTCCATCCGGCCGATCCTCGGCGGCGCGTCCCATGCGTCCCAGGACAGCCTGCGCGCCAACTTCGGCCTCGGCTCCGCCGACCAGGGCGACATGGAGGTGCTGTGGCCGGGCGGCATGCGCAACTACCTGTACGGCGTGGCCCATGGCGAGAAGATCGCCTTCCCGGAGATTCCCTGCGCCGCCGACGGTGACTGGCGCAACCGCGGCCAGTACACCCGCTGCGTCGTGAAGGCCCTCAACGACGCTCGCCGTGCCGGCATCATCGGCTCGGCCGAGAAGGAGCGGTTCCTGGCCAGCGCGCTGCACGCGTTCGACCTGCACCAGTAGGTCTCGCATCGGTTCTGCCGGCGGCCCGGCCGCCGGTTCTTCTTCCGCCCGCTGCCTCGTTGGAGGCGGCGGGCGTTTTTCATTTCGGGGAGTGGGGAAGGCCCGGGGCAGCGGGGCGGCGGCTGCGCTGGGGCGGCGGGGGCGGCCGGCCGGGGGACGCGGGGCCGTCGGTGATTCCTGGAAGGGCGGGCCCCGCTCGGAGGCGCCGGCTGCCCTCGGACTCGGACTCCGCACCAACCCGGGAGACGCCGGCGCATACGCCCCCGGCCGGCCGCCCCCGCCGCCCCGGTCGCTCCGCCACCACTCCGCTGCCCCTCCGTGGGAGGCGAACGGAACGAATGGCAACACCAGTCCGCCCGCCCTTCCGTGGAGGTTGGAGGGACGCGGCCAACCTCCTCGCGATCCCTCCGTGGGAGTCGAAGGCAAGGAACGGCCGACACCCGCCGGTGCCGTCCCAGGGGAGTTGGAGGAGACGAACGGAGTCGGGTGGTGGAGAATGGGGGTGATGGACCTGCTGCCGCCCACCCGGGGCTCCTCCTCGCCACCTGCCGCCGACGACTTCGAGGCGCTGGTCGCCGCGCACCGGCGCGAGCTGCAGGTGCACTGCTATCGGATGCTCGGGTGCTGGACCGAGGCGGAGGACCTGCTGCAGGAGGCGCTGGTGCGGGCGTGGCGCGGGCTGGCGCGGTTCGAGGGGCGTTCGTCGGTGCGCACCTGGCTCTACCAGATCGCCACCAATGCCTGCCTCACCGCCCTGGCGCGACGCGAGCGGCGGGGACTGCCGGAGACCCTGCGGCCGGCCGCCGCCGAGGGCGGAGCCCTCGAACCGCCGGAGGAGGGCGTCGCCTGGCTGCAGCCGCTGCCGACGCCGTCGGATCTCGACGTCGAGGCACAGGCCGAGTCGCGCCAGGCCCTGACGCTGGCCTTCGCCGTGGCTCTGCAGCACCTGCCGCCGCGCCAACGAGCCACCCTGCTGCTGCGCGACGTCGTCGGCTGCGAGGCCCGCGAGGTGGCGGAGATGATCGGCACCTCGACGCCGGCCGTCAACAGCGCCCTGGTGCGCGCCCGCGAACGGATGGAGCGCTTCCGCGCCGAGCACGGGGACGAGCCGCCGGTGGCCCCCCTCGACAGCGAGCAGCAGCGGCGCATCGACTCCTACCTGGCCGCGTGGGAGGCGGCGGACGTGCCCGCCCTGGCCGCCCTGCTCAGCGACGAGGCGGTGTTCTCGATGCCGCCCTACCCCACCTGGTACCGCGGCCGCGCCGCCGTGGCGCGGGCCCTCGAGGAGATCGTCTTCGCCCAGGGCCGAGCCTTCCGCCTGCTGCGCACCGCGGCCAACGGCCGACCGGCGTTCGCCGTCTACCGGCGCGGCGCCGCCGGGCCGGGGCTCGCCGGAGCGCGCGACACCGCGCGCAGCTACACCGGCACCGGCATCCAGGTGCTGGTGCCGCGGCCCACCGGCGCCGGCGGCGGCATCGAGCGCGTGGTGACCTTCCTCGACGCCCGGCTGGTGCCGCGCTTCGGCCTGCCCCCCGCCCTCGCTCCGGAACCCTGACGAGCGATCGCGAGGGGATTCGCCGGCACCCGATGAGTTTCGCCGCCCACCCGAGTCTCCATGCACTGAACACCCGCCCTCCGGGCGATTCGTCAACCCGATCCACAGGAGACGCTCCGGACCATGAGCACCAAGATCTTCGTCAACCTCCCCGTCGCCGACCTCGACCGGTCGATGACCTTCTTTCGCCAGCTCGGCTATCGCTTCGACACCCGCTTCTGTGACGACACCGCCGCGTGCGTGGTGATCAGCGACGACATCCACGCCATGCTGCTGACCCACGCCAAGTTCCGCCAGTTCAGCCCCAACGCGATCTGCGACGCCCGCGAGGCCACCGAGGTGCTGGTGTGCCTGTCCTGCGACAGCCGCGAGCAGGTCGACGAGATGGTCGCCAAGGCGGTGGCCGCCGGCGGCAACACCTACAACCCGCCGCAGGACCACGGCTGGATGTACGGCCACGGCTTCCAGGATCCCGACGGCCACATCTGGGAGCTGGCGTGGATGGACGAGTCGGCCATCCCCCAGGCCTGAGGAGGCGAGGAGAAACGATGACCAACCCCCATGGAAGCTTCCTCTGGTACGAGCTGCTCACCACCGACCCGCAGGCGGCCGCGGCGTTCTACGGAGGCCTGCTCGGTTGGCAGGTGCGCGACGGCGGCCAGTCGGACCTCGACTACCGCCTGCTCTCGGCCGGCGGCACCGACGTCGCCGGGCTGATGGCACTGCCCCCGGGTGCCGCCGGATCGGGGATGGGCCCCGGCTGGCTCGGCTACCTCGCCGTCGAGGACGTCGACGCGGCGGTTCGCGGGGTCGAGGCGGCGCGCGGCACCGTCCTCATGCCGCCGCAAGACATCCCCGGCATCGGGCGCTTCGCCTTCGTCGCCGATCCGCAGGGCGCGCCCTTCTACGTGATGCGCGGCGAAGGCGAGGGCGACAGCCGCTCCTACGCGCCGGACACACCCGGCCACGTGGGCTGGAACGAGCTCACCACCAGCGATCCGCAGGCCGCCTTCGTCTTCTACTCGTCGCTGTTCGGCTGGCGCAAGGGCGACGCGATGGAGATGGGCGCGATGGGCGTCTACCAGATCCTCGCCCTGCAGGACGGCGATGCCCCCTTCGGCGCCCTGATGCCGCCGCCCGACGGCGCGGCGCCCACCCGCTGGACCTTCTACTTCTCCGTCGACGACATCGACGCCGCCACCGTCCGCGCGACGGCGGGCGGCGCCGCCATCCAGCACGGCCCCAGCGAGGTGCCGGGCGGCGACTTCATCATTCTCGGCACCGATCCCCAGGGCGCGGCCTTCGCGCTGGTCGGGCCCCGCAACGCGAAGGAGGATTGACCATGGCTTCTCCCGAAACGAAGATCGCGACCTGCCTTTGGTTCGACAGCCAGGCCGAGGAGGCGGCCGAGCTCTACGTATCGCTGGTCCCGGATTCGCGGATCGACGCGGTCCACCGCGCCCCCGCCGACTTCCCCAGCGGCAAGGCGGGCGACGTGCTCACCGTCGAGTTCACCCTCGCCGGCCAGAGGTTCACCGGCCTCAACGGCGGCCCCCTCTTCCGCTTCAACGAGGCAGCGTCGATCCAGGTCTACTGCGAAGACCAGCAGGAGGTCGACCGGCTGTGGGAGGCCCTCTCGGCCCACCCGGAGGCCGAGCAGTGCGGCTGGGTGAAGGACCGCTTCGGCCTGTCGTGGCAGATCATCCCGCGGGCGCTGACGCGCCTCCTCTCGGACCCCGACCCGGAGCGCGCCCAGAGGGCAATGACGGCGATGCTCGGCATGAAGAAGCTCGACGTCGCCGGGCTCCAACGCGCCGCCGACGGCGCGGCGGCGCAGTAGTCGATCCACCCGGCGACCTCGCCGGAGCCGCGAGGTGCCCGGCGGCCCGGTTTCGGCGAGGTTGCGCGGCCTGCCGCCGGCTCAGGCGGCGGCGCGGCCGGCGCCGGCCTCCGCACGGGCGAGGTACTCGGCGAGCTCCGGGAAGCGGGGCCCGCCGAGGTCGACCCGCTGACCGCTGGGGAGCCACTCCAGGGCCTGCTTCCAGGCGCCGTCGCGGGGACCCTCCTCGTGGCCCAGGGCGCGCCACAGGCGGTCGGCGAACTCCGGCATCACCGGTGCGGCGAGGAGCCCGAGGAGACGGGCGGCCAGCAGCTCCAGGGCCAGCGCCGTGCGACGCTCCTCGCCGCGGGCCTCGGCCTGGCTCCAGTGGCGTTCGCCGCTGGCGAAGCGGCGCGCCTCGCGGACCAGCTCGATCATCGCCCGGGTGGCGCGCTGCGGCGAGAAGGAGGCCGGCTCGTAGGCGTCCTCGGCCTCGCGCAGCAGCGACTCCAGACGGTGGTAGAAGCGACGCTGCTCCGGCGTCCAGTCGCCGGTGGAGGGCACCGTGCCGCCGGCCGCCTCGACGCGCCGCCCGAGGGCGGCGAGCCACTCCTCCCAAGCGCCGGCGAGCTCGCGGGAGACCGTGGCGCGGAACTCCTCGCGGGTGAAGTTGGTCTCCTCGCGCTCCGGCGCCGTGTGGGCGAGGTGGAAGCGCACCGCGTCGCGGGGTGCTTCGGCCAGCAGGTCGCGGCCGAGGATGCGGTGATCGCGGCTGGTCGAGAACTTCAGGCCGTCCAGGCGGTAGAACTCGTTGGTGACGAAGGCCGCCGGCAGGCGGACGTCGCGGTCGTAGGCCAGCAGCAGCGCCGGGATCAGGCAGCCGTAGTAGAAGCTGTTGTCGAAGCCGAAGAACTGCACCACCCGCGACTCGGGCGACTTCCACCAGCGCTCCCAGCCGCCGGAGGAGCCGGTCGCGTCGTTGACGTGGCGGGCGTAGGCGAGGTAGCGCGGCGCCATCTCGAGCCAGACGTAGATGCGCTGGTCCTCGTAGCCTGCCACCGGCACCGGGATGCCCCAGTCGCACGGGTGGGTCACCGCCACGTCCGGCGCGCCGTCGGCCAGCACCCGCTCGCAGAGCGACCGCAGGTGGGGCCCCATCTCGACGCGGCGGTAGTAGTCGGTGAGCGCGTCGCGCCAGCGCGACAGGGGGAAGAACAGGCGCCGCACCGGGCGCACGCCGGGCGCCTCGCCGCAGGCGGTGCACGCCGGGTCCACCAGGTCGGCGGCGTCGAACACCGTGCCGCAGTCCTCGCACGTGTTGCCCACCACGCCAGCGCCGCAGTGCGGGCAGCCGCCGCGGATGGCGGACTCGAAGAGGTAGGCGTCGCAGCGCTCGCACCACGGCGCCGGCGCCTCCTTCTCCACCAGCTCGCCGCGCTCGTGCAGGGTGCGGAAGAGCTCCTGCACCAGGCCGGCGTGGTACGGCGACGCGTTGGGCCGCGGAAAGGCGGCCAGGTTTATGCCGGCGGCGGCGAGGGTCTCCTCGATGCCGGCGGTGAAGCGGTCGGCGGCCTCCTCGGCGGTCCAGCCGAGCTCGCGCCCCTTCGACTGCACGTAGATCGAGTTGTCGTCGCTGCCGCAGGCGAAGCGGGCGTCGAGGCCACGCAGGCGCAGCGCCCGGGTGCAGAAGTCGGCGCCGAGATAGGGGCCCGCCAGGTGCCCCAGGTGGAGGTCGCCGTTGGGCGTCGGCGGTGCGGCGGTCACTAGCACCCGCTCGACACCGGCCCACGGCCCGGCCGCCTGCGCCGCGTCCGCCGCCACCGGCCGGCCGTCGCCCGCCGACCAGCGGCCGCGATCCTCCCACCAGACGGTGAGGAACAGCAGCTCCTCGCGCTCGGAGGTGTTGGTGAGCACGTGGTTGTCGAACGGCCGGTGGAAGGTGACGTGCCCGGGCTCCACCTCCACCCGGTCCTCGCCGATGGCCATCACGCCGCGGCCGCCGGCGATGAAGAAGGTCTCGCACTCCTGGTGGGCGTGGGGCTTGGTCGACTCGCCCGGAGCCAGCACCGCCCAGGCGGCGCCGAAGGGCGACTCGGCCACCCCCTCCCAGGGGTAGAGGAGCTGCAGGTCCACGTTGTACGCGTTGACGAACGCGTCGCGGTCGAGCTTGCGGATCAGCATGGTCGTCCTCTCCTGTTCAGGCCCGGCGGGCCAGCTCGGCGGTTTCCGCCTCGTTCAGCGCCGGCTCCGGCACGCCCGTCTCCGCGCCCGCCAGCCGCCGCGCCAGCGAGCGGGCGACGTCGCCGGCGCGCATCGGCAGCAGCGAGAGCACCGTCTCGCTGATGCCGTGGGTCGCCTCGCAGTAGCCCTGCAGGTACACCCGCGGCCGGAAGTCGTCCCGTGCCGGGGCGATGCCGTAGTCGCGCTCCACCCGGTACTCGCCGTCCGCGCCGGTGGCGAGCCACGGCGCGAGCCCCTCGAGCAGCGGGTGGCGGGTGCTCCAGCGGAAACCGGTGCACAGCACCGCCGCGTCGGCCTCGAGGCGCATCGGCTCGCGGGTGAGCACGTGCTCGAAGTCGAGCACCGCGGCGCCCGGCGCGTCGCGCACGCTGCGCACCTCGAGGTACGGCAGGAGGCGGGCCCGCTGCCGCCCCTCCACCCGCTCGTCGTAGAGCAGGCGGTAGATCTTCTTGATCAGCGGCGCGTCGACCACCGCGTAGTTGACGTCGCGGTAGCTCGCCACCATGCGGCGCCGCTGGTCCTCCGGCAGCTCGTAGAGGAAGTCCACCTTCTCGGGGAAGAACACCTCGTTGGTGAAGTCGCTCTCGTCCACCGGCTTGTAGCCGTGACCACGCACCGCCGCCGTCACGTCGGCCTGCGGATAGCGGGTCATCAGGTAGTGGAACAGCTCGGCACCGCTCTGCCCGGCGCCCACCACCACGAAGCGGTAGGGCGCCGAGCGGTCGGGGTAGTCGCGCTCCAGGCGATGCAGGAACTCCGAGGCGTGGAAGACCCGCCCGCCCGGTGCCATCTCGACGCCGGGCGGAACCCAGGGCGTGCCGCCGGTGGCGACCACCAGGTTGCGGGCCCGGAAGCGTTCCTCGTCGCCGGCGGCGGTCTCGGCGGTGACCTCCAGCAGATCGACGCCGCCCGCGCCGTCCCCCACCGGCGTCACCTGGGTGACCCGCCGCCCGCAGCGCACCACGTCGCCGAGCTGATCGGCCACCCAGCCCAGGTAGTCGTTGAACTCGTAGCGCGACGGGAAGAGGTCCCGCAAGTTGAGGAAGTGGAACAGCCGTCCCTTCTCGTGCAGGTAGTTGAGGAAGGTGAACCGGCTGCGCGGGTTGCGCACCAGCGCCAGGTCCTTGAGCACGGTGATCTGGATCAGCGACCCGTCGAGCAGCATGCCCGGATGCCAGCACGGCTCGGACCGCGCCTCGAGGAACAGGCGCGAAGGGGTGGCGCCGCCCGCCTCCTGCTCCTCCTGCAGCAGCACGCCGAGGGCCATGTTGGCGGGCCCGAAGCCGACGCCGAGCAGATCGTGGACGATGAGTTCGTGCAGGCTCATGGGTTCCCCTGGCGATTCATGACAGACGAAAGGACCTTCCCCGGCGCGGTGCCGGGGCCACCCTTAGGGTGCGGCGGTACCGGGGGAGCGGGACAGCGCGGCCGGGGACCGGGAGGCAGCGGCCGCCGCGGCCGGGGCCGCCGGAGGCGGGGACGGGGGAGGTGGGGGCACGCTGCGCGGCAGCACCACCGTCACCTCGCCGGGGTACACCATGCGCAGCTCCTCGCGGGCGACCCGCTCCAGGGTGGCCGGGTCGTGGCGCAGGCGCTCGATGCTGCGCTCGAGGGCGCGGATCTCGGTGCGGGTGGTGGCGATGGCGGCGGCCAGCTCGGCCTCGCGGCGCTCGGCGGCGCGCAGGTCGCGCCAGGTCTTGAAGCCGGTGACCGCCAGCAGGGCCAGCAGCAGCACCACGGCGGCGGCGGCCAGCGGCGGGATCGGACGCGAGCGTCCGCGGGGCGGCACCGGACGCGCTGTGTTGGTCGCCGGCATCGTCGCGCGGACCGCCGGGGCCGTCTACCCCCGCCAGCGGGGGAACGACGCCGCCCCCGGGTAGAAGGCGGCCCCGCCCAGCTCCTCCTCGATGCGCAGCAGGCGGTTGTACTTCTCCACCCGGTCGCTGCGGCAGGGGGCGCCGGTCTTGATCTGACCGGCGCGGGTGGCCACGGCGAGATCGGCGATGGTGGTGTCGCGGGTCTCGCCGGAGCGGTGGGAGATGACGTTGGCGTAGCTGTTGGTCTTTGCCAGCTCGACGGCGGCCAGGGTCTCGGTGAGGGTGCCGATCTGGTTGAGCTTCACCAGCAGGGCGTTGGCCATCCCGTCGGCGATGCCCTCGGCGAGGATCTGCGGGTTGGTCACGAACAGGTCGTCGCCGACGAGCTGGACGCGGTCGCCGAGGCGGCGGGTCAGCTCCTGCCAGCCGGCGTGGTCGTCCTCGGCCAGGCCGTCCTCGATGGAGATCAGCGGGTAGGCCTCCACCAACTCCTCGTACCAGTCGACCAGGTCGCTGCTGGACACCCCGGTCCGGCCTTCCCCGGCGAGCGCATAGGCCGCCACCTTCTTGCCGCGGCGGCTCTCCACCAGCTCGCTGGCGGCGACGTCCAGGGCCAGCGCGATCTGGCCGCCGGGCTCGTAGCCGGCCTTCTCGATGGCCGACACCAGCAGGTCGAGGGCCTCGCGGTTGCTGGCGAGGTTCGGGGCGAAGCCGCCCTCGTCGCCGACGCCGGTCGACAGTCCCCGGCCGCGGAGCACGCCCTTGAGCGCGTGGTAGACCTCGGCGCCGGCGCGCAGCGCCTCGCCGAAGCTGGCGAAGGCGAGGGGCACGACCATGAACTCCTGCACGTCGACGGAGTTGTCGGCGTGGGCGCCGCCGTTCAGGACGTTGAGCATCGGCACCGGCAGCACGGTGGCGGCGGGGCCGCCCAGGTAGGAGTAGAAGGGCAGGCCGGCGGCGTCGGCGGCGGCGCGGGCGACGGCCAGCGACACGCCGAGGATCGCGTTGGCGCCGAGGCGGGCCTTGTTCGGCGTGCCGTCGAGCTCGATCATCAGGCGGTCGAGCAGGGCCTGATCGCGGGCGTCGCAGCCGGCGAGCTCGGGGGCGATCACCTCGCGCACGTTCTCGATGGCCTGGAGCACGCCCTTGCCGCCGTAGCGCTTGCCGCCGTCGCGCAGCTCCAGCGCCTCGCGCTGTCCGGTCGATGCCCCCGACGGCACGGCCGCCCGTCCGCCGGCGCCGCTGTCGAGAACGCAGTCCACCTCCAGGGTGGGATTTCCACGCGAGTCCAGGACCTCGCGCGCCAGGATCTCCTCGATCGCAAACATCACATCCTCCTCCAGCTCCCGATCATACCGTCTCGCGCCGGCGGCGTCTCGCGCGGGAGATCGATTCGAGGCCTCCCGCCCCGCCAACCCGGGGCCCCGCGACCCTGGCCGACAGGTAGTAGACTCCCGCCTCGCATGCCCTGGTTCCGCCGCCGCTCCGCCGCCCCTGCCGCCGCGTCCGCTCCGTCGCCGCTCGCCTCGCGGCGGCTGCACGTCGGGGCCGGGCGGGAGCGGATGGAGGGGTGGATCAACCTCGACATCCAGGACCTGCCGGGAGTCGACGTGGTGGCCGACGCCACCCAGGGCCTCCAGTTCACCGATCTCGAGGCCGTCTACGCCGAGCACTTCCTGGAGCACCTGCCGGTCGACAAGGCGATCGACTTCCTCGCCGAGTGCCACCGCGTGCTCGCTCCGGGCGGCTGGCTGCGGCTGTCGACGCCGAACCTCGACTGGGTGTGGTCCACCCACTACCGGCTGGGCGCCCCGGCGGCCGAGAAGGTGGAGCGCGCGGTGATGATCAACCGCGCCTTCCACGGCTGGCGCCACCGCTTCCTGTGGAACCGCGAGATCCTCGGCCGCGCGCTGGCCGCCTGCGGCTTCGACGAGATCCGCTGGTGCCGCTGGGGCGAGAGCTCCGAGGACCTGTTCCGCGGCATCGAGCGCCACGCTACCTACGAGGACGACGACGACCTGCCCCACGTCATCATCGCCGAGGCGTGCAAGGGCGAGGCGCGCCCCGAGGAGCTGGCCGAGCTGCGCGGCCTGCTCGGGCGCGAGTTCCTCGCCCACCAACGGGACTGAACGGCGCAGCCGTGAGCCGCACCCTCGTCGCAGCCCTCTTCGCCGCGGCCCTCGCCGCCTGTGAAGGAGCCCGGGAGTCGGCGCCCCCGGAACCCCGCCCCCCGAACCTGGTGCTCGTGGTCGTCGATGCCCTGCGCGCCGACCACCTCGGCGCCTACGGCGGCACCGGCGCCGCCACCCCCCACCTCGACCGCTTCGCCGCCGGCGCGGCGCTCTTCGAGCAGGCGCGCACCCTCGCCCCCTGCACCTTCCCCTCCGTCAACGCCCTGCTCACCGGCCGTCATCCGGTCCGCTTCCTCGACCAGCCCTTCGGTCACCTCGGCATCCCGGCGCCGGTCGCCACCCTGCCGGAGGCGCTGCGGCGGGCCGGCTATCGCACGGCGGCGGTCTCCGCCAGCCCGGTGGTGCGCGCCTCCCCCAGCGCCATCAACCGCGCCGGCGGCTTCGGGCGCGGGTTCGACCTGTTCCTCGAGGGCTGCACCTGGCAGGACGGGCGCTGCGTCACCCGCCGCGCGGCGGACCTGCTGGCCCTCCTGCCGGAACCGTTCTTCCTCTACGTCCACTACCTCGATCCCCACGACCCGTACGCCAGCCCCATGGCACCGGAGCCGGCGGCGTCGGGCCTGCCCCCGTGGGTGCTCGCCGGCGACCCGCTGCCGGCGGCCCGGCGGCTGTATGGCGGCGGGGAGGGCGGGGGTGGGGTGGCGGC
>DATACC010000122.1:0-13894 GCA_036259255.1 Thermoanaerobaculia bacterium | reverse complement strand
CGCCTCGACGACGACAGCGCCTACCACCTGCCCTACACCCGCGCCTTCCTCGACACCGGCGGACTGCCCTTCCTCGCGGACCTGCGCTTCCCCACCTTGCCTCAGCTCCAGGAGCTGGCGTGGGGACCGCTGCTCGCCTGGGGAGGCGAGGGCGGGGTGACCGCGATGGTGCTCGCCGAGACGCTGCTCGTCGCCGTGCTGGTGGCGGGGATCGCCGCGCGGCACGCCGGGCCGGCGGCCGGCGCCGCAGCCGCCGGGCTCTGGCTCGGCCACCCCTACGTGGTGCTCTACGGCACGGCCGCCTTCGTCGACACGGCACTGGCGTTGTTCGTCGTCGGCGCCTTCGCGGCCATCGATCTCGCCCGGGAGGAGCGGCGCCGCGACACCGGGGAGGTGGATGGCCTGCCGGGAGAGACTCGGCGGGAAGGTCAACGGGAGGGCACGGCGGACGAAGTCCGCGGTGGCTCCGGGACCCACTGGCTGGCGGTGGCGGGCCTGCTCGCCGGCACGGCGGCGGGCATCAAGTACCACGGCTTGGTCTTCCTGCTGCTCGCGCTTTCCTACGCCCTGCTGGCGGTGGGTCCCTGGCGGCCCCGGCGGCGGCGCCGGCCACCCGGGACGATGGATCGCGGGACCAGGACGATGCAGGCCGGAACGCTGCCGTCCGTGGCACTCCTGGCGTTGGTGGCGCTGCTCGCGGCGGGGCCCACCTACATCCACCTGGCCCGCCTCACCGGCAACCCGGTGTTCCCCCTCCTGCCGCAGGTGTTCGGGTACAGCCCGTGGGCGATCGAGGACATCGAGCGGGCGGTGGACCGGACACCCGAGGGCGATCCGCCCGGTACCGCACCGGCTCCGCGGCCACGCCTCACCCAGCTCGACCGCGCCGCCGACCCGTCGCGCGGCCGGCTGGCCGGCGCGGTGGTCGGCCTGCTGGAGCTGCCGGCCCGCCTCACCTTGCGGCCGGGACCCGAGTGGGGGCCGCCGCCGTTCCACCCGGCCCTGCTCCTCGCCGCGCCCCTGGTGCTGCTGCCGGGAGTGCGGCGGCGCGGGCTGCTGCTTGCCGCCGCGGCCGTGGTGCCCTACGGCCTGCTGTGGTTCTCCACCGGGCGCGACCCGCGCTACCTGTTTCCGGCGGTGGCCCTCCTCTCGCCGCTGCTGGGAGCGGGCCTCGCCCGGCCGCTGACCCTGCCCGGGGACGGGGCCTGGGCGCGGTCGCCGCTCGCCCTGGCCGCCCTGCTGCTGGTGCTGGCGGCCCCCGGCGCGGCCTACGCCACCCACCGCCTGGCGGTGCAGGGACCGCCGCCGACGACGCCGGCCGCCCGCGACGCCTACCTGGCCCGGCGCCTTCCCGGCTACCGGCCCCTGCGACACCTCGGCGCCGCGGGCACCACCGGCCGCGGGTGCACCGTCTACGCCCTGCGCGGCGGACAGCTCCAGTACGACTCGCCGTGCCGCCTGCTGGGCAGCGATCTCGGTCCGGGGCGCTACGCGCGCTTCCTGCCGCTGCTCGGCGCGCCGGATCGCCTGCGGCGGGAGCTCGCGGCGCTCGGCGCCACCCACCTGCTGCTCGTCGAGCCGTACGCCACGCCGCGGCACGTCGAGCCTCTCGTCGCCGAAGGCTCCTTCCGGCTCCTCCACCGCGATCCCCGGGCGGCCCTCTTCGCCCTGGGGACGCCCGACCCCTAGACACCTTAGGGGAATCTACCGTAGTCTCTTCTCCCCTAGAGATCTGAGGGAAAGGAGACGTTGCGATGACGCAGTCGGGGCTGGAGCTGGTGCGGGGAACGCTGGACATGCTGGTGCTGCAGGCGCTGACCTGGGGCCCCCTCCACGGCTACGGCGTGGCCGGGGTGCTGCGGCGGAGGAGCGGTGAGGAGCTGGTCGTCGAGGAGGGCGCCCTCTACCCGGCGCTCCACCGCCTCGAGCAGCGCGGCCTGGTGGGCTCGGAGTGGGGCCTGTCGGAGAACAACCGTCGCGCCCGCTACTACCAGCTCACCGCCGCCGGCCGCCGCCACCTGGCCGCCGAGGTCGACGCCTGGCGCCGCTACCGCGACGCGGTGGACCAGGTGCTGCTGCCGGCGGAGGCCTGAGGGTGGGACTGCCCCACGGGGTGCGCCGCGCCTTCCGCTGGCCGCTGTCGCAGCAGGCCAGCCGCCGGGACCTGGACGAGGAGGTCCGCTTCCACCTGGAGACGTGCAGCGAAGAGCTGGTGGCCGACGGCTGGGAGCCGGACGCCGCCCGGGCCGAGGCGCTGCGCCGCTTCGGCGACCTGCAACGGGTGCGCAGCGAGTGCCGCCGCATCGACCGCCGACGCGTGCTCGCCGCCGGGCTCGCCGGCGGCCTCGCCGCCACCGGCCGGGATCTCGCCGCGGCCGGCCGCCAGCTCGCCCGCAGTCCCGGTTTCTTCACCCTGGCGGTGCTCACGCTGGCGGTGGGCATCGGCGCCACCACCGCGCTCTTCGGCATCCTGCGCGCCGTGGTGCTGGAGCCGCTGCCCTATCCCGATCCCCAGCGCGTGGTCTTCGTCTTCGAGGGCGCGCCCTGGGGACGGGGCGCGGCTTCGGCGGGCAACTTCCACGACTGGCGGCAGCACAGCCGCGCCTTCACCGCGCTCACCGCCACCCGGTCGGCGAGCTTCAACCTGGCCGACGAGGAGGCGCCGGAACGGGTGCTCGGACAGACCGTGAGCGCGGAGTACTTCCGCGTCTTCGCCGTACCGCCGGAGCGCGGACGGGTGTTCACGGCGGCCGACGACCAGCCCGGCGCTCCCCCGGTGACGGTGCTCTCCCACCGCCTGTGGCAGCGGCGCTTCGGGGGAGACCCGGACGTCGTGGGGACGGAGCTTCGGCTCGGCGGAGTGCCCCACACGATCGTCGGCGTCATGCCCGCCCGCTTCGCGATGACCGGCGAGGACGAGGAGCTGTGGGTGCCCCTGCGCCTCACCCCCGCCCAGATGGCGGAGTACGACGGCCACAGCCTGCTGGTCTTCGGCCGCCTCGCGCCCGGCCACTCGGTGGGCAGCGCCCAGGAGGACCTGCGCGCCGTCGCCGGGCGCCTCGACGCCGCCGCCCACGACCCGCAGCGGGACCTCGATCCCCTGGTGGAGCCGGTCCTCGACGTCCTGGTGGAGGACCATCGGCCGCGCCTGCTGGTGCTCTTCGGCGCCGTCGCGCTGGTGCTGTTGATCGGCTGCGTCAACGTCGCCAACCTGCTGCTGGTGCGGGGCGCGACGCGGCGCAAGGAGATGGCGGTGCGCACGGCGCTCGGCGGCTCCCGGACGCGCCTGGTGCGGCAGCTCCTCGCCGAGAGCCTGGTGCTGGCGCTCGCCGGGGCCGCCGTCGGCCTGCTCCTCGCCCATCTGCTGCTGCCGCTCCTGGTGCGCCTCGCGCCGACCGGCGTGCCGCGCCTGGGGCAGGCCGAGCTCGACGGCCCGGTGCTGCTGTTCGCCCTGGCCCTGGCGGCGGTGGCCTGCGTTCTCGCCGGGCTGGTGCCGGCGCTGCGCGCCTCCGGCGTGCGCCCGGTGGAGGCGCTGCTCGAGGGCGGCCGCGGCAGCCGCACGGCCGCCCGGGGCCTCGGCCGCCACGCCCTGGTGGCGGTGGAGGTGGCCCTCGCGCTGCTGCTCCTGGTGGGTGCCGGGCTGCTGGTGCGCAGCGGCCGGGCGATGTCGGAGATCGACCTCGGCCTCGACACCGCCCACCTGCTCACCGCGCGCCTCAGCCTGCCGGAGGCGCGCTACGGCGAGCCGGCGGCTGCCGTGGCCGCGTTCGAGCGCCTGCTCGAGGAGGTGGAGTCGCTGCCGGGCGTCACCACGGCGACCCTCGCCAACCAGGTGCCGCTGGGCGGCGGCAGCATCAGCAACGGCCTGCAGCCCGAGGGCCGCAAGCTGCAGCCCCACGAGCTGGTGCAGTCGGACATGCGGCTGGTCACCCCCAGCTACTTCGAGACCCTCGGCCTGGAGCCGGTCGCCGGACGCATGCTGACCACCGCCGACCGTGCCGGCGGCCCTCCGGTGGTGCTGGTCAACGAGACCGCCGCCCGGCAGCTCTACCCGGGCGGACCGGCCGTGGGCCGGCAGGTGGCGTGCTGCGCCGCCGAGGACGATCCCACGCGCTGGCGCACCATCGTCGGGGTGATGCCGGACGTGCGCGGCGGCGCGCTGCTCGACGAGCCGCCACCCCAGTTCTACGTGCCGCTGTCCCAGGCACCGCCGGAGGTCTTCGCCTGGCTGCAGCGCACCATGGTGATCGTCGCCCGCACCGGGGGCGATCCGGCGACCCTGGTGGAGCCGCTGCGCGAGCGGGTGCAGGCGGTCGACCCGGAGCTGCCGATCTACGACGTGGCGACCCTCGACGATCGCCTGGAGGAGGCGCTGGCCCCGGGGCGCTTCATGGCGCTGCTGCTGACGTTGCTCGGCGGCCTCGGGCTGCTCCTGGCGGCGGTCGGCATCTACGGCACCATCGCGTGGCTGGTGGAGCAGCGGCGCTACGAGGTGGGGGTGCGCATGGCCCTCGGTGCCGACGCGCGCCAGGTGCTCGGCATGATCCTGCGCCAGGCGCTGGCGCCGCTGGCGGTCGGGATCGTGCTCGGCGGCGCCGCGGCGGTGGCCGGTGGCGGCCTGCTGGAGGCCGTGCTCTACGGCGTGGCGCCGGGCGACCCGGCGACCTTCGCCGCCGTGGCGGCGATCCTGCTGGCGGTGGGCGGGGCGGCGAGCCTGGTGCCGGCCCGCCGCGCCACGCGGGTGGACCCGGCCCGCACCCTCACGGGCGCCTGAGCGGCGCGCGCCGTGGCCCCCCGCGGCGGGCCCGGCGGGACCGGGCGTAGAGATCCACCAGGCGCGCCAGCAGGTAGCCGGCCCGGTGGACCTCGCCGCGGGCGTCGGTGGCGCCGTGGCGCTCGCCGAGCAGCACCTCGCGGGTGCGCAGGCGGCCGATCTCGATGGCGCCGACCAGCGCACCCCAGTCGGTCTCGGTGAACGAGATCGGCAGCCGGTGGCGCGGGCGGATCACCACGGTGCGCTCGGCGTAGCGCGGATCGATCACGTGCTGACGGTCGACCAGGCTGCGGGCCAGCTCGCCATCGCTCTCGCCGCGGGCGGCGGCGATCACCACGGCGTCGCAGCCGGCGGCGAACAGCTTCTCGTAGGGCAGGTTGTCCGACAGCGCACCGTCGCCGCAGCGCTGGCCGAGGATGCGCGGCGGCAGCGTGTAGAAGGGCGGCAGGTAGTTGGAGGCGAGCAGGAGCTGGAGCGGCTCGTCCACCTCGCGAGGCGAGACGAGCAGCGGCTCGCCGTCGCGAAGCCGCGTCACTCCGACCCACAGCGGCAGGGCCGAGGGCGCGCGCAGCGCCGCGGCGCCGACGTAGGTGGCGAAGGTGCGGCGGTGGAGCTCGGCGAAGAGGAACGGCGAGCCCTCGCGCACCAGGTTGGCGAGCGCGACCCGCGGCAGCCGCGTGAAGCAGCGCCAGTAGTGGCGCAGCCGGTGGCCCTTGCCCGCCGCCACCGCCGCCGCGTTCCAGGCACCGCCGGAGACCCCCACCAGCATCGACGGGCGCACGCCGAGGGCGGCGAGCTCCTCGATCACACCAACCTGGAACACGCAGCGCGCCGATCCGCCCGGCAACAGGTAGCCCACCCGGTTCGCGGACCGCAGCAGGTCGAGCGCCTCCGGTCCGCTCTTCATGCTGCCGGCCTAGCCTGAGAAGCGGCGCATCACCAGCGTGCCGTTGGTACCGCCGAAGCCGAAGGAGTTGGTGAGCGCCACCTCAAGATCCATCGGCCGCGCCTGGTGGGGCACGAAGTCGAGATCGCAGCCCTCGCCCGGCTCGTCGAGGTTGATGGTGGGCGGCAGCACCTGGTGGTGCAGCGCCAGCGCCAGGATTCCCGCCTCCAGGCCGCCAGCGGCACCCAGCAGGTGCCCGGTCATCGACTTGGTCGACGAGATCGCCAGGTTGTGGGCGTGCTCGCCGAACACCCGGTGCACCGCCTTGACCTCGGCGAGGTCGCCGAGCGGCGTCGAGGTGCCGTGGGCGTTGATGTAGCCGATGCTCTCCGGCTCCAGGCCGGCGTCGGCCAGCGCCTTCTCCATCGCCAGCACGGCGCCGTCGCCCTCGGGGTGGGGCGCCGACATGTGGTAGGCGTCGGCGCTCATGCCGTAGCCCATGATCTCGGCGTAGATCGGCGCGCCGCGGCGCTCGGCCCGCTCGAGCTCCTCGAGCACCAACAGCCCGGCGCCCTCGCCGATCACGAAGCCGTCCCGGTCCCGGTCCCACGGCCGCGAGGCGCGCTGGGGATCGTCGTTGCGGTGGGTCGACAGCGCCCGCATGGCGGCGAAGCCGGCGATGCACAACGGCGTCGTCACCCCCTCGGTGCCGCCGGCCAGCATCACGTCGGCGTCGCCCTGCTGGATCAGCCGGAAGGCATCGCCCACCGCGTGGAGCCCGGTGGTGCAGGCGGTGCACACCGCCGAGTTGGGCCCGCGCATTCCGTAGCGGATCGACACCTGGCCGGCCGCCATGTTGACGATCAGGCCCGGGATGAAGAACGGCGACACCCGGCTCGGGCCGCGCTCGAGCAGGGTCTTGTGCATCGTCTCGATCAGCGGCAGGCCACCGATGCCGGAGCCGATCAGGACGCCGGCGCGGCCGGCCTCGTCGGGGCCGACCTCGAGGCCGGCGTCGTCGACGGCGAACTGCGACGCCGCGAGGGCGAAGTGGATGAACAGATCGCCCTTCTTGACGTCCTTCTTGTCCACCCACCGGGTGGGGTCGAAGCCCTCGACCTCCCCGGCGATGCGGCTCGGGTACTCGGAGGCGTCGAAACGGGTGATCGGACCGATCCCGCTGCGACCGGCCACGAGCCCCTCCCAGGTCGGCTCCGTGCCGACGCCCAGGGGGGTGACGAGACCGATGCCGGTGACGGCGACGCGGCGGCGCGTGGAGGTTCGCAAGCTGGACCCGCGGCGCGCCTAGTTCTCTTCCCCGGCGTGCTCGTCGATGTAGCTGACGGCGTCGCGCACGGTGGAGATCTTCTCCGCGTCCTCGTCCGGG
This sequence comes from Thermoanaerobaculia bacterium, assembly GCA_036259255.1. Lineage (GTDB taxonomy): Bacteria > Acidobacteriota > Thermoanaerobaculia > Multivoradales > JBCCEF01 > DATACC01. The sequence continues at coordinate 6,847 of DATACC010000122.1, read as the reverse complement.
ATCTCGATGCCGAACTCCTCCTCGAATGCCATCACCAGCTCCACGATGTCGAGCGAGTCGGCGCCGAGATCGTCGGTGAAGCTGGCATCCATCGTCACCTCCGACTCGTCCACGCCGAGCTGCTCCACGATGATGCTCTTGACCCTCTCTTCGGTAGCCACGGGAAATCCCTCCTTGTCTGATGCGTCACACGGAACCGCGCGGTTCTAGCACATGGGTGCCCGAGCGCCAACTCCAGGGGTCGGGTGGCGTCCAAGCGTCTGATTCTAGCCCGGTCAGATGTAGAGGCCGCCGGAGACGTTGAGCACGTGGCCGGTCACGTAGCCGGCCTCCTCGCTCGCCAGGTAGACGATCGCCGCCGCCACGTCGTCCACCGTGCCCAGGCGGCGCAGGGCGATGGCCTGCTGCAGCTCCTTGGCGGCGGACTCGCCGAGCCGGTCGGTCATGGCGGTGGCGACGTAGCCGGGCGCCACCACGTTGACGGTGATGCTGCGGCTGCCCAGCTCGCGGGCGAGCGACTTGGTCAATCCGATCAGCCCGGCCTTCGAGGCAGCATAGTTGGCCTGCCCGGCGTTGCCCATCATGCCGACCACCGAGGAGACGTTGATCACCCGCCCCCAGCGCCGCCGCATCATGCCGCGCAGCATCTCCTTGGTCAGGGCGAAGGCGCCGGTGAGGTTGACCTCCAGCACCCGCCGCCAATCCTCCAGGCTCATGCGGGCGAGCAGGTTGTCGGCGGTGATGCCGGCGTTGTTGACCAGCACGTCGATGGCCGCGACCTCCTCCGGCAAGGTGGCCAGCCGCTCGCCGAAGCTCTCCGGCCGCGCCACGTCGAGCTCCAGCACGTGGGCCCGGCCGCCGGCCGCAGTGATCTCGCCGGCCACCGCCTCCAGGCGCTCGGCCGTGCGCGCCGCCAGCACCACCCGCGCGCCGCGCGCCGCCAGCGCCTTGGCCGCGGCGGCGCCGATCCCCTGCGAGGCGCCGGTGACCAACGCCGTTCTGCCGTCGATGCGAAACATCAGCTCCCCTCCTCCTCGTTGCCGGTGCCGGCATCCTGGTGGCCGGCCGCAGCGAGGGCGGCCAGCGCCTCGTCGAGCTTGTCGAGACCGGCGGGCTCGGCGACGCTGAGTGACTTCGCCGCCGGTGCGATGCGCCGGTTGAGCCCCGAGAGCACGTTGCCGGGGCCCACCTCGACGAGCAGCGCCACCCCCAGCGCGCCGGTCAGCCGCTCCACCGACTCGACCCAGCGCACCGGGCTGTCGATCTGGCGCACCAGGGCCTCGCGCAGGGCGCTGCCGTCGGCCACCGGGGCGGCGTCGACGTTGACCACCACGGGCACCGCCGGGTCGGCGAAGGCGACCGCCGCGAGCTCGGGACGCATGCCGTCGCGGGCCGGCGCCATCAGCGGCGAGTGGAACGGTGCCGAGACCGGCAGGGTGCGAGCCTTGCGGGCCCCCCGCTCGGTGGCCAGCGCCACCGCCCGCTCGACGGCGGCGGTGTGGCCGGCGATCACCGTCTGCCCCGGCGCGTTCCGGTTGGCCACCGCGCAGGTCTCGCCGGGGGCGGCGGCGTCGGCGACCACGGCGGTCACCTCCTCGGCGTCCATGCCGAGGATCGCCGCCATCGCCCCGACTCCCGGCGGCACGGCCTGCTGCATCAGCTCGCCACGGCGGCGTACCAGGCGCACGGCGTCGGCCAGCTCCAGGGCGCCGGCGGCCACCAGGGCCGAGTACTCCCCCAGGCTGTGGCCGGCCACCGCCACCGGCGCCAGCTCCGGGCGCGCCGCGGCCAGCCCGCGCAGGATCGCCACGGAGGTGGCGAGGATCGCCGGCTGCTGGTTGGCGGTCGGCAGCAGCTCGTCCTCCGGCCCCTCCCAGCACAGCCGCGACAGGTGGAACCCGACGGCGTCGTCGGCCTCCTCGAAGGTGCGCCGGGCCTCCGGCGACGCCTCCGCCCAGGCCCGGCCCATGCCGGCCTTCTGGGAGCCCTGTCCGGGAAACACGAACGCGGTGCGGATCATCGACGCCGTCCCATGCAATTGCCTCACCCGGAGACCGCCTGCCCCGAGATCGCCTGCGGAGCTCCGAGCAGGCGCTCCTCCTCGCTGTGCAGCACCGCCACCTTGTCGCGGATCTTGGCGGCGAGCTCGGCGGTGGCGAACTCCACGGCCCGGCGCACCGAGCTCTGGATGGCGCGGGCGTTGGAGCGCCCGTGGCCGATGAAGCAGCCGGACTCCACGCCGAGCAGGGTGGCGGCGCCGTACTCGCGGTAGTCGGTGCGGCGGCGCAGGGCGTCGAAGGCGGGGCGGGCGGCGAGATAGCCGAGGCGGGTGCGGGCGCTCACCGCGAGCTCCTCGCGCAGCATGCGGCCGAGCAGCTGGGCCACCGCCTCGGCGCCCTTGAGCAGCACGTTGCCCACGAAGCCGTCGCACACCACCACGTCGACGGCGCCGTTGAAGACGTCGCTGCCCTCGACGTTGCCGACGAAGTTGAGGCCGGTGGTCTTGAGCACCTTGAACACCTCGCGGGTGGTGTCGGTCCCCTTGCCCTCCTCCTCGCCGATCGACAGCAGGCCGATGCGCGGCGCGCGGGTGCCGATCACCTCCTGGGCGTAGAAGTGCCCCATGACGGCGAACTGGCGCAGGTGGGAGGGCTTCGACTCGACGTTGGCGCCGACGTCGAGCAGCACGGTGCGGCCGCCGTCGTTGGGCAGCACGGCGGCGAGCGCCGGGCGATCGACCCCCGGCAGGGTGCCGATGACCATCTTGGCGACGATCATCGCGGCACCGGTGTTGCCCGCCGTCACCATGGCGGCGGCGCGGCCCTCGCGCACCAGCTCGGCACACAGGCGCACCGAGCTGGCGCGCTTGCGGCGGATGGGGGTGATCGCCGGCTCGTCCATGCCCACCACCTCCTCGGCGTGGACGATCTCCAGGCCCGGCGGCGGCGGGCCGGGGGCGAGGCGGGCGAGCTCCGTGACCACCGCCTCGCGGCGCCCCACCAGCAGCACCCGCGCACCGTCCTCCGTCACGGCCCGCCAGGCACCCTCCACGGCGGCCCGCGGCGCGTGGTCTCCTCCCATGGCGTCGACGGCGATGTGCATGCGGGTGGTGCGGCCTCCTGGGGCTCGTGGCTGCCGGCCTGCGGCTCGCGCCGCAGCCGCCCGGGCGTGCGAGGGCATTCGCCTGCGCCGGCCGTCGGACGGTGCACGCGGATCGCTCCGCCGCCGCCAGGGTTGCGGCGACGGATGTTAGCAGGCGGAAGCCCGAGGGCTCGCTAGAAGGTCTGTTTCGGCTCGATGACCTGGCGGCCGCGATAGCTGCCACAGTGCGGGCAGGCGCGGTGCGGCTGCTTGGTCTCGCCGCACTCCTGGCAGCTCGACATGGCGGGGCGGGCCAGGGCGTCGTGGGCCCGGCGGCGGTCGCGGCGGGCCTTCGAGTGGCGTCGCTTCGGATTCGGCATCGTCTCGTCCTTCGCTTCAGCGGGCGCCGCCAGCGGCGTCCGGCACGTTCAGGGGGCTCGCTCGGGGCGGGCTAGGAGCCCAGCTCGAGCTTCTCGAGGGCGGCCCAGCGCGGGTCCACCCGGTCCGTCTTGCAATCGCACTTCACCGTGTTGCGATCGGCGCCGCAGTGCGGGCACAGGCCGGCGCAGTCGGGCCGGCACACCGGCTTCATCGGCAGGTTGAGCTGCAGGTTCTCCAGCACCAGCGGACGGGTGTCGAAACGCTCGCCCTGCAGGTGGATCACCCCCAGGTCCTCCTCGTCCAGCTCCCGCTCGCCGTCGCGCACCTGCGGCTCGTCGACCAGCAGCAGCGCCTCCACCGGCTCGTCCACCGTCTCGGTGAAGCGGGCGAGGCAGCGGTCGCAGGCCAGCGTCTGCTCGTAGCGCAGCCGGCCGGCCAGGTAGAAGCCGGGATCGGCGAAGCTCACCCGGCCGCTCCAGCGGATCGGCCCCAGGGCCAGCAGCTCCGGGAAGCCCAGCGACTCGGGCGACACCTCCAGCGTCTCCTGCCAGGTGAACGGCTCGGTGCGGACGCGGGTGAGTTGGATCTGCATGGCGGTCGAAGCTCGGCGGCTGTAAAGATCGACGGCACCTTGCGGTTCGGGCCGAACGATGAGGATACGCCAGGCAGGCGCGAGAATCAATGGTCTGCTGCGCTCCGCTCCTCGAGCCGCAGCCACAGCAGCCCCCTGCCGGGGGCGGCGGCGAAGCTGGCATGGCGGTAGCGGGCGAGCGGCGTGAGCACCGTGCGCCAGTCGCGCAGGCGGCGCACCTCACCGCGAGGCACCAGCGGCAGCGCGCCGGCGAGATCCGCCGAGGCGTCGATCGCCTCGAGGGCCGCCACGGGCTCGGTGACCACCGCCACCGCCATCGAGCGCGCCAGGCGGGAAACCGACGGCGTCAGCACGGCCGCCCGCTCCTCCGCGTCGCGGCCCGTTGCAACGACCGACCAGCGGGTCGCATTCCCCCGCTCGGCCGGGGGCTCGTCGTCGCGCCCGAGGAGGCGGTCGATCAGTCCCTCGCCGGGCAGCGGGAAGCGGCGCGCGCCGGGGCGGAACCACACCGCCGCCTGGGGCGTCATGCCGAGGCCGCCGAACAGGGCGAAGCCGCCGCGGGAGTCGCCCAGGGGGCCGCCGGCGCCGGAGACGGCGACCAGCGAGGCGCCGGCGATCTCGGCCGCCTCGGTGAGGAGCTGGACGGCGGGGGGGGCGGCGGCGGGGCGCTCGGCGGTCGCGGCGGAGATCTCCAGCCCGTGGGGGACGGGGCGCAGGCGGTGGGTGCCGGCGGGCAGGAACGACATCGGCTCCGCCAAGCGCAGGACGACCAGGGCCTCGGGCGCCTCGCCGGCCGGTTCCGCGGGCGCAGAGCCCGGTCGCGGCGGCTCGGCGAGGACCTCCTGCGGCGAGACGTTGCCGACGGTCCACAGGGTGCCATCCCAGGTCACCCGGGCGGGGCCGCCGAAGGCCTCCACCTCTCCGCCGCCGAGCCACGGGTTGCCGGCCAGCTTGCCGGCGAGGCGGGCGACGACGGCGATCGTCGGGTAGGTGCGGGCGGCCACCAGGACGCGGCGGCCGGAGGCGTCCGAGACTGCCGCCAGCTCGCGGGCCGGCGGCGCCGGGAACGGGCCGAAGCCCGGTAGCGACAGCTCCGGCAGCCGCGCGAGGCGAGCCACGGCGGCGACGAACCGCCGCTGCTCCTCGGACCCGCCCACCGCCTGCTCCAGAGCCCCGAGGTTCTGGTGTGGATAGGGCACCCACAGGGCCAGCGGCAGGCGCGATCCGGCGAGCATGCGGCCGGGCAGGTCGTCGGCATCGGGCCGCGCGGCGCGCGGCCGCGGCGCGTACCCATACAGCCAGTGGCCGGTGGCACCGAGGACCAGCAGCAGCAAGGCGGCGAGGACGAGGAGCCGGCGGCGCGACATCCCCGCAGCATAGCCCGGGATTCTTTCGCCCGCGGGCCGGACCTCGCACCGGCAGCCTCCCACCGGCGGAACCGGCGAGGCGGGCTGCTAGGCTCCCGCGCGATGCCCGCGCCCCCGCCGACCTCGGAAGGCTCCGCGACCACTCCCGGGACTGCGACGCGAGACGACGCCGGAGCCGGCCCCTCGACCGCCGCCCCGCCGGTCGCCGGCGAGGCGATCGCCAGCGAGGCGGTCGGCGACCCCGCGCACGCCGCCCCTCCCCGCTCGCTGCCGCGCCGCCTGCTCTCCCGCTGCAAGCCGCACCGCGTGGTGTACACGCTGCGCTGGTTCCTCGGCGAGTGGCGGCGCATGGCGGACCGTCGCCGCGAGCAGCGGGTCACCGTGGCGGTGGACGTGACTCCGCTGTGGGAGAGCCTCACCGGAGTCGGCTGGTACCTGGAGCGGCTGCTGGTGCACCTGGCGGGGCGCGACGACCTGCGCCTGCGCCTCTACGGCCCCACGGTGACCGTCGACCCCAACGACCCGGGGCCGGTGCAGCCGCTGCCCACCGGGCCGGCCCTCGAGCCGGTGCGCATCGTCGTCCCGGAGGACCTCACGGTCCCGGCGGGTCCGCTGATCCGCGTGCTGCGCCGCCTCGAGCCGCTGCTCATCGCGGCGGACGGCAACCGGGTGCTGTGGGCCCCCAACTTCTTCCCGCCGCGCCGCTTCCTGCTCGCCCGCGGCGCGCTGGTGGCGACGGTCCACGACCTCGCCTGGAGAAGGCTCCCCTGGACCCTGCGCGAGGAGACCCTGGCCGACCTGTCCCTGCGCCTCGAGCAGACCGCCTACCGCGCCCGCTACCTGGTCACCCCCAGCCGGGCGGTGCGCGGCGAGCTGGCCGCGGCCGGCATCGCCACGCCGGAGCAAGTGCTGGCGATCCACCACGGCCCGGGCCACCTGTCCGACGGCGCCGGCACCGCCGCCCGCGCGGCGGGCGAGAGCGGCCTCGACGGCCCCTACGTGCTCTTCGTGGGCACCATCGAGCCGCGCAAGAACCTGGGCACCCTGCTCGCGGCCTGGCGCCTGCTCGCCGGGCAGCATCGCGGAGCCGCGGGCGACGAGCTGCCGCGGCTGGTCGTCTGCGGCCGGGTGGGCTGGAAGAGCGAGCGGCTCGCCGAGCGCCTGCGCGAGGGCGAGGCGAGCGGCTGGGTGGTCCACCTCGGCTACGTCGAGACGGAGCGCCTGGAGGCCCTCTACCGCGGCGCCGTCGGCCTCGCCTTCCCCACCTTCTACGAGGGCTTCGGCCTGCCGGCGCTGGAGGCGATGGCGGCGGGCATCCCGCTGGTCCTCTCGGACATCCCGGTGCTGCGCGAGGTGGCCGGCGACGCCGCCCTCTACGCGCCGCCCGAGGAACCGGCGGCCTGGGCGCGGCAGGTGGCGCGGCTCG
>DATACC010000121.1:0-1676 GCA_036259255.1 Thermoanaerobaculia bacterium | reverse complement strand
CATGGTCACCTCCACTCTTCAACCGGGTGCCCGTCCCCCCTACCCCCTCTGCCGACCAAAACTCAACCCGCTCTAGCACTACTCCGCCACGTTCAGAGCCGCAGCGGATAGGGGACGGGCCGCCGGCAGTGCGGGCAGGGGCGCAGGAAGCCGCTCAGGGCCGCGACGAGGCGCCGCCGCACCCGCGGCAGCGACGGCGCCGGCGGCGGTCCCGGGCCGCCGGCCGTGGGTTTTCCCCCCGAGCCGCAGGTGCTGGAGGAAGCACAGGGCGATCAGGCACAGCAGCGCGTGGTGGTGCAGGCCCGACCAGCCGCGGCCCTCGAAGTGATCGAGGCCGAGCTCCCCCTTCAGCTGCTGGTGCGCCTGCTCGCACACCCAGCGCGCCTTGATCAGGGCGGCCAAGGCCTCCAGCGGCGCGCCGTCGGGGTGGTCGGTCAGGTAGTACTTGCGCTCGCCGCCGCTTCGGCGCTCGCACACCAGCCACACCTCGTCGCCCGGCAGGTGCTGGCCGCGCGCCGCCACGGGGCCGTCTGCCACCCGCACCCGCACGGCGGTGAGGGTGGCGCGCAGATCGCCCTTCGTGCCGCGCCGCCACGCGACGGTCCGGAACGCCGCCTCGGGCAGCGCGGCGACGATGGCCTCGACGCTCCGGCTCTCCGCCGAGGGCACGGGATGCTTGGGCCGCCGCCCGGCGGCGCTCGCCTTCCGCGCCGCCGGCGCGACTGTGACGGCGGCCGGGTAGGCCTTCTGCGTCGGCAGGATGCCCACCGCCCAGGTGAGGCCCCGCTCGGACAGGCCGGCGCGGAACGCCGCCGCCTTGCCATACTCGGCGTCGGCCAGCACGCCGCCGAAGGTCGCGCCCGCCGCCCTGACCCGGTCCAGCTCATCCAGCGCGATCCGCCACTTGGGCCGGCCGGGGATGGCCTCCGGCACGCCCGCCTTGGCGCGGCGCGCGGCATCCCCCGCCCAGGCCTCCGGCAGGAACAGGCGCAGGCCGACGCCGACCGGCACCTCGCGGCGGGCCAGGGTGAGCGAGACCAGGGCCTGGCAGTTCGCCCGCTTGCCCAACTCGCCGCAGTACTGGCGCGCCACGCCGACCGAGTGCCGGCCCTGCTTGACCAGCGCCGTGTCGTCGATGACCAACACGGCATCAGGGCCGCCGACCAAGCGCTCGGCCTGACGAACCAGCTCCTCCTCCAGCGGCGCGACGGCCCAGGGCGAGGCGGCGACGAAGTGGTGCAGCTGCTGGACCTCGCCGGGCGCCACCCGGGCCGCCATCGGCTCCACGCTCTTGCGCTCGCCGGGGCCGAGCAGCCCCTGCAGGTAGACGGGTGCCCAGCGGCGCTGCTCCGTGCGCCCCAGGCGCCCCAGGCGCGCCAGGAACGGCGCCAGCCAGGCGTCGAACTCGGCCTGCCAGCTCGTGTCGGCGGTGATCATCGCGGCCCCCCCTCCGCTGAACACCGCCTCGGTTTACTCCGCCCTGACTTGGCGGAGTAGTGCTAGAACCGAAGCGGGAGATCGAAGCGGATCGGCAGCGAGACGGTGATCGAGTAGTCCGGCGCGTCGTCCGTCAGGCCGATCCCGGCCGCCACGTCGACCAGCAACCGGCGACCGATGACGGAGGAGGCGCCGATGATCAGCGAGGCGGCGACCTCGTCGCTCCCCGCGATGTCGGC
>DATACC010000120.1:0-24717 GCA_036259255.1 Thermoanaerobaculia bacterium | reverse complement strand
CCGCAGACGGCCCTCGCCCGGCGACAACGGCGGCGCAGCGTGGCGGACGCCTTCGCCCCGGTGGCGCGGCATCGCCGGGCCCTGGCCGGTCGCCGGGTGTTGCTGGTCGACGACGTGGTCACCACCGGCGCCACGTTGGAGGCCGCCGCCCGCTGCCTGCGGCGCGCCGGCGCCGCGGCGGTGGTGGCGGTGGCGGTGGCGCGCACCCCGCCGCCGGCAAATTGACACGCTGGACGGGGGAATCTATACTCGGCATTCACGGGAAACTCATGTTCGCCACCTCACCCAACGCGCCTCTGGACCCGCGGGCTCCCGGCACAGGAGCCTTCGGTCGACGAGCGCGCGCACGCCGCGCCCGAGGGCTCGGTCGGGGGCTCGGCGCCGCCGCCCTCGGCCTCGCCACCGCGGTCCTCGGCGCGGCCCCGGCCGCCGCCGCGAACGGCAAGGCCAGCATCGGCCCCGCCCCGGGCAGCGTGGCCCCGCTGGTGCGCGAGCACGCGGCGGTGGCCGGCAAGGTCCTCGGCGCCGCGCAGCCGCTGTCCGCGGCACGGGTGTACGTCTACCGCCTGTCGGACCTCGACCTCGAGCGCGCCGTCACCGACGAGGCGGGCCGCTTCCTGTTCGAGTCGCTGCCGGCGGGCCTCTACAAGATCATCGCCCACAAGCCGGGCTTCGTCCCCAGCGTCGTGCGGCTCACCCGCTCGACCGCCGAGGCGTACCAGTTCGTCGAGCTCGAGCTCTCCGAGGAGGCCCGCTCCGGCACCGACGGCGAGGACTTCTGGAGCCTGCGCTCCCAGGTGCCGCCGGACGTGCTGCGGGAGATCCAGGTGATGGAGATCGAGGAGGCGGCGCGCCAGGCGGGCGGCCTCGACCCGGCCGGCGGCCTGCGGCTGCTCGCCGAGATGCGGGCGATGACCGGCATCGACGAGGGCCCGCTGGCCGGGGGTGCCGGGCAGGTGACCCGCGGCGGCGTCGGCATCGAGGGGCAGCTCGGCAGCATGCGGCTCGGGCTCGAGGGCGACTACTGGCAGCTCCACTCCGGTGCCGAGCAGGCGACGGCGCAGGCGACCGGCGAGGCGAGCGAGCTGTCGCTCGAGCTGGCCAATGCCACCGACACCCTGGTGCAGGTGGTGTCGCGCTCGAACCACCTGCTCGACGCGCGCGATCCCGACGCCGAGCCGATCGACTTCGAGCACTACCGCCTGTCGGTGTCCCACGACTTCGGTGCCCGCGGGCGCTCCGACTTCTCGGCCCAGTACACCAGCGAAAGCAACTTCCACCGCCATGGCTGGGTGGACCCGCTGTCGATTCCCGAGGCGTCGCGGAGCTGGCGCGTCGAGGGCACCTACACGGCAGAGCTCTCCGAGCGCGCCAGCCTGCAGACCGGGCTGCGCTACCGCCAGCGGCAGTCGGCCTTCGGCTACGGCGACGGTCCCCTGCCGCTGCCGCTGTCTCCCGAGCAGGAGCAGGTGGACCTGTTCGGCCGCGCCGCCCTGCAGGTGCAGCCCTCGGTGCTGCTGGAGTACGGCCTCTACACCACGCTACGCGACGGCAGCCTGTCGCTGAGCCCGCGCGGCGGCGTGGTGGTGCAGCTCTCCCCCACCTGGCAGGCCGCGGCGACGGTGACCCAGAAGGTGCACGAGGAGGGTCCCACCGACCCGGCCCTGGTGTACCGCGACTTCGCTCCGATGCTTCTCGGCCCGAGCGAGGGCGACGACTGCGAGCAGGGCGAGGACTCCTGCTACCAGCTGGTGCTGACCCACCAGACCAACGAGGACGAGAGCCTGTCGATCGGCGCGGTGCACCGGGAGTTCGACGAAACCCGGCGCCTGTACTTCAGCGACGAGTTGGCGGACCGCTTCCAGAGCCTCTACGTGGTACCTGGCGACGCCCTGCCGGAGCTGCAGGTCGCCATGACGCGCCGGATCACGCCGAAGATCCTGGCGCGGCTCGAATCGAGTCTCGCGAGCGGCGGCGGCGGCATCTTCTACGCCACCGACACCGAGTCCTACGAGAACGCGGTGCGCTACCTCGTGACCTCCCTCGACACCCGCTTCACCGGCACGTCGACGGGGCTGTTCATCGCCTTCCATCACCTGCGGCAGGATCTCGCCTCGATACAGCCCGGCGCCCAGCCGGCGCGCCAGCTCGAGGTCGAGCGGCTGGAGCTGATGCTGACCCAGGATCTCAACATCCTGCTCGGCATGGCCACCGATCTCGCGGTGCAGCTCAACATGCAGCTCTCCCGCGGCGCCCTGCCCGGGATGGCCGCCGACACCGACGACCAGGAGATCTCCCGGCGTCTGCTCGGCGGCCTCGCCTTCCGCTTCTAGCTCCAGCCGACGATCCGCCCCTTGCGTCCTCGAGGTTCAGCCTAGAGGATCGGGCTCAGCAGCTTCGCCGAGTGCTCGGCGAGCTGGCGCCACTGCGGGCGGTGCCGCCAAGCCTCCAGGTCGATGCGGGTCGCCTCGGCGAGGTACTGCTCCTGGCAGGCGCGGACGTCCGCCGTCACCCGCGTGCCGTAGAGCACCAGGTTCAGCTCGTAGTTGATGTAGAAGCTCCGGGAGTCGAAGTTGGTCGAGCCGAGCAGGCTGAAGCGGTCGTCCACCGACACGGCCTTGGTGTGCAGCAGCCCGCGGCGGTGGCACCAGATCTCGACGCCGGCGCTCATCAGCTCGCCGAAGAAGGAGCGGCCGGCCCAGTCCGCCGCCCACTGGTCGCTCGCCGCCGGCACCAGGAGCTGCACTTGCACGCCGCGCAGTGCCGCCAGCCGCAGGGCGATGGTCGCCGCGTCCGTGGGCACGAAGTAGGGCGTGGTGATCACCACCCGCTCACGGGCTCCGTTGAGGGCGCCGATCACCAGCAGCTCCATCAGGTCGGACTCGTAGCTCGGGCCGCCCGGCACCGTCTGCACCCAGACGTCGCCGACGGCGGCGCAGGGCGGGAAGACGTCCTCGTCGTCGAGCAGCTCGCCGGTCGTGAAGTACCAGTCCTCGGCGAACAGGAGCTGCAGCTGGTGGACCGCCGGGCCGTCGAGGATGGCGGTGAGCTGGCGCCAGGTGCCGCCGGGCAGGGCGAAGCCGCCGGCGTGGAGGTTGAGCGAGCCGGCGAAGGCGAGGGCGCCGTCGACCACCGCCAGCTTGCGGTGATTGCGCACGTCGAAGCGGGCGAGGGGGTGGCGCACCAGGCGGATCGGCAGGATGCCGTGCACCTCCACGCCGGCGCGCCGCAGCTCCGGCGCCAGCGAGTCGAAGAACGACGGCTCGGCCACGCGGCCGGACCCGTACTCGTCCGCCAGCACCCGGCAGCGGGCGCCGCGCCGGGCGGCGCGCACCAGGGCGTCGGCGACGCGGCGGCCCACCTCGTCGGGGTTGATGATGAAGAACAGCAGGTGGACATGGCGCTCGGCACCGTCGATCGCCGCCACCAGCCGGTCCACCGCGTCGTCGGTGTCGATCACGAGCTCCACCCGGTTGCCGGCGAGGATCGGCAGCCCTCCGAAGCGGCGGGTGGTGATGCCCTCGGTGAGACGGATCATCTCGCGCAGACCGCTGTCGTCCGGATCGGGGTCGCGTCGGCCGGGGTCCTCGCCGGACTCCCGGGCACGGTCGATGTCGCCTGCCCCGTCGGCCTCCCGCGCCAGGTCCCGGTCGCCCTCCTCGAGCTCCTTGCGGATGCGGGCGTGGCGGCGCACCGACCGGCGCAGGCCGAAGTCGCCGAGCAGCAGGTAGAGCAACGGTCCGATCCACGGCAGGCCGTGGATCACCGCCAGCCAGGCGAGAGCGATCCGCGGCCGGTGGCGCCGGGCCACCCACGGCACGAGCAGCAGCTTGGGAAGGGCGAACAGCAGGCGCTGGAGCGCGCGGGACATGGAGGCGGCCGGGGCGCGGCTACGGGGTGACCCGCAGCCGCTTCACCATGCCTTCCAGGCGGCGGTCCTCTTCCGGCGAGTACACGCGGTAGAGCCCCGGATCGAGCACCAGCTCGATTTCGCCCGACTCTCCCGGGCCGAGGGGTGTCTCCAACTCGTACTCGCCCCCCTCGCCGGTGATCGCCAGGCTGTGCTCGCGGGCGCCGGTGTTGGTGACGACGAAGGTCACCTTGCCCTGGGGGAGCGACTCGGGCAGCGCGATGCCGTCGTCGCGCAGCAGCACCTCGACCACCGAGCTGCCGGTGGCCGGTGACGTGGCGCTGGCGAGCGGCCCCGCTTGGTCGGCGCCGGTCTCGAGCTCCCCGTCGTAGTACCGCACCGTCTCCTCGCCGTGCTCGACGGTGCCGGCGGCCACGCCGGCCTGCGGCTCCTGGTCCTCGCGGCCGCCGTCGCTGCAGGCGGCGAGGCTCGCCAGCAGCAGGGTGGCGGCGAGTAGCAGGAGGAATGCCTCGCGGCCCCCTGCGTAACCTTCGAAGCGGTGGGGGCGGGCGCGGCCGGCCGGAGTCGGGGCTTGGGGCGTGGTCTGCATGCGGTCTCCTCGGGTGCTGCGGGCGGGCGGTCTCCGCCTTCCCGACGGTTTTGCAAGAGGCATGCGCAGGCCGCAGCGAGCCCGCTTCCGCACGATGCTTGCACGCCCCGGGAGGCCGATCATGAGACTCGCCGATGCCCGCACCCCGATCGCCTCCTCCGTCCAGCCCGTCGCCACCGCCGCCCTGCTCGCCACCGCCCTCCTCCTGCTGGCCGCCGGCTGCGGCGGCGCCGGCCCACGGGCCGACCGGCCGGAACCGTTCGTCGAGACAGGCGACCTGCCGGACGTGATCGACCGGGGCTTCCTGCGCGTAATGATGCCGCCGCAGCGCCCCGAAGCCCTCGAGCGGCGCACCCTGCCGCTGGACGTCGACCGTCGGGAGGCCATCCGTTTCGCCGAGGAACTGGGGCTCGAGCCGGTCTTCTACTCCATGGCCGACCGGCAGCAGGCGGCCGAGGCGGTGGCGGCGGGACACGCCGACCTGGCGGTGGCCCGCCTGCGGCCGAGCGACCGGCTCGAGGATCGGCTCGACTTCTCGGTCCCGGTGGACCACGTGCGGCAGATGCTGGTCGTGCCGGCCGACCGCGCCGACGAGCTCACCAGCCTGGACGACCTCTCCGGCCTGCAGGTGGTAGTGCCGGCCGGCAGCATCTACCCCGAGACGATGGTGACGCTGCAGCAGGAGGTGCCGGATCTCCAGGTGGTCACCGCCGAGCCGGGCCTCGACGAAGAGCAGCTGATCTACCGGGTGGGCGAGGGCACGATCGCCGCCACGGTGGCCGACGAGGACCTGCTGGAGACGGTGCTCACCTACCGCGACGACGTCGCCGCCGCCCTGGCCCTGACCCAGGAGCAGCCGGTGGCCTGGGCGATGCGCGAGGGCAGCATGGCGATGAAGGAGGCCCTCGACGGCTTCCTCACCAAGTCGGCGCTGACGGCGGAGGCGGACGGGCCGTACCTCGCCGATCTCGACGAGGTTCGCCGCCGCGGCGTGCTGCGGGTGCTCACTCGCAACAACCCGGTGACCTACTTCCTCCATCGGGGCGAGGAGATGGGCTTCGAGTACGAGCTGGCCCGCCGCTTCGCGCGCAAGCTGGGGGTGAAGGTGCAGATGGTGGTGCCGCGCGAGCCGGGCCAGCTCGCCGAGTACCTGCTGGCCGGCCGCGGCGACCTGGTCGCGGCCTCGATGACGGTCGATCCGGCGCGCCAGCGCCTGGTGCGGTTCAGTCGCCCCTACAACCAGGTGAGCGAGCTGGTGATCACCCGAGCGGGCGCCGGCATCTCCGGCCCGCGGGACCTCGCGGGGCACACGGTGGTGGTGCAGCGCTCGGCGCGCTTCTACCCGGAGCTGCGGGAGCTGGCCCAGGAGGCCGGCTTCGACATCGCCGGAGCGTCGGAGGAGACGGAGGCCGACGAGCTGATCGACCGCGTCGCCCGGGGGGAGTACGACGCGACGGTGGTCGACTCGAACATGCTCGACGTGGAGCTGACCTGGCGCGACGACGTGGAGTCGGCCTTTCCTCTCGGCGATCCGCTGCCGGTGGCCTGGGCGGTGCGTCCGTCGGCTCGGCAACTGCACGCGGCGATCGACCGCTTCCTCGCCGAGCAGGAGGACAGCCGCTTCTTCAACGTGCTGATGGCCAAGTACTTCTCCGAGTCGCAGGAGGTCTCGCGGCGGGCCCGCGAGCTGCCCCTGGCGCGCGGCGAGCTCAGTCCCTACGACGAGCAGTTCCGCGCGTGGGGCCGGCGCACCGACATCGACTGGCGTCTGTTGGTGGCGCAGGCGTTCCAGGAGTCGCGCTTCGACCCGACGGCGCGCAGTTGGGCCGGCGCGGTGGGCGTGATGCAGATCATGCCGCGCACGGCGCTCCACATGGGCGTGAAGGGCAACCTGCGCGACCCAGAGGTGTCGATCCGGGCCGGTGCGCGCTACATGGAGTGGCTCCTCGACCGCTTCGACAGGGACCTCCCCCTGGCCGAGCGCCTGCGCTTCGCCCTCGCCTCCTACAACGCGGGCCGCGGCCACATCCTGGACGGCCGCCGCCTGGCCCGCGAGCGCGGCCTGGACGGCGACGTGTGGGCCGACAACGTGGAGGCGGTGCTGCCGCTGCTCGCCAAGCGCTCCTACGCGCGCCAGGCGCGCTACGGGTACTGCCGCTGCGACGAGCCGGTGGACTACGTGAACCGCATCAACGACCGCTATCTCGCCTACACCCAGATCGAGGAGAGGCAACGCGGCAGGTGATCCCGGGGGTATTGGGTTTTCTCCCCCCACCGCCCCGGTCCAGCAAGCAGCACCCTGGCACACGCCTTGCCCTGTCTCACGGCAGATGTCGCGGAGGGCCTTGCGAGGCCACCCTGGGGAAACAACACGGAAGAGGTCGTACACACCATGGAACCCGTCGAAAAGACCGACTCCCGACGCCGCCGCTGGATCCGGCGGCCGCGGGGGCGGATGCTGAGCGTGCTCGTGCTGGTCTTCGCCCTGGGTGCGTTCCTGGGCCTGGCCGGCTGGTGGACCTGCGGGTTCCGGGGCTGCCCCAACGTCGACACCCTGTCCTCCTACACGCCCGAGGGCGCGCCGGTGCTGCTCGATCGCAACGGCGAGCCCTTCGCCGAGCTCAAGCCCGCCGGCCACCAGGTGGTCGAGCTCGAGAGCCTGCCGGAGTACGTTCCGGAGGCTTTCATCGCCGTCGAGGATCGCCGCTTCCGCGAGCACGACGGCGTCGACTGGCGCCGCGTCGCCGGCGCCCTGCTGGCCAACGTCCGGGCCGGCGACATCGAGGAGGGCTCGAGCACCATCACCATGCAGCTCGCCGGCAACGTCTTCCCCGACCGCATCTCGCGCCAGCGCCGCACCCTCGGCCGCAAGCTCCTGGAAGCCCGGGTGTCGCGCAAGATCGAGTCGGAGTTCTCCAAGGACGAGATCCTCGAGCTCTACCTCAACTACATCTACTTCGGCGGCGGCGCCCGCGGCATCGCGGCGGCCAGCCGGCTGTACTTCAACAAGTCCCCCGAGGAGCTGACCCTCGAGGAGGCGGCCCTGCTTGCCGCCTTGCCGAAGGCGCCCACCTACTACGATCCGCGGCGTCACCCCGAGCGGGCCGAGGAACGGCGCAACCTGGTGCTCGACCTGATGGAGCAGCAGGGGCGCCTGGAGGCCGGCGAGGCCGAGGCCGCCCGGCAGGCGAGCATCGACGTGGATCCCGGCCGCGCCGTGCCGCGGGACGAGCAGATGTTCGCCCCGTACTTCGTGGAGCAGGTGCGCCAGGAGCTGGAGCGCGAGTTCGGCGATGCCATCTACACTGAGCCGCTGCAGATTCGCACCACGCTCGACGTCGGCGCCCAGCGCGCCGCCGAGGAGGAGCTGGCCCGCCAGCTCGCCGCCATCGAGGGCGGCAACTGGGGCCGCTTCCGGGGGCCGCGCTACGCCGCCTCCGACGCGCCGCCGGCCGAGGCCACCGAGTACCTGCAGGGTGCCGTGGTGGTGCTCGACGCGGAGAACGGCGACGTGCTCGCCTGGGTCGGCGGCCGCGACTTCTACCAGAGCCGCTTCGACCGGGTGGAAGACGCCCGACGCCAGGTCGGCAGCGCCTTCAAGCCGTTCGTCTACGCCACCGCGCTGGCCCAGGGCCACGTGCTCTCCGAGCCGCTGAGCGATCAGCCCCTGGAGCTCGCCCTCGACCGCCGCCGCACCTGGCGGCCGAAGAACTTCACCGGCGAGTTCGAGGGGCAGGTGGCGATGCGCGACGCCCTGGTGCGCTCGAAGAACGTGCCCACCGCGCGCCTCGCCCAGGAGGTCGGCACGACCGCCGTCGCCGCCACCGCCCGCCAGGTCGGCCTGCCCGACGACCGTATTCCGCGCACGCCGGCCATGGCCCTCGGCACCGCCGCGCTGTCGCCTCTGGAGCTCGCCACCGCCTACACCACCTTCGCCAACCTCGGCGTCGTCGTCGAGCCGCGCCGCGTGCTCGAGGTGACCCGGGAGGACGGCGAGGTGGTGTGGAGCAGCGAAGTCGAGCGCCGCCAGGTGATGGACCCGGGGGTCGCCTTCCTGATCACCGACGTGCTCCAGGACGTGGTGCGCCGCGGCACCGGCACCGCGGTCCGCCAGGCCGGCTTCCGCGCCGCGGCCGCCGGCAAGACGGGCACCACCAACGACCGCTTCGACACCTGGTTCGTGGGCTTCACGCCGGAGATGGTAGGCGCCGTGTGGATCGGCTTCGATCAGCCGCGCAGCATCGTGCCGGCGGCCACCGGGGGCCGTCTAGCCGCCCCGGTGTGGGGCCGGATGATGCGCCGCGTCTACAACGGCCGGCCCGATCCCGGCGGCTGGCAGCCCCCCGGCGACGTCGCCCGCCGGACCATCGACCCGGCCACCGGCCTGCTGATCGCCGAGGGCTGTCAGCCGGGCCCCTCCGGCAGCCGCCCGGAGTACTTCCTGCTCGGCACCGAGCCGCAGGCGGTCTGCCCGAGCGCCGCCCAGGTGGCGGGGGTCGAGCCGGGGGACGAGGACTGGCGCACCCTCTTCCGCGATTGGCTGGACAGTTGGGGCGGCGAGGACGACGCCACCGGCGAAGGGATGGCCGAGATCCCCGAGGGGGGCCTCACGGTGGACGAGAACGGCGACGGCTCGGGGGTGACGATCGAGCGCCAGGAGGACGGCACGGTGCGCATCGGCAACACCGGCCGCCGCGGTGCCGACGAGCTGGACGAGGACGGCGAGCCGACGCTGGCGCCCCTCGAGCGCCCCGGCCGCGAGCCGGAGGCCCAGCGCCGCGAGCCGGAGGGCCAGGACCAGCCGGGCCAGGTTCGGCAGCAGCGGCGCGAGCCACCGCCCGCCGAGCCGCGGGGGGAGCCGCGAGAGAGCCCGGACGAGCCGGAGGAGCCGGAGGAGGGGGTAGAGATCGAGCGCATCGATCCGATCGACCCCACCCGGGAGCCGGAGCCCATCGAGCCGCCACCCGCCGACCCGCCACCGGAGGAGCCGCCTCCCGCGAGCCCGCCACCGGACGAGCCGCCGACGCTCCCCTGGTAGCACCGCCGGCGGCGACGCCCGGCTCTGTCGCACCGACGCAGCCGAACCGTCACGCCGCCGTCACAGGGCGCCGTCACACTCATCCCTGCCGCCGGGGCAGGATCCGCCCGGCGGGGGAAGCGGTTCGCCGCGTCCGGTGCCGAGTCGCCGGAACGCCCCCGGGGCGGGTCCTCGCGGATCCCGCGGCGGCCCCGCCGGCGCCGGTGCGCCGGGACGGGGCCCGATCCCATCGCCACCTCCGGTGGCCATCCCCAGGAGCCCTCGCGCCATGAAAGCACCCCTGATCCATCCACGGCTGTCCCTCGCGGCGGCCCTGCTCGCCTTGCCGCTGCTGCTGCCGGCCTGCGCCGGCCAGGATGCCGGCGGCACCGGCGGCGCGGCGGCGGACGGCACCGCCGCCGTCGACCGCCCGATCCGCATCGTCGGCTCGTCCACCGTCTACCCGTTCGCCGCCAAGGTGGCGGAGCAGTTCGGCCGCGGCACCGGGTTCGCCACACCGGTCATCGAGTCCACCGGCTCCGGCGGCGGCATCAAGCTGTTCTGCGCCGGCCCCGGGCTCGACACCCCGGACCTCACCAACTCCTCCCGCGCCATCAAGCAGAGCGAGCTCGACTCCTGCGCCGCCCACGGCGTCGAGGGAGTGACCGAGATCAAGATCGGCTACGACGGCATCGTCGTCGCCCACGCCCGGAGCACGCCGCCGCTCGATCTCTCCCGGCGGCAGCTCTTCCTGGCGCTCGCGCGGCAGGTGCCCCAGGGAGAGGGCGAGGGCAAGCTGGTGGACAACCCGTACCGCACCTGGCGCGACGTCGACCCGGCGCTGCCGGCGGTCGACATCGAGGTGCTCGGGCCGCCACCGACCTCCGGCACCCGCGACGCCTTCCTCGAGCTGGTGATGGAGGCGGGCTGCAGCGAGTGGGAGTGGATCGCCGCCCTCCGAGACAGCGACCAAGACCGCTTCCAGCAGATCTGCCATACGATCCGCGAGGACGGCGGCTACGTGGAGGCAGGCGAGAACGACAACCTGATCGTCCAGAAGCTCGAGGCCAACCCGGACGCCCTGGGGATCTTCGGCTACAGCTTCCTCGACCAGAACCGCGACCGCCTGCAGGGCAGCCGCATCGACGGCGTGGAGCCGAGCTTCGAGAACATCGCGAGCCAGCTCTATCCGGTGTCGCGCCCGCTGTTCGTGTACGTGAAGGATTCCCACGTGGGGCAGGTGCCCGGCATCGCCGAGCTGGTGCAGGAGCTCACCAGCCCGCAGGCGATCGGCGAGGACGGTTACCTGCCCGAAATCGGCCTCATCCCGCTGCCGGCCGACGAGCTGGCCCAGGTGCGCCAGCGGACCGCTGCCCTGACCGCCGCCGGCGACGCCGCCGCTGCCGCCACCGCCTCCGGCGAGTAGCGCGCCCCCCCGGCGCCCCGGTCCCGACGTTCCGGGGCGCCGCCGTTCACCGCTCGTCCGCCGCCGTCGCGCCGCCGGGCCCCTGGCGGGTCTCGGTCTCCCGGGCCTCGGTTCCCCGGGCCTCGTCGTCTCCGGCTTCGATGTCTCCGGCCTCGCCTTCCCCGACCTCAGCCTTCCCCGCCTCGGCTTCCCACACCTCCCGGGTCAGCGCCATGAACTGGCGCAGGATGCGGTAGGTCAGCCCCCAGATCTGGTAGTCGAGGTAGCGCAGCGAAGGGAAGCTGCGGTGGCTGCCCTCGAGCTCCACCAGCACTTCGGAGACGGCGCCCTCGCCGCGCAGCTCGGCGAGCGGCACCCACAGGGCGGTGGCCACCTCGGCGGGGTCGGGCACCAGCGGAGTGCCGGGCGCCACCGCCGCCACCCACGGCGAGATGACCAGGGGCGGCAGCCGCGGGCTCGATGGGGCGACCTCGTCCAGGGCCCCGAGCAGGCGCTCGTCGTCGAGCGCCACGCCCACCTCCTCGGCGGTCTCGCGGAAGGCGGTGGCTCGCAGGTCGGCGTCGGTCCGCTCCCGCATGCCGCCCGGCAGCGCCATGTGGCCGGACCACGGATCGCCGGGACGCTCCACCCGCTCGATCAGCAGCAGCTCCAGGTCCGCCGCCCCGGGCCGCAGCACCAGGCTCACCCCCGCCTCCAGCGTCTCCGCCCCCCGCGGCGCCCGCCGTGGCGCGTGCCGGGCGAGCACCCGGCGCAGGGCCCGCAGGCGAGGATCTCGGGCCGCGACGCTCATCGCAGCAAGTCTAGCAACGGGAACGCCCGCCGGCGGTCGACCGGGCCGGCCGTGGTCGCCAGGGCCTCCGAAACGTGAGAGGATTCCTCGGCTCTGCGGCAGGCTCGTCGTCCCGCCGCCCCGCCCTCGCAGCACTCCACCTTCGTGACACCCGCTCGAGCCTTTCCCGAACCACGACCCGAGACCGTGAGATGACCTCCTCCCTGCGCACACCGAGCGGCGGCGGGCCGGTGCTGGTGACCGGCTCGCTGGCCTTCGACCAGATCATGGATTTCCCCGGCTTCTTCAAGGACCACATCCTGCCGGAGAAGATCCACATGATTTCGATCTCCTTCTTGGTCAGCGAGTTCCGCAAGCAGCGCGGCGGCTGCTCGGGCAACATCGCCTACACCCTGGCGCTGCTCGGCGAGCGGCCGCGCATCCTGGCCAGCGCCGGGTCCGACTTCGGCGAGTACCGCACCTGGCTGGCCGAGCACGGCGTCGACGTGGACGCCATCGCCACCCACGACGACGAGGTGACCGCCTCCTGCTTCATCACCACCGACAAGGCGGACAACCAGATCACCGGCTTCTACGTGGGCGCCATGAAGCGCGCCCGGGAGCTGTCGCTGGCCGCCGCCGACGACGGCTTCGGCGCCCAGCTCGCGGTGGTCGCGCCCGACGACCCGGAGGCGATGATGCGCCACTGCCGCGAGGCCCGGGAGATCGGGCTGCCGGTGGTCTTCGATCCGTCGTTCCAGGTCATCGCCATGGACGGCGAGAGCCTGCGCGAGGCGGCGCGGGGCGCCCGGGCGGTGGTGGTCAACGACTACGAGTTCGCCGTCTTCCGCGAGAAAACGGGCGTCGAGGGCGACGCCCTCTTCGACCTCGCCCAACTCTGGGTGGTGACCTACGGGGAGGAGGGCAGCAAGGTGCTGCTGCCGGGCGGCGAGAGTCTCGAGGTGCCCGCCGCCAAGGCTCGCGAGGTGGTGGACCCCACCGGCGCCGGCGACGCCTACCGGGGCGGCTTCGTGGCCGGGTTGCTGCGCGGCGCCGACCTCGGCGTCTGCGGCCGCATGGGGAGCATCGCCGCCGTCTACGCGGTGGAGAGCTACGGCACCCAGTCCCACGCCTACCTTCGCGACGAGTTCTGGCACCGCTACGAGGAGAACTTCGGCACCCCGTAGGGCTCTCCGAGGCGCAGCTGGCACGAATCTTGATGAACCAGAGCATCGGGCATCACACAGAACCGATGCACTGCGGCGGCCCGATGGCCGCCGGCGCAAAAAAGGAGAGATGAACATGAGCCTCAAGACTTGGATGAATCGGGTGGGAGCGCTCGCCTTGGCCGGCGGCCTCGTCTTCAGCCTCGGTGCCTGCACCGTCGAGCAGGAAGAGGAGGGGAACCTCCCGGAGTACGAGGTCGAGCAGACCGACGAGGGCAACCTCCCCGAGTACGACGTGGACGCCGCCGACGTGGAGGTGGGCACGGAGGAGCGGACCGTCACGGTCCCGGACGTCGACGTCCAGCCGGCCGACGGAACCGACGACACCGAGGACGAGGAGCCGCCGCAGAACCCTTGAGGGAACGCAGCGAGCCGAGTCTTCCGGGGGCCGTGCCGCGAGGCGCGGCCCCTTCCTTTTTCCGACCTCCCTCCCCGATCGTAGTACCCTTCTGCCGCGTGAGCGACCATCCCTTGCCCGCCTACCCCCTGCCCGGCCAGCCCGTCGTCGAGCTCCACCGCCACCTGGACGGCAACGTCCGCCTCGGCACCGTCCTCGACCTCGCCCGCATCCACGGCCTCGAGCTGCCGGCCTGGACGCCGGAGGAGCTGCGCCCCCACGTGCAGATGACCGGCGCCGGCCCCGACCTGCTGGCCTTCCTCGCCAAGTTCGAGCTGCTGCGCCACGTGATGGTCGACTACGATGCCATCGGCCGCATCGCCCGCGAGAACCTGGAGGACGCCGCCGCCGACGGCATCGACCACATCGAGCTGCGCTTCAGCCCGTACTTCATGGCCGAGCGCTACGGTCTCGACCCGTTCACCGTCGCCGAGGTGGTGTGCGACGCGGTGGCCGCGGCCCAGCGCGCGGTACCGGTCTCGGCCCGGCTCATCGGCATCATCTCGCGCACCTACGGACCGGAGAACGGCTGGATCGAGGTGGAGGCGGCGGTGCGCTGCCGCGACCGCGGCGTCGTCGCCCTGGACCTCGCCGGCGACGAGGCCAACTACCCCGGCGAGCTGTTCGTGCACCATTTCCGCCGCGCCCGCGATGCCGGCCTGCGCACCATCGCCCACGCCGGCGAGGCGGCCGGCGCGGCCAGCGTGCGCCAGGCGGTGGAGGAGCTCGGCGCCGAGCGGGTGGGCCACGGCATCCGCGCCCTCGAAGACCCGGCGGTGCTCGACCTGCTCGCCGAGCGCGGCGTGGCGCTCGAGGTCTGCCCCACCTCCAACGTGCAGACCTCCACCGTGGCGAGTTACCGCGAGCACCCGCTGGCGGCGTTCCTCGACCGCGGCCTGCTCGCGACGCTCAACACCGACGATCCGTCGATCAGTGGCATCGACCTGCCCCACGAGTACCGCGTGGCGCGCGAGGAGATGGGCCTCGGCCCGGAGCTCCTGGCACGGCTCCAGGCCAACGCTCTCGCCGCGGCCTTCCTGGACGACGACGAGCGCGCGGCCCTCACCCACCGGGCTGCCGGGCGCGCCCGCAGCGCACCGCCGGAGCCGGTCACCGCGCCACCGCCGGCGCCAGGAGGTCCGCGATGAACGGCAAGCCGAAGGTGGTCCTCGCCTACAGCGGCGGCCTGGACACCGCTTGCATCCTGAAGTGGCTCGAGGAGCGCGGCTACGAGGTGGTGGCCTTCGTCGCCGACGTCGGGCAGGAGGAGGACCTCGCCTCCGTCGCCCGCCGCGCCGAGGCCACCGGCGCCGCCCGGGTGGTGGTGCGCGACCTGCGGCGCGAGTTCGTCACCGACTACATCTTCCCCGCCATCGCCGGCAACGCGGTGTACGAGAACCGCTACCTGCTGGGCACCTCGCTGGCCCGGCCGCTGATCGCCGAGCACCAGGTGGAGGTGGCGCGCGAGAGCGGCGCCCGGGCGCTGGCCCACGGCGCCACCGGCAAGGGCAACGACCAGGTGCGCTTCGAGCTCGCCTTCGCCGCCCTGGCGCCCCGCATGGAGGTGATCTCGCCGTGGAAGGAGCGCGACTTCCTGGAGCGCTTCCAGGGGCGCAGCGACCTGCTGCGCTACGCCGCCGAGCACGGCATTCCGGTGGAGGCGACGGTAGAGAAACCCTGGTCCACCGACGAGAACCTGATGCACAAGAGCTACGAGGCCGGCGTGCTGGAAGACCCGGCCGCGGCCCCCCCTCCGGAGATGTTCCGACTCACTCGGCACCTGGCCGAGACGCCGGACGAGCCGGCGCGCCTCGACGTCCACTTCCGCGACGCCCACCCGGTGCGCCTGGTGGAGCCCGGGCGAGCGGCCGTGGACGATCCGCTGGCGCTGTTCGAGCGGTTGAACGCGCTGGGGCGCGAGCACGGCGTCGGCCGGGTGGACATGGTGGAGAACCGCTTCGTCGGCATCAAGTCCCGCGGCGTCTACGAGACGCCGGGCGGCACCATCCTCCACCACGCGCTGCGCGACCTCGAGGGCATCGCCATGGACCGCGAGGTGCTGCGCCTGCGCGACGGCCTGTCGCCCGCCTTCGCCCAGCTCATCTACAACGGCTTCTGGTTCAGCCCCGAAATGGACTTCATCCGGGCCGCCTTCCACCAGGCCGAGGAGCTGATCGATGGGAGGGTCGCGCTCGAGCTCTACAAGGGCAACGTGGTGGTGCGCGGGCGCGAGTCGCCGAGCTCGCTCTACGACCGGGCGCTGGCGTCGATGGACGTCGAGGGCGGCTACGACCAGACCGACGCCCGCGGCTTCGTCCGCATCAACTCGCTGCGCCTGCGGGCCCACAAGGTGATCACCCGCGAGGCGCGCCAGAGCCGCCGCGCGCGCCGCGCCTCTCCGGAGCGCGGCGGGCGGCCGGAGGCGGAGGAAGCCGCAGCGGGCGGACCCGACACGGCCGGCGGCCCGGGAGCCGACGGGGCGCCGTGAGCCGGCTGTGGGACAAGGGCGAGGCGCTGTCGCCGGTCGTCGCCCGCTTCACGGTCGGCCGCGACCCGCAGCTCGACGGCGCGCTGGTGGCCTGGGACGCCCTGGCGAGCGCCGCCCACGCGGTGATGCTGCGGCGCCTCGGGGTGCTCTCGGCCGGCGAGCTGGCCGGCCTCCTCGCCGAGCTCGCCGCCGCCGCCCACGACGCCCGCGCCGGCCGCTTTCCCATCGCCGCCGAGGACGAGGACGGCCACACGGCCCTCGAGAACCGTCTCACCGCGGCGCTGGGCGAGGCGGGGCGCAAGATCCACACGGGGCGCAGCCGCAACGATCAGGTGATCGCCGCCCTCCGGCTGTGGGGGCGCGCCGCGGTGCTCGACCTGGCCGACGCGGTGCTCGCCGTCGCTGGCCGGCTCGCGAACCTCGCCGAGGAGCACCGGGAAACCTCGCTGCCCGGCTACACCCACACGCGCCAGGCGATGCCGTCGACCCTCGGCTTCCTCTTCGCCGCCCACGCCGAGGGGCTCGCCGACGCCCTGCCGTGGCTCGACACCGCCTTCGCCCACCTCGACCGCTGCCCGCTGGGCAGCGCCTCCGGCTACGGCGTGGCCCTGCCGCTGGACCGCCGTCTGGTGGCGGAGCTGCTCGCCTTCGGTGAGCTCCAGGTCAACACCCTGGCGGTGCAGAACGACCGCGGCAGGACGGAGATGCTGGTGCTCGGCGCGGCCCTGGCGCCGGCGGGGGATCTCTCGCGGCTGGCGGCGGACCTCATCTGGCTGTCGAGCGACGAGATCCGCGGCGTGCGGCTGGCGCCGGCGGTGACCACCGGCTCGAGCATCATGCCGCAGAAGCGCAACCCCGACGTGCTGGAGCTGGTGCGCGCCGGCGCCGCCCGCCTGCGCGCCCGGCACGCCGAGGCCGCCGCCGTCTACCAGCCGCTGGCCTCCGGCTACCATCGCGACCTGCAGCTCACCAAGGCGCCGTTCGTCGAAGGGCTCGCCGACGCCCGCGACCTGGTCCTCGCCACCGCCGCGGCCCTCGACGGCACGAGCGTCGACGTCGAGCGCTGCCGCGCGCTGACCGGCCGCGCTATCGGCGCCACCGACGAGGTCTACCGGCGCGTGGCCGAGGGCGTGCCGTTCCGCGACGCCTACCGCGAGGTCGGCGCCGACCCGCAGGGCGCGGTGCAGGGCGACCCCACGGAGCTGTGGCGGCGCCGCACCCACGAGGGGGCGCCGGGGGCCCTGGACATCGCGGCGATCCGGCGCCGGCTCGAGCGGGCCGGGGAGGCCGTGGCCGAACGGCGACGACGGATCGACGGTGCCTGGGAGCTGTTGGCGGCCGGCGCGGCGGCGGCGCTGGAACGGCGGGCGGGCGGCGGCGAGACCGGGGAGGCGACGGAGGGACGGCGTCGATGAGCGGTCGCGGCGAGAGACCGGGAGGCCTCGGCGAGCGGTCCGAGCCGCGGACCCAAGACCGACCTCCTGACGGCCGGGGTCGGGGAGGGCGGCTCTCGGGCACGGACCAGCCCGACCAGCCGGGCCCGGAGGCGCGCCACCAGGACGAGGGGACCGCGGGCGGCGAGCCGCCGGGCGGACCGCGAGTCACCGAGCGCTTCTCCGACCGGGTGGACGACTACGTCCGCTACCGCCCGACCTACCCGGCGGCGGCCCTCGACCTGCTGGAGCGGGAGTGCGGCTTGCGGCCGGGTGCGACGGTGGCGGATCTCGGCGCCGGCACCGGCATCCTCACCGCTCTGCTGCTCGACCGCGGCGCCCGCGTCTTCGCGGTGGAGCCCAACGAGCCGATGCGCCGCGCCGCCGAGGCCCGCCTGGGCGACCGTCCCGGCTTCGCCAGCGTCGCCGGCACGGCGGAGGCCACCGGCCTGCCGGCGGCGAGCGTCGACCTCGTCACCGCGGCGCAGGCGTTCCACTGGTTTGATCCGCCGCGGGCGCGAGCCGAGGCGGCGCGGATCCTGCGCCCCGGCGGCCGCGCGGCGATCCTGTGGAACGACCGCCGCAAGGGCACCACACCGTTCCTCGCCGCCTACGAGGAGCTGCTGCTCGCGTGGGGCACCGACTATCGCGAGGTGGACCACACCCGCATCGGCCCGGCCCAGCTCGCCGCCTTCTTCGCCGGCGCGTACCAGACCGCCCGCCTCGACAATCACCAGCATCTGGACCGCGAAGCCCTGCTCGGCCGCCTGCGCTCCTCCTCCTACTTCCCGGCTCCGGGCCACCCGCGCCACGCCGCGGCGATCGCCGCCGCCGAGGTGCTGTTCGCAGCCCACGGAGATTCGGACGGCCGGGTCGAAATCGAATACGACACCCGCGTCCATTGGGGAGCGATTCCCTTCGGCCTTGGCGGTCTTTGACCCCATCTCGGAGTTCCTCTCAGCTGGACGGGGACGGTTGCTGCAGCCCGAGAGACCTGGTGACGGGTAAGATCGTGGTGTGTTCTCCCTCTCTCAGGACGCAGTGATCGTCGGCCCGAGCCGGTGCGGAGGCCGGGGTCCCTCGCCGTGCTCTGGGCAGACCTTCCGTCCTCGCATCACGCCCTGACATGACCTCGCCCTCGGCTCCCGGCGGGTCCGCCGCCCCGACCCTCGCCGCCGCCACCGAGGACCGGCCCCTGCTGGCCTTCCTGCCGATGGTCTACGTGGCCTGGGCCGATGGCGAGCTGAGCGGCGACGAGATCGCCACCATCGCGCGGCGGTGCAGCGGCAGCGAGGGGCTCGACGAGCGCAGCCGGGAGCGGCTCCGGCGCTGGCTCGACCCGGACCACCCGCCGGCGGCCCGGGAGCTCGCGGCGATGCTGCGGCTGATCCAGCGCACGGCGCCGGAGCTTCCCGGCGAGCGACGCTCCAGCCTCGCCGAGCTCGGCGCCGCCCTGGCCCGGGCCGGGGGCGCGGGCGAGCCGGCGCCCCCGGTGCGCCAGGCGCTGGCGGAGATCGAAGCCGCCCTCGGCGTGGTCGGCACCGAGGCCTCCCGGGAGCTGCTCGCCGCCGGCAGGCCGCGCCCCGAGCCGACCCTGGCGCCTCGGCCGGCCCCGGAGCCGGCGTTCGATCCGGCGGCCCTCCAGCGTCACCTCGACGGTGAACACGGCGACGTGCGACGCCGGGTGCGGGATTTCCTGGCCGAGCCGGCCCACGGACCCCGCCACGGCCTCGCCACCGAGGAGTACCGCGAGCAGGTGCTCGCCTGGACCCGCGAGCTCGCCGAGCGCGGCCTCGGTGCCCTCGCCTTCCCGCCCGAGGCGGGCGGCACCGGCGACGTGGGAGCTTTCATCGCCGCCTTCGAGACCCTCGCCTTCGGCGACCTGTCGCTGGTGGTGAAGTACGGCGTTCAGTTCGGCCTCTTCGGCGGCAGCGTGGCGCAGCTCGGCACCGAGCGGCACCACCGGGAGTACCTGGGGCCGATCGGCCGCCTCGAGCTACCGGGCGGCTTCGCGATGACCGAGATCGGCCACGGCTCCAACGTGCGCGACCTGGAGACCGTCGCCCGCTACGACCGCGACACCGGCGAGCTGGTGATCCACACGCCCCACCCCGGCGCCCGCAAGGACTGGATCGGCAACGCCGCGCGCCACGGTCGCATGGTCACCGTCTTCGCCCAGCTCGAGGTGCCCGCCCGCGACGGCGAGGCCGCCGGCGGGGCGGAGAGCCACGGCGTCCACGCCATCCTGGTGCCGATCCGCGACGAGAGGGGGCGGCCGCTGCCCGGGGTGACCCTGGAGGACTGCGGCCTGAAGGCGGGGCTCAACGGCGTCGACAACGGGCGCATCACCTTCGACCAGGTGCGGGTGCCGCGGGAGAATCTCCTCGACCGCTTCGGCCGCATCTCCTCCGCCGGCGAGTACACGAGCCCGATCCCGAGCCCCGGTCGGCGGTTCTTTACCATGCTCGGCACCCTGGTGGGCGGGCGCATCAGCGTGGCGGCGGCGGCCGTTTCGGCGGCCAAGGTGGGGCTGGCCGTCGCGGTGCGCTACGGGGAGCGGCGACGCCAGTTCGGCCCCTCCGGCGGGGCCGAGATCCCGATCCTCGACTATCCCGCCCACCAGCGCCGCCTGCTGCCGCGCCTCGCCGCCGCCTACGCCTGGCACTTCGCCGCCCGCGAGGTGGCCCGGCGCTTCGGCGCCCGCATGGCGGCCGGGGGCGCCGGAGACGGCGGTGCTCGGGACCGGGACGCCGCCGCCAACGAAGAATCGCAGGCGGTCGAGGCCCTCGCCGCCGGCGTCAAGGCCCTGGCCACCTGGCAGACGGTCGAAACCCTCCAGACCTGCCGCGAGTGCTGCGGTGGACAGGGATACCTGGCGGCGAACCGCTTCGCCCGCCTGAAGGACGACACCGACGTCTTCACCACCTTCGAGGGCGACAACACCGTGCTGCTGCAGCTCGTCGCCCGCGCGCTGTTGGGCCGCTACAAGCAGCAGTTCGGAGAGCTGCGCCCCTTCACCCTGGTGAACCATTTGCTGCACCGTGCCCGGACCGGAATCGCCGAGAAGAACCCGCTGGTGGCCCGCCGCACCGACCGGCAGCACCTGCGCGACCCGGCCTTCCACGGTGCCGCCCTGGCCTACCGCGAGGAGCGCCTGCTGACCACCGTCGCCCGCCGCCTGAAGCACCGCCTCGACGCCGGCATGGACTCCTTCGACGCCTTCAACGAGTGCCAGGACCACCTGCTCGCCACCGCCAGGGCGTGGACCGAGCGGGTCGCCCACGACGCCTTCCGCGCCGGGGTCGACGGCTGCGACGACCCGGCGTCGGCCGCAACGCTCGGCGCTCTCTGCCGCCTGTGGGCTCTGTGGCGCCTGGAGGTCGACACCGGCTGGTTCCAGGAGAACGGCTACTTCGAGGCCCCGAAGGCCGGCGCCCTCCGCGCCGAGGTCCTCGCCCTCTGCGCCGAGCTGCGCTCCGCCGCTCTCCCCCTGGTCGACGCCTTCGGTGTGCCCGCGCAGTGGCTCGCGCCCATCGCGCTGGACTCCGAACCGTGACGAGGACCCTCGCGGGCCCGGCCGAAGGCGGCGGATGAGGACACCCGGTCGCCCGCTGGCCTCGGGGGCCTCGGGTGGGCAGGGCGCCCGCCGGGAGGCGGCGGGGTAGGATCCTCTCCGTGGCCTCCCCCTCCTACGACGCGGTGATCGTCGGCGCCGGCCCCAACGGGTTGGCGGCGGCGGTCGAGCTGGCGCGGCACGGGTTGGGGGTGCTGGTGGTCGAGGCGCGGGAGACGGTGGGGGGCGGGCTGCGCTCCGCCGAGCTGACCCGTCCCGGCTTCGTCCACGACGTCTGCTCCGCGATCCACCCGATGGGGATCGGCTCGCCGTGCTTCTCGCGCTGGCCGCTGGAGGATTTCGGGCTGGAGTGGATGCACCCGGAGGTGCCGCTGGCCCATCCGCTGGACGGCGGCCGCGCCGCCGTTCAACGGCGGTCGGTGGCGGAGACCGCCGACGGGCTGGGAGCCGACGGGCAGGCTTGGCGCCGCCTGTTCGGCCCGCTGGCCGAACGCTGGGACGACCTCGCCGAGGACGTGCTGCGCCCGGTGCTGCGGCCGCCGCGGCACCCGCTGACGCTGGCCCGTTTCGGGCTGCCGGCGCTGCTGCCCGCGTCGCTGCTGGCCCAGGTCGCCTTCCGCGGCGAGCCGGCGCGGGCGCTGTTCGCCGGCATCGCCGCCCACACGATGGTGCCGCTCACCGCCGCCGCCACCTCCGCCGTGGCGCTGCTCCTCGGCACCGCGGCGCACGCCGTCGGCTGGCCGACCCCCCGCGGCGGCGCCGGGCGCCTGGCCGACGCCCTCGCCGCCTACCTGCGCTCTCTCGGCGGCGAGATCCGCACCGGCTGGCCGGTGGCGAGCCTCGACGAGCTGCCGCCGTCCCGCGCCGTGATCTGCGACCTGACGCCGAAGCCCTTCCTCGCCGTCGCCGGCCACCGGCTGCCGCAGCGCTACCGCCGGCGCCTCGCCGCCTACCGCTACGGTGCCGGGGTGTTCAAGGTGGACTACGCCCTCGGCGCGCCGGTGCCCTGGCTCCATCCCGACTGCGCCCGCGCCGGGACGGTCCACGTCGGCGGCAGCCTCGACGAGATCGCCGCCGGCGAGCAGGCGGCATTCCGCGGCGAGGTACCGGAACGGCCCTTCGTGCTGGTCGCGCAGCAGAGCCTTTTCGATCCCACCCGGGCGCCGCGGCGGCAGCACACCCTGTGGGCCTACTGCCACGTACCGCGGGGCTTCCGGGGCGATCACACCGCCGCCATCGAGGCCCAGATCGAGCGCTTCGCCCCCGGCTTCGGCGAACGCGTGCTGGAGCGCCACGTCGCGGGTCCGGCGGACGTCGAGCGCGACAATCCGAACATGGTGGGCGGTGACATCGGCGGCGGCATCCAGGACCTGCGCCAGGTGATCGCCAGGCCCGTCGCCCGGCCCACGCCCTACCGTACTCCGGTCGCTGGTCTCTACCTCTGCTCCGCCGCCACTCCACCGGGTGCCGGCATTCACGGCATGGGCGGCTGGCACGCGGCACGGGCGGCCCTGGCGGACCGCTTCGGCGGCGCCGGCTGACTATCGCACCTCGAGGAGGTCGACCTCGAACAGCAGCGACGCCCCGGGAGGCACCGGGCCCGCGCCGCGCTCGCCGTAGGCCAGTCGCGGCGGTACCAGGATCAGCCGGCGACCGCCGGGGCGCATGCCCTCGACGCCGCGGTCGAGGCCGGCGATCACCTCGCTGGCGCCGACGCGGAACCGGACGGGCGCGCCACGCTCGCGGGTGGAGACCACCTGGCTGCCGTTCTCCAGGCGCGCCTCGAAATGGACGGTAACCAGGTGGCCGCGCTCGACCTGCGCGCCGCGGCCCGGCCGCAGGTCGCGATAGCGCAGGCCGGAGGACAGCTCCACCGTGCTGCCCGCGTCGGCCCACCGCGGGGGCGGTGCGGCACCCACGGTCGCCAGCGCGCAACCGAGCGCCACCAGCGCTGCGCAGACTCTCTGCACCCTCACGGTCACGAGCGCGTTCACGAGATCTCCGGATCGGAAGCCGCCGACGCTCTGCCGGCCGGCACCGAGGCCCGAGATCCGGAGGAGGTGGCGACGATGCGGTTGCGGCCGGTCTGCTTGGCGGTGTAGAGGCGGCGGTCGGCCTCCCCCAGCACGTCGAGGACGGTGCCGCCATCGTCGGGCCAGGCGGCCAGGCCGCCGCTCAAGGAGAGGTGGAGCGGATCGCCCTGACGCCGCAGCAGGGGGGAGCGGGCGAAGAGCACCCGCAGGTGGTCGATACGAGCCAGGGCCGCCGGGACGCTCGCCCCCGGCAACAGCACGGCGAACTCCTCGCCACCATAGCGGCCGACGAGGTCGGTCCCGCGGAAGGAGCTCCGCAGCAGGTCGGCGGTGCGCCGCAGCACCAAGTCCCCGGCGCCGTGGCCATAGGTATCGTTGCAGACCTTGAAGTGGTCGATGTCCAGGAGTGCCAGGGCGAAAGGCTCCTCGCGCCGCTGCGCGATCGCCACCGCCTCCTCCAGTCGCTCGTCGAAGTAGGCGCGGTTGTAGAGACCGGTGAGCCGGTCGTGGATCGATTCGTGTCGGAGCTGGCGGGCACGAAGAACGCCGGCGACGCTCAGCACCGTCGCCATGAGCAGCAGCAGGATTCGGGCCATCTGCACCAGCCAGTCCGCGACGCCGGCCGGCATCGCCGGAAACCAGTCGGGACCCGGCTGCCACCAGCGGTCCGCGGCCCACAGCACCGCCAGGTACTCGAGCACCGCGAGAGCACCGGTGACCACGCAGATGCGGACGTTGTAGCGCAGACCGGCCGCCGCGATGACCAGCAGGTAGAGCGGGAAGAGCACCGGGGCGGTCACCGCCGTGTCGCCGCTACCGAAGACGACATAGGCGAGCAGAAAACTGGTGACCAGCGTCACGTCGAGGATGCTGCTGAGCCAGCCCAGCCAGTCGCCGCAGAACCGCCGCAGGCAGAGCCACACGATCCCGGTGGCATAGACCAGCCCGATGCCGGTGAGCGTCAGGGCGAGGCGAGCGCGGGGATCGTGGGGCGTGGCCGCCACGCGGACCAGCGGCAGGACGAGCAGCGAGGCGACCACCACCAGGCGCACCCAGGCGACCAGGGTCTCACCGTGCAGCCCTGCGGCCTGCAGCCACTCCGACGGTCCCTTGCGGAGCTCGCCCCAGAGCAGCGTCAGCTGTGAGGTGGATTGGCTCGGCATCGGGTCTCCGCCTGGAACCGGAGCAAGAGGCGAACCATTGATCGATGTCGATATTCTCGGCCGCCGGCACCCGCCGGTTCCAAACTCCGGCCCATAAAAGAAACGGCCCACGAGTTGCCTCGTGGGCCGCGAAAGATAACTCCCGGCGACGACCTACTCTCCCACGCCGTTACCAGCGCAGTACCATCGGCGCTGAGGGGCTTAACTGCCGTGTTCGGAATGGGAACGGGTGTTTCCCCCTCGCTAGAATCACCGGAAAAACCGGAATCTTGTTAAAGAGCCTTGAAGGCAACCAAATCGGGTCAGCAGCGATAGGATCCGACGAGAACCAAGAGTAAATGGTCAAGCCAATCGACCGATTAGTACAGGTCAGCTCAACGCCTTGCAGCGCTTACACCTCCTGCCTATCAACCTCGTCGTCTGCGAGGGGTCTCAAGGGATACCTCATCTCAGGGGGGGCTTCCCGCTTAGATGCTTTCAGCGGTTATCCTTTCCGAACGTAGCTACCCAGCTGTGCCGCTGGCGCGACAACTGGTGCACTAGAGGTTCGTCCATCCCGGTCCTCTCGTACTAGGGACAAATCCCTTCAGGTATCCTACGCCCGCATGAGATAGGGACCGAACTGTCTCACGACGTTCTAAACCCAGCTCACGTACCGCTTTAATCGGCGAACAGCCGAACCCTTGGAACCGGCTTCAGCTCCAGGATGCGATGAGCCGACATCGAGGTGC
>DATACC010000119.1:0-6889 GCA_036259255.1 Thermoanaerobaculia bacterium | reverse complement strand
CGGCCCGCGACGGCGCCCGGATCCGCCTGCGGGCCGTGCTGATGACCGCCTCGACCGACGTCATCGGCTTCCTGCCGATGGCGCTCGCCACCAGCGCCGGCGCCGAGGTGCAGCGCCCGCTGGCGACGGTGGTGGTCGGTGGCCTGGTCACCTCGACGCTGCTCACCCTGCTGGTGCTGCCGGCGGCCTACGCCCGGTTCGGAGGCGGACGGCGAGACGAGCGCCCGGAGGCCCACGGCGAGGTCAGCGCCTGAGCCGAGGCGGCGGCCGACCCCTTGGGAATGGATCGAGCGATTCTCACCCCCGAAAGGGAATTTTCGAAGCGGGAATTATCGGCAGCGGAGCCGAATTGAAGGGGGTCCACGCTGCGGGCTCCAGGCGGCGTCGGCCTTCCGGCCCCTCGACGAAGGGTCGGAATTCTCACGGCCGAGCGTTGTTATAGTAAGTCCGCACCGAAAATTATCGAGGGCAGGAAGGGCAAGCTGGATCCTTCCGACTGGAATACCCTCGCGTACATAGGAGAACCCATCGAGTGAAGAAACTCCGCACCCCTCGATTCGCTCCCCTGGCGCTGACCGGCGCCTTGCTCGTTGGTGGTCTCGGCAGCGCGTGGAACCTGCAGAATGGCGCCTCGGCTCCGGAGGCTTCCGCGGTGGAGACGACCACCGCTGCGTCGCACAGTCTAAGTACTGCACGGGCCATGCCAGCCGTCGTGGAGCGCCGCGAGCTCGATCTTCCGAACCTCGACAACCCCCGCGTCGACCACTGGGTCGAGCGCTTCACCGGCAGCCTGCGCCCCGACCTCGAGATCCGCCTCGAGCGCATGGGCCGCTACGAGGAGATGATCTCCCGGAAGCTCGCCGAGCGCGACATGCCCCAGGATCTCGTGTACCTGGCGATGATGGAGTCGGGCTTCAGCCCGACGGCCTTCTCGAGCGCCAGCGCCTCCGGCCTGTGGCAGTTCATGCCGGCGACCGGCAAGCACTACGGCCTGGACATCAACCGCGCCGTCGACGAGCGCAACGATCCGGAGCTCGCCACCGACGCCGCCCTCGACTACCTCGACCGCCTCCACGACCGCTTCGGCTCGTGGTACCTGGCGGCCGCCGCCTACAACTGCGGCCAGGGGCGCCTGGCCCGCATCATGCGCCAGCACACTGGTCGCGTGAAGGGCACCGACGCCGACTTCTACGCCATCGCGCGCTACCTGCCGGGCGAGACCCGCGAGTACGTGCCGCGCATCATCGCCGCGGCCCGCATCGGCCACGACCGCGAAGGCTTCGGCTTCGACGACGTCAAGCCCCAGCCCGCGCCGGTCTACCAGCTGGTCGAGGTCGCCCCGGCCACGCCGCTGGCCGAGATCGCCCGCGCCCACGGCACCACGGTAGCCACGATCCGCGATCTCAACCCGCAGCTCAAGATCGACCGCGTGCGCAACGACGAGCGCGCCCGGGTGCGGGTGCCGGCCGGCACCCGGACCTGATCCCCCGCGGCGCCGCCCGCATCGCTTCCCTTCTCGCCACCCTTCCCGGGTGGCGTAGTTTTTTCAGGCCTCCGGGGTTTCAACCGGCGGAGGCGTTCTTGCCTGCGCTGTAGGGCTCCCAGCCGGCGGCCGTAGCCCGCCGCCCGGGAGCCGGGAGGAAGCAACCATGAAGAGCAACCGGCTGGTCCTGGGCATGATCCTGTTGGCGGTCGCCGCCGCCGTGGCGGTGTTCGCCTGGCGCCAGGGCGCCGACGACGGCGGTGACGCCGCCGGC
Organism: Thermoanaerobaculia bacterium; assembly: GCA_036259255.1. Classification (GTDB taxonomy): domain Bacteria; phylum Acidobacteriota; class Thermoanaerobaculia; order Multivoradales; family JBCCEF01; genus DATACC01. The sequence goes on along the minus strand of DATACC010000119.1, from coordinate 5,132 downwards.
ACGGCGGTCGCCCTCGTCGAGCACCGCGACGTCGAGGTGGCCGCCGAGGCCGCCGGCGTGGTGGAGCCGATCCGCGTCGTCGAGGTGAAATCGAAGGCCTCCGGCGAGGTGCTCGAGGTGCTGGTGGAGACCGGCGACCGGGTGACCCAGGGCGATCTGCTCGCCCGCATCGATCCGCGCGACGTCCAGAGCGCCGTCGACCAGGCCGCTGCCGAGCTCGAATCGGTGCGCGTGCAACGCGCCACCGCCGAGGCGGAGCGCACCCGCGCCGCCCGCCTGCGCGACGCCGGGCTGATCCCGGTCCAGGAGTACGAGAAGACGGTGGAGGTGGCGGCGGCGGCCCAGGCCTCGCTGGTGCGCGCGCAGACCAATTTGCGCCTCGCCCGGGAGCGGGCCGGCGACGTGACCATCCGGGCGCCGATCGATGGCACCGTCATCGAGCGCACGGTGGAGCCGGGCGGCATCATCGCCTCGGCGACTTCCAACGTCTCCGGAGGAACGACCCTGTTCCGCATGGCGGACCTCACCGAGATGCAGGTGCGCAGCCGGGTGGACGAGGTCGACATCGGCCAGATCCGCGCGGGCCAGGGCGCGGCGGTCACGGTGGAGGCCTACCCCGGTCGCACCTTCGCGGGTGCGGTGATCAAGGTGGAGCCCCAGGCGGTGGTCGAGCAGAACGTGACGCTGTTCCCCGTGCTGGTGCGCCTGGCCAACCCGGAGGGCCTGCTGCGCCCCGGCATGACCGCCGAGGTGACGCTGCAGATCGCCCACCGGCAGGACGTGGTGGCGGTGCCCAACGCGGCGGTGGTGGGCCCGCGGGACGCCGCCGCGGCGGCGGCCAGCATGGGACTGACCCCGGAGCAGGTGCAGGCGAGCCTGCGCGGCGGCCGCGACGGCAGCGCCGGAGAGGGAAGGCGCGGAGCGACGTCCGAGGGACCGCTGCCGGCGGGAGCCGACGCCGGCCCGGGCCGCGCCCCGGCCGCGGCCACCGGCGCCCGGCCGGGCGTCGTCTTCGTCACCACCCCCACCGGCGTCGAGCCGCGGCGGGTGATGCTGGGCCTGAGCGACTGGGAGTACACGGAGGTCGTCGGCGGCGTGGAGCCCGGCGAGGAGGTGGTGCTGGTGTCCCTCGCCCAGCTCCAGCAACGCCAGCAGGAGATGACGGATCGCTTCCGGCAGCGCGCCGGCGGCGTGGTCCCGGGCGCCGGCGGCAGCCGGGGCGGGAGGCGCTGACGTGCTCGTGTTCGAGACCCTGCGTGTCGCTCTCGACGCGCTGCTCGCCAACAAGCTGCGCTCGGTGCTCACCATGCTCGGCGTCGTCATCGGCATCGCCGCGGTGATTACCATGGTGGCCCTGGGCGAGGGCGCCCAGCGCTCGGTGGAGGACCGCCTGTCGTCCCTCGGCAGCAACGTGCTCACCGTGCGCGCCGGCCAGAGCGGCTTCGGCGGCGGCGGGCGCGGGCAGGCGCAGCTCACGCTGGACGACGCCGAGGCGTTGCGCGAGGCGGCCGGCGGCGCCGTGGCCGCCGTCGCCCCGGAGATGGAGAGTCGCCTGCAGGTGGAGGCCGGCGCCGCCAACGGCAATCTCGAGGTGGTGGGCACCTGGCCCGCCTGGTTCCGCATCAACACCTACCCGCTGGCCGCCGGTCGCCTGTTCACCGACGCCGAGGACCGCGGTCGGCGTCGGGTCGTGGTGCTCGGCGCCCTGGCCGGCGAAGCCCTGGGCGTGCCCACGGCCTCGCTGCTCGGCGGCACCGTGCGCATCGGCGGCGTGCCGTTCCAGGTGATCGGCATCCTGGCCGAGAAAGGCTCCATGGGCTTCTCCAACCCGGACGAGGCGCTCTACGTGCCGCTCGGCACCGCGGCGCTGCGGGTGATGGGCAGCGACCGGGTGCGCTCGATCCTGGTGCAGGCGGCGAGCGAGGGGGAGATGGACGACGCGATGGCCGCCGTCGACCGGGTGCTGCGCCGCGAGCACCGCCTGCGCCCGGGCGCCGAGGCCGACTTCAACGTGCGCGACCAGGCGACGCTGCTCGCCACCATGCAGGAGACCACCCGCACCTTCACCTTCCTGCTGGCCGGCATCGCCGCCATCTCGCTGCTGGTCGGCGGCATCGGCATCATGAACATCATGCTGGTGTCGGTGACCGAGCGCACCCGGGAGATCGGCCTGCGCAAGTCGCTGGGGGCGCGGCGGCGCGACATCCTGCTGCAGTTCCTGATCGAGGCGGTGGTGCTGTGCCTGGCGGGTGGCGCCCTGGGCCTGACCCTCGGCTTCAGCGCCTCCTGGCTGCTGCAGCGCCTGGCCGGCTGGCAGATGGCGGTGGCGCCGGAAGCGGTGCTGCTGGCGATGGCCTTCTCGGCGGCGGTCGGCATCTTCTTCGGCCTCTGGCCTGCCCGCCGTGCCGCGGCCCTGGCGCCGATCGAGGCCCTGCGCTACGAGTGAGCTCGGCCTGCCGTCGGCCGCCGCGCCGCGCCGGCCCGACGGCCTCGGCCCCGCCCCTTCGCCTCCCGTCCGATCGGGGCCTCCGGCCGATGCCCGACCGCCGACGGGAGCCAAGACATTGAAAGCAGGCGGTTTCCGCGACCGCCAGCTGTTGGCCCCAGTTGTGCAACCCAAGACTCGTGGGAGGTAACACACCATGAGTCAGACACCGAAGCACCGCTCGACCCTCGACCGCCGCCTCGTCCTGCTGGCGGCTTTCCTTCTCGCTCTGCTGCCGGTGGCCGCCGGGGCCGCCGCGCCGGCGCCGGATGCCGCCGGGCTGGAGATCGTGGTCAACGTTCCGGCCGGCGAGCTCGCCGTGCTGCAGGACGGCGTGACCGTCCGCACCTATCCCGTGACGGTGGGCGTGCGCGGCCACGCGACGCCGGTGGGCGAGTTCAACCTCACCCGCACCGTGTGGAACCCGTGGTGGCACCCGCCGAACAGCGCCTGGGCGCGCAACAAGCGGCCCCAGCCGCCGGGGCCGAACAACGCCATGGGGCGGGCCAAGCTCTACTTCAAGCCGCTCTACTTCATCCACGGCACCGCCGAGACCGACAAGCTCGGCCGGCCGGCGTCCCACGGCTGCGTGCGGATGGCCAACGAGGACGTGATCGAGCTCGCCAAGCTGGTGCACCGCTACGCCACGCCGGACGTCGCGCCGGAGACCCTCGCGGCGCTCGAGGCGGACCCGAAGGAGACCAAGGAGTTCGGTCTCGATCGGCCGGTGCCGCTCCGCATCGTCTACGAGCTGGTGGAGGTGCGCGGCAACCAGGTGGTGGTGCACCCGGACGTCTACCGCCGCGTCAGCCGCGACGACCTCACCGAGCAGGTGGTGCTGGCCCTGGCGGAGCACGGTGAGTCGGTGCTCCAGGTGGACCGCGCCCACGTCGCCGAGCTGGTGAAGGACGTGCACCGCGACGGCGGTACGCTGTCGGTCGACCGCCTGCTGGCGGGACCGGCGGAGTCGGCCGTGGCGGCGGCCGGGCGCTGACCCCACCGGCCCGGCGCCGGCGCGGGTCGGCGCTTCGGGCGCTTCGGGTCCGCGGCTCAGCGGCCGTCGAGCACGGCGAAGGTGACGACCGCCTTGGCCACCAGCTCGCCGGCCGCGCCGCCTTCCATCCCGGGCTGCCCGGCGGCGCCGTCCCCGGCGGGCACCTGGTAGACCTCGCCTTCGGCCACCGCCAAGCGGCGGCCGGAGCGCAGCACCCTGCCGTGGCCCACCAACCGCCCGGGCCGGGCCCGGGCGAGCAGGTTCACCTGCACGCTGGCGGGTACCACGGCACGCCCTACCGCCTGCGCCGCCGAGACCTCGGCGAGCGTGGTGAGCACCGCGAAGTGGATGGTGCCGGGCAGCACCTCGTGCTCGGGTCGGGTGTCGAGAACCACCGCGCCGTCGGCGCCGGCGGCGAGCCCCAGGTGGCGGTTGAAGGACATGTCACCTTCCCTTCAGAGCGCGGTGAAGGCGGCGATCGCCAGGACCAGGGCGATCAGCAGCAGCACGATCCGCGCGGCGGTCATCATGCGGGTGCGCGCCACCGGGCGCGTGCCCTTGGGCTTGATGCCGGTCAGGGCGGCGAGGGCGACCAGCACGGCGGCGGCGATCAACAGGGTGAGCCAGCTCATCGGCGGACCCTATCAGCGGCCCCGGAGGAGCCGTGGTCGCGCGGAGGCCGGCGGGCGTTCGCGCGGTAGACTGCGCCCGATTCGCTCTCATCGATCCCGACAGGAGGAAGCCCCATGCCCGCGCCGCTCCGGCCGACGACGGCCCTGCTGACCCTCGCCCTGCTGTTCGCCGGCTGCGCCACCACGGCGCCGCCGCCGGCTCAGCCGACGCCCCCGCCCCCCCCGCCGCCCGCGGCCCAGCCGGCCGCGTCCGCGCCGCCGCAGAGCGAGGCGGTCCATTGGGTGCGCGCCTCGGCGGAGCACCGGGCCGCCTTCGTGCAGACCTTCGAGCTGGCGGGCGAGAAGCTGCGCGAGCTCGCCGAGGGACGCCAGCCGGGCACCTGGGCGGTGATCGTCGACGCCGACGAGACGCTGATCGACAACTCCCTCTACCAGGCGGAGCGCGGCGGCGCCGGCTTCTCGGCCGAGTCGTGGACCGCCTGGGCTCTGCGCCAGGAGGCCACGGCGCTGCCCGGGGCGCAGGACTTCCTGGAAACGGTGCGCTCGCTCGGCGGCCACATCGCCGTGGTCACCAACCGCAACCAGGCCGAGTGCCTGGCCACCGAGGACAACCTGGCTGCCGAGCGCCTGCCCTACGACGTGGTGCTGTGCATGCCGATGGGCGGGCCTTCGGACAAGGGGCCGCGCTGGCTGGCGGTGCAGCAGGGCACCGCCTCCGAAGCGCTGCCGCCCCTCGAGGTGCTGATGTACCTGGGCGACAGCATCACCGATTTCCCCGGCGGCAGCCAACAGCTCGACGCCGCCGTGCTCGACCGCTTCGGCGACGTGTACTTCATGCTTCCGAACCCGATGTACGGTTCGTGGCAGCGCCTGCCGCCGCGCTAGCTGTAGCTGCTCGAGAGGTTGTTCACCTGGGTGGCTGTGGGAAGCTGAGGTTGTCGAGTACCTCGAAACCCACGGAGGCCACCCAGGTGAAGATCCATCGTAACGCCAAGACGACTCCCCAGGGCAGGGCGCTGCT
>DATACC010000118.1:0-2865 GCA_036259255.1 Thermoanaerobaculia bacterium | reverse complement strand
CTGCCACCCGATGTCGGACCCCGGCGAGGTGGGGCGCACGGTGTCGATCGGCCGGCCCATCGCCAACACCACGGTGTACCTGCTGGGCCGTCACGGGGAGCCGGTGCCGGTGGGGGTGACGGGGGAGCTGTGCACCGGCGGGGCCGGCCTGGCGCGGGCCTACTGGAACCGTCCGGCGCTCACCGCCGAGCGCTTCGTGCCGGACGCCACGAGCGGCACGCCGGGGGCGCGGCTCTACCGCACCGGCGACCTCGCCCGCCACCTGCCGGACGGCCGCCTGGAGTTCCTGGGGCGCCGGGACCAGCAGGTCAAGATCCGCGGCTTCCGCATCGAGCCGGGAGAGGTGGAGGCGGCGATGGTGGAGCACCCGGAGGTGGCCGAGGCGGCCGCCGTGGTGCGCGAAGACGAGGGCGTGGGGCGGCGCCTGGTGGGGTACGCGGTGGCCCAGCCCGGGAGCGCGCTGACGGCGGAGTCGCTCGGCGCCTTCCTGCGCCAGCGCCTGCCCGCCCACCTGGTGCCCGGCGCCCTGGTGCTGCTCCCGGAGCTGCCGCTCACTCCCAACGGCAAGGTGGACCGGCGCGCCCTGCCGGCGCCGGAGGGCCGTCCCGCCGAGCGCGAGCTGGTGGCGCCGCGCACCCCGGTGGAGGCCGCGGTGGCCGAGATCTGGGCCGAGCTGCTGAGCACCGGACCGCTGGGGATCGACGACGACTTCTTCGAGCTCGGCGGCCATTCCCTCCTCGCCACCCGCGTGGTCTCGCGCCTCAAGGAGCGCTTCGCCGTCGACCTGCCGCTGCGGGCGCTGTTCGAGGCCCCGACAGTGGCCGGGCTGGCGGTCCTGGTGGAGGGGCTGGAGCGCTCCCGGGAGGAGGCCCTGGTGCCCGGCGAGACGGGCCCGGCGCCGCTGTCCTTCGGGCAGCAGCGGCTGTGGTTCCTCGACCGGCTGGAGCCGGGCAGCCCGGCCTACAACGTGCCGGTGGCGGTGCGCCTCACCGGCGCCCTGGCGGTCGAGCCGTTGCGCCGCGCGCTGGAGGAGATCGTGCGCCGCCACGCCGTGCTGCGCACCCGCTTCCGCGAGGTGGACGGCGAGCCGGTGCAGGAGGCCGTGGCGGCGCCGCCCCTGGCCCTGCCGACGGTCGACCTGGGCGCGCTGTCGGCCGAGCGGCAGGCGGCGGCCGTCCGCCGGGTGGTGCGCGAGGAGGGCGGCCGGCCGTTCGACCTCGCGGCGGCACCGCTGCTGCGGGGCCTGCTGGTGCGCCTCGGCCCCGGCCACCCCTCCGGCCGGCCCTCCGGCGAGAACGTGCTCGCCCTCACCCTCCACCACATCGCCAGCGACGGCTGGTCGCTGTCGATCCTCACGCGGGAGCTGACCGCCCTCTACGCCGCCTTCGCGGCGGGGCGTCCGTCGCCGCTGCCGGCGCTGCCGGTGCAGTACGCCGACTTCGCCCGCTGGCAGCGCCGGCGCCTGTCGGGCGAGGCGCTGGAGGCCGAGGTGGACCACTGGCGCGGCCGGCTCGCCGGGGCGCCGGCCCTGGAGCTGCCCACCGACCGGCCCCGCCCGCGGGTGGCCGGCACCCGCGGCGCAGCCCGCACCGTCGACCTGGGGGAGGGGCTCGGCGAGGAGCTGCTGGCGCTGGGCCGCCGCGCCGGGGCGACGCCCTTCGTGCTGCTGCTGGCGGCCTTCGAGGTGCTGCTCCACCGCTACGCGGGCCAGGACGACTTCGCCGTCGGCACCCCGGTGGCGGGCCGGCTGCGGATGGAGGTCGAGCCGTTGATCGGGTTCTTCGTCAACACCCTGGTGCTGCGCGCCCGGATGGCGGGGGACCCGAGCTTCGCGGACCACTTGGTGGTCACCCGGGATGCGGCGCTCGATGCCTTCGCCCACCAGGAGGTGCCCTTCGAGCGGCTGGTGGAGGCCCTGGAGCCGCAGCGGCGCATGGACCGCTCGCCGCTGTTCCAGGTGATGTTCGCATTCCAGAACGCGCCACGGGAGCGCCTCGCGCTGGGCGGCGTGGAGCTGGCGCCCTTCCGGGTGGAGGGCACCACGGCCAAGTTCGACCTGACGCTGGCGATGGTGGAGAGGGGCGGCGGCCTCGGCGGCACCCTCGAGTACCGCACCGATCTGTTCGACGAGGCCACCATCGAGCGCCTGCTCGGCCACTGGCGCACTCTTCTGGCGGGGATCGTGGCGGAGCCGGAGGCGCGGCTGTCGTCGCTGCCGCTGCTGAGCGGGGCGGAGCGCCGGCAGGTTCTGGAGGAGTGGAACGCGACGTCGACACCGTACCCGCGGGAGGCGACGATCCACGGTCTGTTCGCGGCGCAGGCGGCGGCGACGCCGGAATCGGTGGCGGTGGTGTTCGCGGGCCGGGAGCTGCGCTACCGGGAGCTGGCGGCGGCATCGCGGCGGCTGGCCCGGCGCCTGCGGTCGGCGGGGGTGGGTCCGGAGGTGCGGGTGGGCTTGTGGATGGAGCGCTCGCTGGAGCTGCCGGTGGCGCTGCTGGCGGTGCTGGAGGCGGGGGGCGCCTACGTGCCCCTGGACCCGGACTACCCGGCCGAGCGGCTGGCGTTCATGATGGCGGACGCGGGGCTTTCGGTGCTGCTGGCGCAGGGCTCGCTGATGGACCGGCTGCCGCCCCACGAGCTGCCGGTGGTGCTGCTCGAAGAGGGCGAGGCGGCGGCGGAGGGTGCGGCGACGGACGGCCTGGTGCCCCACCTGGAGCCGTCGGTGACGGGGCCGGAGAGCCTCGCCTACATCATGTACACCTCGGGTTCCACGGGGCGTCCCAACGGCGTGTGCGTGCCGCACCGCGGGGTGGTGCGGCTGGTGCGGGAGACGGGCTACGCCGCGCTGGGGGCGGACGAGGTGTT
>DATACC010000117.1:0-3886 GCA_036259255.1 Thermoanaerobaculia bacterium | reverse complement strand
CCCCCCCCCCCCCCCCCCCCCCGGGAACCGGGAGGGGGCGCGGGATGAACCGTGGAGGGCGAACCGCGAAGGAGCGCTCCGACGGTGAGCCGCGCCGCGGACGAGGGCGTGGAGCGGCTCGAACCGAAGGGCGAAACCGCGGCGGAGCGTTGGGGTGGCTGGGCCACGCGGGCGGAACGCCGTGGGGGCGGCCCGAATCGCCGAGGGCGAAACCGTGGTGGAGCGTTGGGGGGAGTGGCTCGACCTCGTCGGGTGGAGGACACGGGGGCGGCTCGGATCGCCGGAGGGGAGCCGCGGCGGAGCGCCGGGCGGGTGGCGGGGCGGGGGAGCGCGGTCGTGGGGGCGGGGATGAGTCTCGGGATAAGCTCCGCACAGTGAATCGGGGAATGCTGGATCTCGCGGCCATCGGCCCCTTTCTCGCCGTCGCCGAGGGCGACGACGAGGAGCTGGCGGTCCTCGCCTTCGAGGCCCTCGCCCACCTGCCGCTCGACGCCGAGGCCCGGCAGCAAGCGCGCGTTGCCCTCGTGCGGTACCTCGGTCCGCTCTGGCCGATCAGCCACCGCACCCGGAGAGAACGCCTCGAGGCGGTGGGCGCCGAGCTGAGTGTGCCGATGGGCCTGCGCATCGCCCCGGGCAGGCCGCCGTCCCCCTTCGGCGATCGAGAGACCGCCGCACGGCTGATGGTGGCGGTGCGCCGGCACGCCCCCACCGGCCGGGACACCCACCTCGCCCGGCTGCAACGGCTCATCGACGAGTTGCAGCCTGGTGCCGAGGTGCCCCTGGCCGCCGTGGTGAACGCCGCCTCGGGCCAGGTCCTGACCAGGACCCGAGGCAAACGGCCGAGCGGCGGCATCGAGCTGGCGGAGCGGTCCCGAACCGAGGCCGCGGCCGCATCGAGTCCGCCCATCCTGGGCCATTCGGCGGGTGAGGAGCTCGTCGGCGACCCGCCGGAGGACACCTCCGGGGGCCAGGGAGCCGATGGCGCCCGGCCCGTGCCCCCGGAGCAAGGCGACGACTCGCTGGGGGAGGCAACCGCCGCGCCCCGCCGCCGCTGGCCGCGCCTCGACGCCCCGGCCGCCGTCGTCGCCGAGGTTCCCTTCGAGCTCACCGTCGGCCTTGCCGCCAGCGCCTCGCCGGGCTCGGCGGTGAGCGAGCCCATGGCGCTGCCGCCGGGGGAGGTGGAGGTGGCGGTGACGGTGATGGCCCACGGATTCCGCGTCGAGGGTTCGCCCGAGGTCCTGCTGCGGGTCACCGAGGCCGACCCGTTTCCGTCCCGCACCCTGCGGCTCACCGCCCTGGAAGCCGCCGAGCTCCTCGCCGAGCGGGGCGTCTTCGCCGTCTTCAGCGTGCGCGGCGAGGGCGACGACGTCGTGCGGGCGCTGGCCCACCGCTCGGTGCGGGTGGTGGGACGGCCGGAGGATCTGCCGGCGACCGCCGCGGCGGCGGCGCCGCCGGTCCATCCCGGGGTCGATCTCTCGCTGCCGGGCCGCGAGGCCGAGGCCGATCTCACGCTGGTGATCGCCCGCGGCAACGACGCCGGCGGCACCCAGCTCGAATGGGCGGTGCGCGCCGCCGGCCTCGGCTTGCCGGCGCAGCCCGCGAACCGCGACGAGCGCACCGGCTCGGTGGGCGACCGGCCGGAGGAGTTCCTGGCCGGCATCATCCGCAAGGCCAGCGAGACGGCCGATCCCCACGATCTCTACCTCTGGCTCGTCGGTCGCGGCCGGCGGATCGCCCGGGCCATGCCTCGCTTCGTTCGCGACGCCCTCGTCGAGGCGGTGCGCCGGCGCGCCCCCGAGCCGCCCACCGTGCTGCTGCTGAGCGCCGAGCCCCACGTGCCGTGGGAGCTGGCGGTGCTCGACGAGCTGGCCGGCGACCCGGGGGCGGCGCCGTTCCTCGGCGCCCGGGCCCGCGTCGGCCGCTGGCTCTTCACCGCGCCGCCGCCGCCCCAGGACCCACCGCGCTCGGTGACCGTCCGGCGGGTGGCGGCGGTCAGCGGTGTCTATGACGGAGTGCCCGGCTGGCAGCGCCTGCCCCACGCCGAGAGGGAGGCGCGCCAGGTGGTCGAGCGCTGGGGCCCCGGCGAGGAGCTGGCGCCGGAGTTCGACCAGGTGGTCGCCTGCCTCGGCGGCGATCCACCCGCCGACGTGCTCCACTTCGCCCTGCACGGCCGTTTCCAGGGCAACGATCTGCGCAGCGGCCTGGTGCTGCTCAAGGCCCACCCCACCCTCGCGGGGGAGATCGAGGAGCAGATCCTGCAGCCGGACCACGTGGTGGGCGCCGAGCCCCTGCGCCGGCAACCCTTCGTCTTCCTCAACGCCTGCCAGGTGGGCGCGGGAGAGCGGCTGCTCGGCGACTACGGAGGCATGGCGGCGGCCTTCGTGAGCGCCGGGGCGTCGGCCGTGGTGGCGCCGCTGTGGTCGGTGAACGACGAGGCGGCCCACGCCTTCGCCCTCGGCTTCTACGAGGAGACGCTGGGCGCCGATCCCGCGTCCGCCGCCGAGGTGCTGCGCCAACGCCGCGCCGAGATCACCCGCGAGCGCGCCCGCGCCGCGCCGGACGGCAGCGGCCTGCTCTCGGTGCTCGCCTACCAGCTCTTCGGCCACCCGGCCTACCGCCTCACCCGCGCCACCTCACCGAGGGAGGACTGATCATGCCGGAACGCCTGACCGGCGACGACCGCGTCGTCGAGATCGAGGGAGTGCGCATCACCAGCCCGGGACTGACCGGCACGGTGGAGGTCCACCGCCCCGGCAGCCCCGGCATGCGGGCCGCCGAGGCGGCCACCGCGGACCTGCACTCGGCGCTCGCCGCCACCGGCATGGTGGAGCAGCTCACCGTGGAGATCCTCCGCCCGGAGGAAAGACCCTTGCCGGCCGGCGCCGCCACCCGTTCGACGGCTCGCGACGAGCCGGCCCTGGTGGTCGAGGTGCCGGGGCCGGGCAGCGGCCGCGCCCAGGTGCTGCTCGCGGCCGACGAGGACGGCGTCCTCTCCTGGCACCTTCCCGTCGACGGGACGCCGGCCCAGGCGGCGACCCGCGGCGAGGAGAGGCGCACCTACCTGCTGCCCCGCCGGGTGGTTCCCGCCGCCGCCGCCGGCACCCGCGGGCTGATTGGCGCCGTCGGGCGCAAGCTCTTCAAGGTGCTGAGCTTCCGTCTGCTCGACCCGGTCCTGGGACGGATCGGCGACGGCTTCGCCAGCGCCTGGGAGCGCCGCAACCGGCCCCACCGGCTGCGCTCCTTCTCGCGCGACGACTTCCAGGCGCCGGCGGGCACCGAGCTGGCCCCGACCGACTTCGCCCGCCTCGCCGGGGGCCGCGCCCTGCTGTTCGTCCACGGCACCCTGAGCACCACCCACGGCGCCTTCGGCCGCATCGAGCCCGCTCTGGTCGACGAGCTCCACCAGCGCTACGGCGGCCGCGTCTTCGCCTTCGACCACCCGACGATCTCGGTCACCCCGCAGGAGAACGCCCGCGTCCTGGCGCAGCTCCTCGCCGAGGGGCGGCCGGCGGGGCAGGGGTTCGACGTCGACGTCGTCGCCCACTCCCGCGGTGGGCTCGTGATCCGCGAGCTGGTGGAGCGGCCGGGGGAGGCCGGCTTGCCGGAGGGCCTGCTGCGCCTCGGCACCGTCGTCTTCGTCGCCACCCCGAACGCCGGCACCGCCCTCGCCGACCGCCATCACCTGAGCGACTTCGTCGACACCTTCACCAACCTCCTCGAGCTGGTGCCCGACAACCCGGTGGTGGAGATCCTCGCCTCGGTGATCACGGTGCTCAAGCAGGTCGCGGTGGGTGCCCTCGGAGGCCTGGACGGGATCACCGCCCAGGCCCCCGGCAGCGAGTACCTGACCGGGCTCAACCGCGGCGCCGGCGCCCCCCCCGCCCCC
>DATACC010000116.1:0-7720 GCA_036259255.1 Thermoanaerobaculia bacterium | reverse complement strand
CCCCCCCCCCCCCCCCCCCCCCCCCCCGGGGTGGTGACCTGCAACTACGACGGCCGCAGCAAGCACCGCACCGTCATCGGCGCCGGCGCCTTCGTCGGCAGCGACACCATGCTGGTGGCGCCGGTGGCGGTGGGCGACGGCGCCAGTACGGCGGCCGGCTCGGTGATCACCCAGGACGTGCCGCCCGGGGCGCTCGGCGTCTCCCGGGCCCGGCAGCGCAACGTGGAGGGCTGGCGCGACCGGCGCCGCCGCTCCGAGGAGTAGACGAGCATGTGTGGGATCGTCGGATACGTGGGAGACAAGCAGCGGCCGGTGGTGCCGTTGCTGATCGATGGATTGAAGCGCCTGGAGTACCGCGGCTACGACTCCGCCGGCGTGGTGGTCGTGTCCGGCGGCGAGCTGCACGCCGCGCGCGCCGAGGGCAAGCTCGGCAACCTGGTGGCGAAGCTCGACGAGACGCCGCTCGACGGCACCTACGGCCTGGGGCACACCCGCTGGGCCACCCATGGGCCGCCGGTGGAGCGCAACGCCCACCCGATCTTCGACTCCCAGGGCCGGGTGGCGGTGATCCACAACGGCATCATCGAGAACTTCCTGGAGCTCAAGAAGGCACTGGCCGCCGACGGCTGGAGCTTCAGCACCGACACCGACACCGAGGTGATCGCCAACCTGATCTCCTCGAAGCTCGACGGCGGCGGTCTGCTCGCCGCGGTGCAGGCGGCCATCGCCGAGCTCGACGGGATGTACGCCTTCGCGGCGCTGACCACGGCCGCCGGCAACGGTCATCAGGAGATCGTCGCCGCCCGCCAGGGGCCGCCGCTGATCCTCGGCATGGGCAACGGCGAGCAGTTCCTCTCCAGCGACCCGGCGGCGCTCATCGCCTACACCCGCGACGTGGTGTTCCTCGAGAACGGCGACGTGGCGCGGCTGACCCCCGGCACCGTGGAGGTGTTCGGCGCCGACGGCCAGATGGTCTCGCGCCGCCGCCGCCACCTCGACTGGGACCCGGTGCAGGCCGACAAGGGCGGCTACCGCCACTACATGCTCAAGGAGATCCACGAGCAGACCCAGGCGGTGCAGGACACCTTCGCCGGCCGGGTGGACTTCGCCACCGGCGAGGTGCTGCTCGACGACTTCGAGGTGGTGGACGCGGCGCTCGCCGGCGCCACCCGTATCCACCTGCTCGCCTGCGGCACGTCGTGGCACGCGGGCCTGGTGGGCAAGTTCCTGATCGAGGAGCTGGCCGGTGTGGCGGTGGAGGTGGACTACGGCTCGGAGTACCGCTACCGCAACCCGATCGTCGACGAGCGGGTGGTGGCGGTGGGCATCTCCCAGAGCGGCGAGACGGCCGACACGCTGTCGGCGCTCGAGGCGGCGCAGGAGAAGGGGGCGAAGCTGGTCGCCGTGTGCAACGTGCGCGGCAGCCAGGCCACCCGGCTGGCCGACGGCGTCGTCTACACCCACGCCGGCCCGGAGATCGGCGTCGCCTCCACCAAGGCCTTCACCACTCAGCTCGTCGCCCTCTACCTGCTGGCGCTGCGGGTGCGCCAGGCGCGCGGCGCCAAGCCCGTTCCGGCCCTGGTGCAGCCGCTGGCCAAGCTCCCCCAGGCCCTCGAGCAGGTGCTCGAGCTCGAGGCGAAGCTCGAGAAGCTCGCCCGTCGCTACCGCAACGCCGAGGACTTCCTCTACCTCGGGCGCGGCATCAACTATCCGATCGCGCTCGAAGGCGCGCTGAAGCTCAAGGAGATCTCCTACATCCACGCCGAGGGCTATCCGGCGGGCGAGATGAAGCACGGTCCCATTGCGCTGATCGACGAGAACCTGCCGGTGGTGGCGATCGCCACCGGCGACCGGGTGTACGACAAGGTGAAGAGCAACATGCAGGAGGTCAACGCCCGCGACGGCATCGTCATCGCGGTGACCGACCGCGAGGCGGACGACCTGGAAGAGGTCGCCGACGAGGTGATCCAGGTGCCCCGGCTCCACGACCTGCTGCAGCCGATCGTCAACGTCGTCCCGCTGCAGCTGCTGGCCTACTTCATCGGCGTGCGCCGCGGCGCCGACGTCGACCAGCCCCGCAACCTGGCCAAGAGCGTGACGGTGGAGTAGAGGACGTCGGCTTCCGGAGCGATCCGGCCGACGAGCTGATCGCCGCGACCAGCCTGGTCCACCGCGTGCCGCTGGTCACCCGAGACGCGCGAATCCGAGCCGCCGACAGGGTCCCGCTGGCGCCGATCTGATCCGGAGAAGCGCCGCCCTTCGATCGGCTCGGCCTTCCCCCGGGACCGTGCTGCTGTTAGCTTCCCCCTGCCGCCATGCCGTCCCGACCCTTCTCCGTGCCCTGGCTCGTCGTCCTCCTGGCCTGCCTCGCCGCCGCCTGCGGCGGCCGGTCGGAGGCGCATCCGCCGGTGCGCATCGCGGACCTGCTCGAATCGCCGCCGGCCGCCACCGTCACCGTCGCCACCGATCTCGCCGTCGGGCCCTCGCCGCGGGTCCTCGAGGTCGACCTGGCGGCGGAGCAGGTGAGCCGGCTGCGGGTGCGCGCCCGCGGCGACGCCGAGCTGGTGAAGCTGGTGTGGCGGCTCGGCGGCGAGCGGCGGTTCACCCGCTACCGGGCCCTCACCTTCCCGGTGATCCCGGACGGCGAGGAGCACGTGTACGACGTCGACCTGCGGCGCGAGCCGTACTGGACCGGGCGCATCGCCGCGCTCCAGTGGTCGACCCGCGGGGGCGATCTGGAGGTGGCGGAGGTCACGGGCCGCGGCACCGGCTCGGCGCAGCGGGTCACCAGCTTGAAGGGGCTCACCGTCCCGTCGCTGCCCGGGGCCGCCCGCCTCGAGGCGCCCCTGCCGCCGGACCTGCCGGCGCGGGCCCATCTCGCCGCCTGGGTCGGCCTGCTGCCGCGCTTCGATCGCGGCGGCACCACCGCCCGCTTCCGGGCCTGGGTGGAGACGGACGACGGCGAGCGCCGGGAGTGGCTCGACCACCCCCTGGCGGGCGACGACCGGCCGGGGTGGGTGCGCGTGCGCGTGCCGGTGGAGGTGCCGGCCGGCGGCCGCCTGGTGCTCGAGGCCCGCGCCGAGCGTGGCGGCCAGCCGCTGCCGGAGGGTTCGGCGGTGTGGGGCTCGCCGATGCTGGTGCCGGAGAGCGCCGGGCGCGGCTCCGGGCCGAACCTGGTGGTGGTGGTCGTCGACACCCTGCGCGCCGACGTGCTCGGCGCCTACGGCGACGGCGGCGGCCTCACTCCCCACCTCGACGAGCTGGCCGCCGAGGCGGTGCGCTTCGACGACCTGTCGGCACCGGCGCCGTGGACCCTGCCGTCGATCACCACGCTGCTCACCGGCTACCCGCCGCAGGTCCACGGCGCCGGGCGACGCATCGGCGACTTCGCTCCCACCGCGCTGGGCGACGGGCCCGAGACGCTGGCCGAGGAGCTGGCGGCGCGCGGCCTCTACACCGCCGCCGTCTACAACAACATCTACCTCAACCCGTCCTTCGGCCTGGAACAGGGCTTCGACGAGTTCGCCTGGCTCGAGCGCGACGACGACGTGCTGGTGGACCGCGCCCTGGAGCGCCTGGCGGAGCTGGCCGACCGCCGCTTCTTCCTCTTCCTCCACCTGTTCGGCCCGCACCACCCGTACGCGCCGCCCGAGCCGTGGTGCCGCCGGGTTGCCGGCGCCTTCGCCCCGGACTACGACGGCGCCCTCGGCTGCCGCGCCGAACGCCGCGACGTGCCGACCCTCGGCGGGGAGCCGCCGCCGCCGGAGGACCGCCGCTGGGTCGAGGGGCTCTACCGCGCCGAGGTGGCCTTCACCGACGAGCAGCTCGGCCGCCTGCGCGCGGGCCTCGAGCGCCTCGGCCTGGCGGACGACACGGTGCTGCTGGTGGTGAGCGACCACGGCGAGGCCTTCTGGGACCGCCTGGAGACGATCGACGAGCTCGGCTACGTCCAGGCCGACCACGGCCACGCCCACTATCGCGAGCTGGTGCGCGTGCCCGGCCTGCTGCGCGCCCCGGGCCTGGAGCCCGGGGTGGTCGCCCGCCCGGTGGAGCTGGCGGACTTCTTCCCCACCCTCTTCGGCCTGCTCGGCTTCGAGCCGCCGCCGACCTCCGGCCACGATCTCGTGCCGCTGCTGGCCGGCGGCCCGCCGGTGGCCCGCCGTACGCTGGTTTCGGACTTCCTGCTCTACGGTCCGGCCCGCTGGGCGGCGCGGCGGGGACCGTGGAAGCTGGTGATGCCGGAGGAGGGACCGGCCGGCGGGAGCCTGCCGCGGGAGCTCTACGACCTCGCCGCCGACCCGGCCGAGCGGCGCAACCTGATCGCCGAGCGCTCGGACGTGGCGGCGGCGCTGGCGCGCTTCGCGGAGTCGGAGCGCGCCGAGCGCGAGGCCCTGCGGCGCCGCTTCCTTGCCGGCGAGCAGGACGTCCTCAACTCCGCCTACCTGGAGTGGAACCACATCACCAAGCTGCGCTCGCTGGGTTACCTGAAGTAGTCGCAGCGGCAGCTTCGGGGCGGAGCCGGGCGATGCAGTAACATCGCGAGCGAGCATGCCCTCCTTGCTGGTCCGAATGCGCGAGATCCTGCGGGACCTCCGCTGGTCGCGTCGCGAAACGAAGACCGCGGTGCTGGCGTGCCTGTGCATCGGCGCCTTGCCGGGATTCCGCCAGCTTCCGTTGCCGGAGCCTGTCCTGGCGGTTGGAGGCTGGAGCCTGGTCGCACTGGGGCTCGTCTTCGCAGCGCTTACCGTAGTCCGCCTCTGGCGTTACTCCCTCGCACCACCGGCGCCGGAGATCGACCGCGGCGGAGTCGCGATCAAGGGCGCGAGCTCCTTCGCGCCGGAGGACGCGAAGCTCTTCTCCCGCCTCGGCCGCCTCGTCGAGCTGAAGCAGCTCCGGAGCTGGGCGCGGGACACCCAGAAGGCGCCGGTCGTCGCAGTGATGGGGGAGTCCGGCGTCGGCAAGACCTCGCTGCTGCGCGCCGGCCTCGCCTTCATCCTCGGCCAGGGCGACGACCGGATTTCCTACGCGTATTGGGAAGCCGATCCTCGCAACCCGCGAGAGAGCTTTCTGCGAGCGGTGGAGGAGCAGCTCGGGAGCCGCGATTTCGCGAGCCTTCCGCAGTCGGTGATCGTGGCCGATCAGCTCGAGCAGCTCAATCCGGGGCGGCACCCGGAGTTCTTCCAGCTCCTTGCCGAGCATCTCCAGAGCGACCCGCCGCACCGCGTCACCTGGATCGTCGCCTTCCGGCGGGAGTTCGCCTCCACCTGGGCGGATCTGCTGCTCGATCTATCGGAGCGTGCTCGCCACCGGCCGGAGATGCTCTCTCTGCGCCGCTTCACCACCGGCCAGGCGAAGCAGATCTTCGCCACCTTGGCCGAGCAGGCCGACCTGCCGGTGCGCCGGGCGTTGGCCGAGCAGATCGTGGAAGAAATCGCGGAGGAGGGGTCGGTCTCGCCGGTCGACCTCGGAATCACCCTGCAGGTGCTGCACCGGCAGCCGAAGCTCGCCGACGATCCGGCCGCCTTCCGGGCTCTGGGCGGGCACGCGGGGTTGCTGACCTTCTACCTGGAGATGCTCCTGGAAGCCCACCCGCCGGGGGTGAGCGAAGAGATCTTCCGCGCTCTCTTGGCGCTCATCGACGAGGACGAGGAGCGCCGCCTGGCGGAGGGGCGCCGTCTCGACGAGCTGCTGGAGATCGCCCGTCCCCGCTCGCCGCGCCAGCTCGCCTGGAGCCTGGAAGCGCTCGCTCAGCCTGGCGTGCGGGTGCTCGAACCGGTGGACGGTGGCTCGGCGACGTACCGCCTGGTGCACGAGCGCTTCATCCCCGCGATCCGGCGCCTGTCCGGAGAGATCCTCAGCGCCGCGGATCGCGCCTCGCGGCTCCTGGAACGGCGCCTCCGACTGTGGCAGCGCGAGGGGCGCCGCCCTCGCTACCTCCTCCAGGGCGGGGAGCTTCGGGAAGTGCTGCGGCACCAAGCGGCTCTGCTTTGGGGGAGTCACCGCGAGGAGAAGCTGGTCTTCGTCGGCAGGTCTCGCCGGCGCCGTGCGCAGCGCTGGACGGCGGCGGCCGGAGCGCTGGCGCTGGCCAGCGCTGCCGCTGGATGGATCCTTCACGTCCAGCAAGCGCAGGCAATCCAGAAAGATTTGTTCGAGTGGGGTTTTCCGCGCCGCACCTACGAGGTCCTGCCGCGAGTAACGAGCCTGGCAACTCAGTCGGTCACCAGCACTTCGTGGCTGCGCCGAACCGAACGTCTGACGGACCTCGAACTCGACTTGGCGCACCAGTACCGGGCTGAGGAGGCAGAGACCCTACCCGCTTCCCTCCGCAGGCTCGTGATGTATGCCAGAAGCGTGAAGCCCACCAGATGGCCGGCATTCCCGACTGCCCTGGAGGCTCTCACCATCCACGCCCGGCTCGAGGAGGGCGATGTCTGGCCGGTGCTTCCGGCATCGCTCCGCCGACTGGAAATCTATGGCCGAAACGCGCACTGGCCAGCCCTTCCAGCGACTCTCGAGCAGCTCGCAATCACCGACCGCGAGGCCGATGACCTGGTCCTTTCTCGCCTGCCCCCGGGCCTCAGAGCGCTCGAGGTGAGGATCCGTCCCCAAGAGCTCGCGCTGCTGGCACATCTGCGGTCACTCCAGGAGCTGACGCTCGAGGTCGATCAGTGGCGGGGTTCCTGGCCACCGCTTCCTTCGAGCCTGGAGACCTTGGCCATCCGATCCGCGGGCACGATTCAGAGTCTCACCTGGCCGGAGATCCCCGACGGCGTGAGGGTGCTCGGGATCGACACGGATTTCTACGTGAGCTCCGTCGGTACCTGGCCAGACTGGCCACCGAGATTGGAAGAGCTCACACTGCAGATGGACGACATCGGCGGGTTTCCGCCCCTGCGCCTGCCCGCGACCCTGCGGAGATTGAAGCTGAAGGGTGCGGCGGTGGGGGCTGTCGCGCCGCTTGCGGAGCACGCGCCGTCGCTCTGTTGCCTTGCCCTCGAATCGTGGGAGGCTTTCGAGGTGGCGAGGGTGCTGAAAAGCTTGCCACCCCGGCTCCAGGAGCTCGAGGTGAACGCTCGGATCGAATCGTGGCCGAGCCTGCCCCCGAGCCTGGAGCGGTTCACGGTCGCCCAACAGGCCCCCGAGGCCTGGCCGGCTCTCGCCCCCGGATTACGAGAGCTGACGCTCCTCGGGATCTACCGGCCACGCCTCGATCTTCCAGCCGCCTTGCGCTCACTCTCCGTCGAACCGAGTTTTCTTCCCGTCGAGCTGCCCGACGGCCTGCGACAGCTCGAGCTCCGGCGCCCACGGCAAATCCCCGAGTTGCCCGCGGGACTCCAGCAGCTCACGATCCGCCTGGGCTCGGCGGTACCCGGTGGTCTGCAAAACCTTTCGACAGCCGGTGTCGAGCACCTCGGGATGGACCTCGTGGGGAGCGCGATATCGAGCTTGCCGGCACTGCCCGAGACGCTACGCTGTTTCCGATTGCGGACCTTTCCCGGAGCGCAGTTCGTTCTTCCCGAGATCCCGCCGGGGGTGGAGGACTTCGGCCTCGACATCACGGGCACTGCGGCCCTCGATCTGACCTGCAGCAAAGATCTGGACTAGTTCTACCAGCCGCCGCCCCCGCCGCCGCCCGAGCTGCCCCCACCCCCGCCACCCCCGCCGCCGCCCCCGCCGCCGCTCGACGACGGGGCGCTGACGCCGGCCGCCATGCCGCCGG
>DATACC010000115.1:0-9717 GCA_036259255.1 Thermoanaerobaculia bacterium | reverse complement strand
CGAGCGGGCGGCGGCGGCTCGGGAGGAGCTGGCCGCGGCGCTGCCGGCCCGGCCGCCGGCCCCAAGGAGCTCTGGGGAGGCGCCCGGCCGCGGGGCGGCAGCGGGGCCACGGATCGAGCTCTTCCCCCGCCGCCTGGAGGGCGCCGCCGACGCCGCCGCCCTCGCCGCCGCGGTGCGGGAGCGCTTCGGCACCGATCCCGCCGTGCTGGTGCACTGCGCCGGTGGCATCGCCGACCGCCTGTTCCTGGACAGCCGCATGGAGGATCACCTGCGCCTGCTCGGCGAGCACCTGGTGGCCGGCATGGCCCTCGCCCACGCGCTGGTGCCGGCGATGGCGAAGGCCCGTTGGGGACGGCTGGTGTTCCTGTCGTCGATCGGCGCCCGCTGGGCCAAGCGCGGGCAGACCGGCTACGCTGCCGCCAAGGCGGGGCTCGAGGGGTTCACCCGGGCGCTGGCCCTGGAGGTGGCGCACCGGGGGGTCACCGTCAACGCCGTGGCCCCCGGGCTCGTCGAGACGTCGCTCACCGCGCCGCTCCTCGCCGCCTGGCGTGCCGCCGGCGAGCGCCTGCGCCACCGCATCCCCGCCGGCCGGCCCGGCCGCCCGGAGGAGGTGGCGGCGCTGGTCGCGTTCCTGTGCTCCGAGGAAGCGGCCTACCTGACCGGCGCCGTGCTGCCGATCGACGGTGGCCGCTCGCTGGGGGACCCCACCTCGTGAGCGCGCCACCGGGAGGACTATCGGCATGACGACGGCGCCGCGCAGACCCGCGAACCCGGTGGCGGTGGTCACCGGCGGAACCCGGGGCATCGGTCGGGCGGTGACGCTGGCGGCGGCACGTTCCGGGGCCACGGTGTTCGCGCTCCACGCCCGCAACCGCCAGGCCGCCGACGCGCTGGAGGCCCAGGCCGTCGGCGAGGGGCTCGACGTGCGCTGCCTGCGCGGCGACCTGTCGCGCGAGGAGGCGGTCGCCGCCGCGGGGGCGGCGGTCGCTGCGGCGGCGGACGAGAACGGCGGCCGGGTCCACTGGCTGGTGCACTGCGCCGCCACCGGCGTCCATCGCCCGGTCGCGGAGCTCACCCTCAAGCACCTGCGCTTCACGCTGGAGACCAACGTCCTCGCCTTCCACGCCCTGCTGGTGGCCCTGCTGCCGCGCCTCGCGGACGGCGCCCGGGTCGTCGCCCTCACCTCGGGCGGGGCCACCCGCACGGCGCCCCAGTACGCAGCCGTGGGCGCCAGCAAGGGGGCCCTCGACGCCCTGATGCGCCACTGGGCGGTGGAGCTGGCGCCCCGCGGCGTCGCCGCCAACCTGGTCTCCCCCGGCCTGGTGGAGACCGGGGCCCTGGACGCCTTCCCGGACCGCGACGAGCGCCTGCGCCGCGCCCGCGCCTCCACCCCCACCGGCCGCCTCGCCACCGCCGAGGAGGTGGCCGAGACCGTCCTCTGGCTGCTTCGCGACGCTCCCGCCTCGCTCACCGGCCATACCGTGGTGCTCGACGGCGGCCGGGGGCTGGCAGGCTAGGAAGCGTCGGGGACCGCCGCCGGCCCCGGCGCCTGGAGGCACGCCGCCCGGAAGGCGCGCAGCGCCCGGGCCACCGCGTGGAGCACGTCGACCTTGCGGCGCAGGAGGACGGCGCCGGGGTGATCGTAGGCGGCGAGGACGCGGGCGAGGAAGCCGGGGCCGTAGCAGTCGGCGAGCTGGATGAAGTCGATCGCGGGATCGTCCCAGGCCAGATTGCCGAAGTCGAGGATGCCGGTGACCTCCCCCCGCTCGCGGCAGAACAGGACGTGCTCCGGCGCCAGGTCGCCATGGACCAGGCCGGCCGAGGAGCGCAGCGCCTCCGGATCGCCGTCGATCAGCTCGCGCACCGAGCGGCGCACCGCCGCGAAGGCCGGGTGGCCGCGGAAGGGGGCGAGCTGGTCCTCCACCTCGCGACGCGCCCCGTCAGCCCCCTCGTCCAGCCAGCCGAGGCGCTCGCGCGGCAGCCGCACCCCGGCCGCCGCCTCGGCCGCCTCCAGCCGCTCCCGCTCCACGCCGTGGACCGCCGCCAGGAAGGCGCCCAGCCGCGCCGCCGCCCGTTCCACCGCCGGCTCCGACAACGCCGCCAGCAGCTCCGGGGCGAGCGGCTCGCCCGGCAGCGCCCGGTAGACGGCGAAGCGGCGGGGATGGTGGTCCCCCGCCGCCGCCACCAGCTCGTAGCGCGGCACGGCCACCGGCAGCCGCTCGAGCAACGGCAGCACCAGCAGCTCGCAGGCGAGCTCCTGCTCGGCCTCCCCGCTCTTCGGAAAGCGGACGATCCACTCGCCGCCGGCGGCCGTGCGCAGGCGGAAGCAGTCGTTGCTCGTGCCGTGCTCCGGTCCCTGGACGTCGCACACCGCTCCCGGTGGGAAGACGCTCGGGAAGCGGGTCTCGACGAGGGATCGGGCCGCCGCGGCGTCCATCAGGCGGCCCCGCCGTCCAGGCCGAGCCGGCGGCGGCCGTCGAGCACCACCGCCCGCAGCCGGTCGATGGCGGCGACCTTGCGCCGCAGCCGGTCGCCCTCCGGGTGGTCGTAGGCGGCCAGCGCACGGTCGGCGAAGGGCCGGCCGTAGAGCGATCGCAGGTCGTCGAAGGCGACGGTGCGGTCGTCGAGGGCGACCTCGCCGAAATCGATCAGCCCGGTGAGCTCGCCCGTCGCGGGCGAGAACAGCACGTGCTTGGTGTCGAGCTCGCCGTGGCACAGCACCGAATCCTGCGTCCAGGCGGCGGCGTCGCGGTCGACGGCGGCGAGCACCGCGGCCCGCACCTCCGCCCACCGCGGGTGCTGGCGGTGCTCGGCGAGCGCCGCGTCGCTCCGGCGGCGCAGCCCCTCGGCGCCGCCGTCGAGCCAGTCCAGCCGCTTGCGCTCCAGAGCCACGCCGCGGGCCGCCTCGTCCGCTTCGAGCCGCGCCAGCGGATAGGAGTGGAGGGCGGCGAGGAACGCCCCCATCCGCTCGGCGAT
This sequence comes from Thermoanaerobaculia bacterium, assembly GCA_036259255.1. Classification (GTDB taxonomy): domain Bacteria; phylum Acidobacteriota; class Thermoanaerobaculia; order Multivoradales; family JBCCEF01; genus DATACC01. Next base: position 6,741 of record DATACC010000115.1, on the reverse strand, counting down.
GCGCTCCACCTTGGGCGCCGGCAGCGCTTCCAGGCGCTCGCGGGTGAGCGGCTCGCCCGGCACCGCGCGGTAGCCGACGAAGCGTCGCGGGAACACCGCCGTGGGCTCGCCCACCAGGGCGTGGTCCGGCACGCGCAGCGGCATCGCCCCGAGCCGCGGCAGCACCAACAGCTCGCGCTCGAGCAGCCGCGCGGTGGCCGCGCGGCTCGGAAAGCGGAAGATCCACGGATCGCCGCCGCCGTCCCCGCCGCCGCCCGAGGCGAGCTCGGCGCGGAAGCAGTGGTTGTCGAGCCCGGAGAACGGGCCGGCCAGGGTCCGCAGCACCACGCCGGGAAGCGCCGCGGCGATCGCGCGGCGGGCCTGCTCCGGGCTCACCGCCCGAATCCGAAGCGACCCGCCAGCGCCTCGCTGGCGAAGCGCCGCGACGGCTTCGGCCGCACCTCCTCGACCACCTTGCGCAGCCAGTGGTCGTCGTCGCGCTCGAGCTCGTCGGTGATGTAGTAGCGGGTCTTCGGGTGCCAGGTCTTCTCGAGGTAGAAGAAGGCCGCCAGCGCCCGCCGCGGACCGACCTCGACGAACACCGCCCCCGGATGGCGGCGCACCACGTGGTCGATCGACTGGCGCCAGCGCACCGGCTCGCAGAGGTGGCGCGCCATCAGATCGATGATCGCCGCGCGGTCCGGCCGGTGGACCAGCTTGCCGAGGACGTTGGGCAGGTAGGGCTTGTCGGGAACGGAGATCTCGATCGTCTGCAGGTGCGCCGCCAGGCGGTCGGCCACCGGGCGCATCAGCTCGCAGTGGAGCGGTAGCTTGGTGGGCAGGAACATCGACCGGGCGCGGGGCTTCTCCTCCTTGATGCGCTCGCAGACCCAGCGCACCGCCGCCTCCTCGCCGACGATGTGGTGGATGTGGGGCGTCATCTCGCCGCCCACCTCCACCAGCCCGTGCTCGCGGCCGCGCTCGACGATGCCGCGCAGCGGCCGGATGCCGATGCGGTAGACCACCGCCCGCTCCCCCACCGGGTCGGGATGCTCCGGCGGAGCCGGGCGCATCAGCAGCTTCAGGGCTTCGGCGAACGACAGGGCGCCGGCGTGCACCAGGTGGTTGTACTCCCCCAGCGAGAAGCCGAGCGACAGGTCGCCCTCGACGCCCTCGTCCTGGAGCGCCCGCTGCATCAGGTAGTTCATCAGGAAGATCCCGATGCGCTGGTCGCTCTTGCGGCGGAAGACGTCCGGATCGCCGGACAGGTAGCGCTCGCGGCAATCGAAGCCCACCGCCTCCGACGCCTCGTCGAGCAGCGGCGAGAGGGCCGGGCGCAGGCGCACGATCTTGGCGATCATCCCGGCGTAGCGGGACGACTGGCTGGGGAACATGAAGACCACGGTCATGGGGGCCCCCTGGGGTCAGAACGCCGGATCGGCCAGTCGCACCGTCACCTGCCGCCCGCCGGAGTGGGCGAGCCGGCCGTGCAGCACACGGGTGTTGTCGACGACCAGGAAGTCGCCCGCCTGCCAGCGCACCGCCACGGCATGACGGCGGTGGATCTCGAGCAGCTCCTTGATCGCCCGGCCCGGTACCGGCGCGCCGTCCTCCATGCGGACCACCATCGGGAAGCGGCCGGCCCCCAGGTGCCGCACCGAGGGCGGGAGGGTGCCGCGCTGGGAGGAGAGCTCGCCGAGGTAGAGGGCGACCACGTTGTTGATGAAGGTGTCGCGCTCGCCGGAGCGCCCGGGGTGCACCGCCCAGTCGGTGAGCTCGGTGGTCACCTCGCCGGTCGCCGGATCGTGCCGGAAGCGGGTGGGGCCCTCGGCGCAGAGGGCCGCGGCCGCCGCCGGGTCGGCGGTCTGGAAGTGCTCCTGCCAGGCGCCGTCGGCGAGCCGGCGGCGGTAGGTGACGCGCCGCCCGGTGAACAGGCGGCGGCTCTCCTCGCCGAGCCGGCGCCACACCTCCTCGCCGTCGGCGAGCGTGGTCTCGCCGCCCTCGGCGGCGGGTCGCTCGCAGTGGAACCACAGCAGCCCGGGCCGGCGGTCGTTGTAGTACATCTCGCCGTGGAGCGGCACCGCGTATCCCTCCTCGGCGCCCGTGACGGTGAGCAGCGTGGCGTTGCCGTCCACCGGCTTGCGATCGTGGAAGAAGCCGCCGCGGTAGGTGGAGAAGTCGCGGGACAGCGCCTCCGACACCGCCAGGAAGCCGTCGCGCCCGCCGGCGAAGCCGCGGAACAGCACGGCCCCGTGCTCGCGCAGCAGGGCCGCCACCCCGCCCCAGCCCTCCCCCGCCGGGCCGGCCAGCACCTCCGGCCCGGCCCCGGGCGCGGCGCCGGCCGGCGCCTCCAGCACCAGGCCGAAGGTCGAGGCCAGGGGACGGTGGATCGCCAGGGCGCCGGGTGCGGCGGCCGGTGCGCTCGCCGGCCGGCTCGCGGTCCGGCCCTGCTTCACGCGGCCCGCCCGCCGGTTAGTCGTCGTCCAGGCACTTCTCGAGGTTTTCGAGGGTGGTCAACTCGAGCAGGATGGTGTAGGCCAACAGCACCGCCTGCGCGCCGAGGGCGAACGGCGGGTAACCGAGGTTGGACACCTGGTAGGTGGCCATGAAGGTGGCCATGTCGGCGATGTCGTCGGCCGTGAACTTGGTCGTCAGCAGGGTGACGAGAGCGAGGAAGTTGGCCGAGCCCCACTTCTTCAGGAAGGTGTCGTTGGCCTCGTGCAGGGCGTCGGTGACCAGGCGCGTGAACTGGAAGCTCAGGATCAGGTCGGCCTTCAGGGCCGAGGTGCTGATGCTCTGCTCGCCGAGCCCCGTGGACAGGTCCTTCCAACGGTCCGGGTTGTCGGGGATCGCGTCCCACGTGGCGATCGCCGCCTGGATCTGCTGCTGCTCGTCGGCGGGCAGTGCCCGGTACATGGCGCTCGCGTTGTACAGCGGCTCGCCGGTCTGCTTGTTGCGGGTCACCAGCAGCACGTAGAACGGCTTCAGCATCTCGTGGGTGGTGAAGCCACCGGGCGGTGCGGCATAGAGCGAGATGACGTGGGTGAGCACGTCGCGCTCGTCGGGGTCGAGCTTCGACAGCAGCTGATCCAGAGCCTTTTCCAGCTCCTTGCCGATGCACTCGAACTCGTCCTCGTCGCTGTCGCCGCCATCACCATCACCGTCACCGTCACCGTCGCCACCATCGAGCGTCGGGGTGCCCAGATCCTCGTCGCCGAGACCGACGCCGAGGTCATCCAACCCGCCCAACCAGTTCCCGTCGTCCATGTCCATCCCTCCGCTTGGGTGCCAGGGTTCTCGCGGTCCTACGGCTGCACCAGGGGGCACCTCGACGTCGGGCCCCGGATTCCACGGCACGGCTGTCTTCGCCGCCGTCCTGCCCGGGGGCGGCCGGGTCGGCCACCGCCGCTGCTGCGTGAGTCTTTGCCCTTGACTATACAGGAAGAAGCTGCCACTCCAAAGCACTTGCCAGCCCCCCCGCCGGCGCGAGACGATGCGTGGAGATCCGTGAATCGAACCCGCTGAGCCCTGGGAGGGAGCCACGTGCGGCACGAGCTGTCGGCCTCGAATCCGGACCACGAGGAGCTGCTGCACCGTCTCTACGAGGCGGCCGCGGTGGACCTGCGCGGTTCCGGCGAGTCGTTCCGCATGGGCTCGGGCAAGCCCGCCACCTGGGCCCTCGACCTGCGCCGGCCGCTGCTCACCTCGTCGCTGCTCGCCGCCACCGCCGGGATGCTGGCGGCCCACCTCGCCGAGCGCGGCGTCACCCAGGTGGCGGGGCGTGGCATGGGAGCGGCGCCCCTGGTGTGCGCCGTGGTCGCCCAGGGGACCGGCATCGACGGCGTCCTGGTGCGCGAGCGTCCGAAGGAGCGGGGGTTCGCCCGCCCCTACGAGGGCGCGCTCGATGCCGAGCGTGAGGTGTGGCTGCTCGACGACGTCGTCAACAGCGGCAAGACCACCGCGGCGCTCGCCCTGCTGCTGCGCGCCGAGGGCTTCGCGGTGCACCGGTCGCTGTGCCTGTTCCACTACGCGTGGGGCGACGGCCGCGCCCGTCTGCGCCGCCACGGCGTCGAGCTCGAGCCGCTGGCGACGCTGGCGCGGCGCGACCGCTCGGTGTTCAGCCGCAAGCTGCTGAGCCGCTTCGACCCCGCCGCCGCCGGCGGCTCCTGAAGGGCCCGTGCCGCCTTGCGACTGCTGATCCTGTGCAGCGATGCCACCCGCGCCGACATCGGCCAGCGCCGCTGCGGCGCCTCGATGCTCGCCGGCCTCGACCGCCGGAGCATCGCCTGGGAGCTGCACCGCCCGTGGCTGCCGCGGCCGGACCTCGCCGATTTCGACGCGGTGCTGTGCTGGACCTACCGCCACCACCTCGGCGAGAACACCTTGTTTCACGCCGCCCGCCTGGAGGAGCGTTGCGCCGGGCTCGGCATCCCGGTGATCAACCCGGTGGCCCACGCCGCCGCCCGCCACTCCTGGTTCCTCGCCACCTGGCACCGCCACGGCGTGCCGTGCGCCCGAGCCGTACGCTTCGCCCGCTTCGCCGACTTCGGCCTGCCCTACCCGCTGATCCTGCGCCGCGACGGCGTCCACATGGGGCGGGACGTGCACCGGGTGGAGAACCCCGGCGAGGCGCGGGCACTGATCGACGGCCGGCTGCGGGAGCTCCTCCACCCGGACCGCCGCAGCCGGCCCGGCGGCCCCTTCGACCTCGCCATCGAGTTCGTCGACACCCGCGGCCCCGACGGGCTCTACCGCAAGTGGCGCAGCTACGTCGTGGGCGACCGGGTGATCCCGCGCATGCTGTCGATCTCGCGCCACTGGCTGGTCAACTTCGGCAACCTGGAGGAAGGGCCGGCGGCCCAGGCCGAGGACCGCGCCTTCGTCGCCGGCGGCGAGCCGGCCGCCGACCTGGTGCGCCGGGCGGCGCGGCTGACCGGTGCCGACGTGGTGGCCCTCGACTACGCCCGGCGGCCGGACGGCAGTGTCGTCTTCTGGGAGGCCAACCGCCACTTCCTGATGCTCGGCGATCCCGGCTACGAGCAACCCGGCCGCATGCACGCCGCCACCGGCCGCAGCGACGAGGAGCGCCGCGCCGAGGACGAGGCGGTGGGCCTCGCGGTGGCCGACCTGGTGCTGGAGCGCGCCCGGGCCGCGGCCTGAGCGCTCCATCGAGCCGCACGAGGGCACCGTGGCCGGGCCGCGCCTGCTGATCCTCTCCGCCTACCGCACCGAGCGCGGCTTCCGGGAGTTCCAGGCCGCCCGCGTGCTGCTCGCGGCGCTCGACGCCCGGGGGGTGCGCTGGCGCCTCGGCAAGTCCGACGACGCGGGAGCGGCCGAGGAGCTCGCCGGCCACGACGCGGTGCTGTGCTGGACCTTCCGCCACACCTGGGGCAACCACCTGTTCCACGCCGCCCGCCTGGAGGAGCGGTGCGCGGAGCTGGGCATTCCGGTGGTCAACCCGGTGGCGACGTTCACCTACCGCCACTCCGCGGACCTCGAGCGCTGGTCGGCGGCCGGCGTGCCGTGCCCCCGCCACCAGCGCTTCACCCGTCTGGCGGAGGTCGCCCTGGGCTATCCGCTGGTGCTGCGACGCGACGGCGAGCACCGCGGGCGGCGGATGGTCCGCGTCGAGCGGCAGGCCGACGCTCCCCGCCTGCTCGACGAGGCGAACCGGGAGGACCCGGGCCGCCCCCTCGACCTCGCCCTCGAGCTCGTCGACACCCGCTGGCCCGACGGCTTCTATCGCAAGCGGCGGGCGTACGTGGTGGGTGGCGAGGTGATCCCGGCCCACGCCGTGCGCTCCGAGCACTGGATCGTGAACTTCGGCCACCGCCGGGGCGACCTCGCCTCCTGGCGCGAGGACCGGGCGTTCCTGGCCGCCGGCGAGCCGCGGGCCGGCGAGATCCGCACCGCGGTGGCGGTGCTCGGGGCCGACGTGGCCGCGGTCGACTACAGCCCGGCGCCAGACGGCCGGCTGGTGTTCTGGGAGGCCAACCGCAACCCGCGCATGTGGGGCGACCGGAATCTCCCGGCCCGGCCCCGTGCGCCGGACCACCGCTTCGGCGAGGCCCTCGCCGAGCTGGTGCTGCGGCGGGTGGCGGAGGCCGGGCGGTGAGGGGAACCGGCGGCGCCGAGCGGCTGGATGGCGAGGTCAGGGCCGGGCTGCGGCAGGACAACCTGCCCGGCGTGGCACTGGCGGTGGCGGCCGGCGGCCGGGTGGTGCTCGACGCCTGCTGGGGCCAGGCGGACCTCGCCCGCGGCGAAGCGCTGACGCCCGGTCACCTGCTGCGCGCCAGCTCGCTGACCAAGCTGGTGACGGCGGTGGTGGCCTTCCAGCTCGCCGAGCGGGGCCGGCTGCGGCTCGACGATCCGCTCGTGCGCCACCTGCCGCAGGCGGCGGCGATCGTCGACCCGTTCGACGGCCCACCGATCACCCTGCGCCACCTGCTGACCCACCACTCCGGCCTGCCGCGGGGCCCCTACCGGCGACCGGCGGAGGCGGTCGACCTGCTCGACGAGCTGCCGCTCCTGCGCCAGGTCCACCCGGCCGGCGAGCGCGCCAAGTACTCGAACCTCGGTTACGGCGTCCTCGCCCGCGCGCTGCAGGCCGCCGCCGGGCGCCCCTTCGCCGAGCTGGTGCGCGACGGGGTGCTGGCGCCCGCCGGCATGGCGGCGAGCCGGCTGGAGGGCGAGACGGGGATCGCGGCGGCGACGCGGGCGGAGGGCGGGAGCACCGGCGCGGCCGGTGCGGTCGCACCGGGC
>DATACC010000114.1:0-15567 GCA_036259255.1 Thermoanaerobaculia bacterium | reverse complement strand
GCGCCGTCTCCAGCGCCTGGCGCGCCGCGTCGCCCTCGGTGGAGACCGCCGCGTGGCGCCGCTCCGCCTCGGCCAGCGCCACGACCACGCCCTCGTGATCGCCGGCGACCCGGGCCATCTCGCGCCCCACCTCCTCCAGCTCCACGCCGAGCGTCTCCCGCTCGACGCCGAGGCGGCGGTGGCGGGCGGCGGCGTCCTCGGTGCGCGCCTCGGCGACGGCCGATTCCTGGCGCAGGCGGGCCAGCTCGCCCTGGCGCTGGTTGGAATCCCGGGCCAGCGCCGAGCGGCGCTCCACCAGCTTGCCGATCAGCACCGTCACCTCGTCGAGCTCCCCCTGGAGCCGCGGAATCTCCCGCTCCAGTGCCTGGATCTCGCGCTCGCGCTCCAGCACGCCGGGACCTGCCTCGCCGGCCTCCACGTGCACCGCGCCGCCCGCGGCCCAGAAGCCCTCGCGGGAGAGGAAGGCGATGCCGGGATGGCGGCGGGCGAGGCGGGCGGCGTCGGCGCCGTGCTCCACCAGGAAGGCCGGCGGCAGGGCGGCGGCGACGTCCTCGGGCAGCTCGAGGGCCTCGCCGAGGGAGAGCACCACCGCCGGGTCGTCGACCACCGGCATCTCGAGGATCTCCGGCGCGCCCACCGCCACCGGCTCGATGACCGCCGCCCCCGGCCCGCCGGCGAGCCGCCGCGCCAGCTCCAGGGCGCGGCCGCCGCCACCGGGCGTGCCGTCGCCGACGCCGGCGGGGGAGGGGAGCACCACCGCGTGCTCCAGGCCGGAGAGGAAGAAGTCGAGGCTGCGCTCCCAGCCGTCGAGGGCCTTCACCCGGTCGGCCAGGAAGGCGGTGCCGCCGTCGGCCCCGGGCCTTTCCCCGGCAGCCTCCAGCGCCTCGGCCAGCCGCGCGCGGCGCTCGGCGAAGGCGCGGCCCAGCTCCACCAGCAGGCGGCGGCGCTGATCGGCCTCGGAGACCTGGCGCTCCAGGCTTCGCCGCTTCTCGCTCGCCTCGTTCTCGCGCTCGAGCGTCGCCTTGAGCTCCTGGCTGACCTTCTCCAGGGCGGCGGTGCGCTCGGCGATCCGCTCGCCGAGCGCGGCGACGGTGCGGCGGGCGCCCTCCAGCGCCTCGGCGGCCCGCGCCACCTCGGCCTCGTGCTCGGCCAGCTCGCGCTCCAGGTGCTGGCGGCGGTACTGCGCCTTCTCGAGCTCGATCTGCCCTTGGTGGCGGCGGTTGCGCAGGGCGTTGAGCTCGGCGGTCTCGGCCAGCAGGCGCCGACGGCTCTCCTCGACCCTGGTCTGGGCGGCGCGCAGGCGCTCCTCGGCAGCGGTGACCTGGGCCTCGTCGCGGTCCACCTCGTCGGCGGCGGCGGCGAGCTCGGCCTCCATCGCCTCGCGGCGGCCGGCCAGCTCGGCCAGCGCCTCGGCGTGCTGGGCGATCTCCTCGCGGCGGCGCTCGGCGAGATGCTTGCTGCGGCCGGAGCGCTCGTCGATCTCGGCCAGGCGCTGGCGGCTGGAGCGCAGGAACTGCTGGCGCCCTTCGATGGTGGCGCCCAGCTCACCGTGGCGCTGGTGGCGCTCGGCCATCTCGCTGGTGAGCTCGTCGCCGCGCTCGCGGCTGGCCGCCAGCTCGGCCTCGAGGCGGGAGAGCTCGGCGGCCAGCGCCGCCTCCCGCCGCTGGGCCTCGGCGAGGCGGCCGGCCACCTCCGCCAGGCGCTTGCGCGAGCCCGACCAGCGGCCGGCCAGCACCCGGGCCAGCAGGTCCCGGTACTCGGCCTCCTGCTGCTTGTAGCGGCGGGCGGCGGCAGCTTGGCGCTTGAGCGAGCGCAGCGAGCGCTCCACCTCGGCGATGATGTCGTCGAGGCGCAGGAGGTTGGCGATCGACTCCTCCAGCTTCACCTCGGCCACCTGCTTGCGCTGCTTGTAGCGGGTGATCCCGGCGGCCTCCTCGAGCAGGCGGCGGCGCTCCTGGGGCTTGCCGGAGAGGATCATTCCCACCTTGCCCTGCTCGATCACCGAGTAGGCGCGGATGCCGAGGCCGGTGTCCATCAGCAGGTCGCGGATCTCCTTCAGGCGCACGGTGCGGCCGTTGAGCCGGTACTGGCTCTCGCCGCTGCGGAACACCCGCCGGCCGATGGCGATGCGCCCCTCCTCGGAGTGGGCGAAGCTCGGGTCGGTGCGCAGGTGGAGCATCACCTCGGCCATGCCGAGGGCCTTGCGCTGCTCCGAGCCGGCGAAGATCACGTCCTCCATGCGGGTGCCGCGCAGCGACTTCGCGCTCTGCTCGCCGAGCACCCAGGTGATGGCGTCGGAGAGGTTCGACTTGCCGCAGCCGTTGGGGCCCACGATGGCCGTGATGCCGCCGGCGAACGACAGCGTGACCGGCTCGACGAACGACTTGAAGCCGGAGATTTCGAGTTTTTCGAGCTTCAGCATGGACGACTCCCTGAGGTGGTGCGCAGCCTACCAGACCCGGCGCCGCGACCACAAGGGATGGGCGAGCCTCGTCGACTCACCACTACATCTAGGGGGCGTTCGGCTCCCGGTGCCGTCGAGGGAGCAGCCGGTCGAGGTGGAAGGCGGCCCAGAGCACGAAAGGCAGCGCCAGCTTGAACGGCAGGTCGAGCAGGTGCTTGCCGAGCCCCCAGAAGTTCTGGCCGAAGGCGCCGTAGTTCTCCGCGCTCCAGGCTCCCAGCTGGGTGGCGTAGACGAACTGGACCCAGAACAGCACCAGCACCAGGTGGAAGAACACGCTGACGAGCGCCGCCACTCCCAGGTCCGCCAGGCGCTTGCGCAGGAGTACGCCGGGGACGGCGAGGAACAGCGCCCCGAGCAGGACCAGGTGGAAGTGGAGATCGGTGACCCGGAAGGTGTGGGTGAGCCGCCGCGAGGGCGGGAAGTCGCGCCGGGTGATCAGGCCGTGGTGGTGGTCGCGGGCGGCCGGCAGCAGCTCGGTGACGTCGGGGCTCTCGGTGAGGTGGACGACGTTCTCGCCGGCGGCGAGCAGGAACCGGTTGTAGAACGGCGTCACCACCAGCCACACCAGGACCGCCGGCACGAAGGCGACCAGCAGGTTGCGCAGGAAGCGGCGGGTGTCGAAGGGCACCGGCTCCGCGGCGGGGGAGATGGCCGGGACCGGCGCGGGAGCGGACTTCTTGCGGCGGGTCAAGGGCGGTGGCGGACGGCTCAGGAGGCGGCGGCGTCGCGCTGGAGGGCGGGGCGGGCGAAGCGGTCGGCCCACACGATCCACAGCAGCACGCCGCAGAGGATGACCACCGTCTGCCAGATCACCGTGTGGGAGGCGTCGAACAGGTCCGGCATGTAGGCGCCGGTGAGGAACAGCGCCACCACCCGCACCAGGTTCACCACCTGAATCGCCGCGACCCCGAGCACCACGCCCACGGCCCGCGAGCGCCACGGCGCCGGGAAGGCGAGCACGGCGGCGAGGAAGATGAGCACCGTCTCGAGCCCGTTGCAACCGTTGCGGATGTTCACGGCGAACCGGTCGCTGGTGATGATCGTGCCGCTGCGCGTCACGTCCTGCCCGAGCAGGTCGAGGGTGACGGCGGAGACTCGGGCGATGCCGGCGGTGAACGGCTCCACGAAGCCGTCGTTGACCGGCGTCCAGGCGATGAAGCTGAAGCCCCCGCCGAGCAGGACGAGGAAGAGCACGAGGAAGGTGATCTCCCGCCGGTAGGCACGCCAGCCGGTGGGGGTGCCCACGGGGGCCGGATCGCCGGTCGTCTCGCGGCTGCGGGTGCGCTTCGCCATGGGGGGCGATTCTACATGGCGGATTGGTGGCGGCCGATCCGCCGCAGCGCTACGCGCTCGTGCGGGTCGGGCCGCCGGCGCGATGGCGGTCGTGGCGCTGGCCCTGCTGGTCTTCAGGCCTCTCCACCGCGCGGAGCGTGAGCCGGCGGATGCACCACGTCGACTTCGACGAGGTGCGGATCGGCGAATCCCACGAGGCGGTGGCCCACGTTTCAGCGGAAACCACGCCGGGTAGAAACAGGGCCGAGTCCGTCCCCTGTACCCGGGCGGCGAGACGAAGCTCGCCGCTCAGTTGCAGGGGAAGGCCCTGGTGTCCTGGACCGGCGCAGCCGCCGAGCCCAGGGGGTTGGTGCGGGTCCACACCCGTCCCGTCCGGGTGTCGCGTACCGTGGTGACCAGGCCCTGGTTGGTGGTGGCCGCGTAGAACACCCAGTAGTGGTTGCCGAGCGACGGCACGCAGGCGTTGATCACCTTGAGCAGCATCTCGGGGTTGGCCGCGTTGCCGATCCAGAACAGGCCGCCGCGGGTCACGCCCAGGCTGTCGAGGGGAATCGCCTGCCCGGCGCCGCTCGTCTGGTTGTTCTGGAACTGCAGCTTCGCCTCGAACCGGCGGTCCCCTGGCTGGTCGTCGATGCACAGCGTGGTGCTGCTCGGCACGCAAGGGGTGGTGCTGGAGGCCGGCTGCAGCCAGCCCTGGATCGCCGGAAAGGTGGTGACGAAGGCGCCATCGATCTCCGAGTTCCTGTAGTCGCAGCCGTCCTCGCCGCCGCAGCCACCGCTGAGCTGACCGACCACGAAGCCCCCCGCGACGATCACCGGCGCCCCCGAGCTGCCGCCGAAGGTGGCACCCTGGATCATCTCGGCGTAGAGGTTCTGTGGCCGCGGCGCGTCGTCGCAGAACTGGACGCCGGACGAGCGCACCCGGGAACGGGAGTACTTCTGGGCCACGCCCGCGGGGTGGGAGATGCGGTGCAGGATGGTGCCGTCGGGCGGCACCTGGGGGATCCAGCCGAGGAAGACCCGGTCCGGGGGGATGGCGTGGAGGCGCAGGAAGGTGAAATCCGACGCCTCGCCCGTGGCGAGCAGGGTGCCGCCGACGGATCGCGGTTTGCCGAGCGGGTCGGGCTCCGCGCCGTTGCAGGTGGCCGACCGGTAGTCCCAGAAGGACTCCAGCGTGTCGACGGTGCTCTGGCTCGAGAAGCAGTGGTTGGCGGTCAGCAGGTAGGGGATGAAGCCGGTCTCGTCGGTGTCGTTCATCAGAGCGCCGCTGCAGAGGAAGAGCGAGTCGTCCTCGATGAACTGCAGGTGCGCCACGGCAAGGCGGTACGGTTCCACGACGTCGAGGGTCGCCGCGCCGACGCAGGTGGCGTCGACGAGGCACTCGCCCGAGGCGCCGGTGACGACGCCGCTGCGCCGGGGGGCGCCGTCCGGGCCGAGCTCCACGACCTCCATCACCTCCCCGAAGGAGAACCCGTACTCGGCGCCCTCGGAGATCGCCTCCCGCGGCACCTCCACCTCGAGAAACAGCCAGTCCCCGGCGACGCTCGGGGTCCACAGGTCGCCCTCCGCCCGGAGTAGCTCGAGGCCGAGCTCCACCGGCTCCTCGCCGAGGCCGTAGACCCACAAACGGGCCTGCTCGGGAAGGCGGATCTCGGTGAGGTGCAGGCGCAGGCGGTGGGCCTCGCGCACCGAGATCACCGTGCCCCACACCAGGTCGCCGCGCACCGAGCGCGCCGAGTAGCCGCCGGAGGTGGCGGCGAAGTCGGCGGCCTCGAGGGCGGCGGCGTCGAGCTGAACGCGATGCGACTCCGGCAGCGGCCGGGCGAAGCCGCTGCGCAGGGGGATCTTGCCGGCAGCGTTCCAAGCGGCCAGGGCGGCGAGCTGCTCCGGGGCGGCGGTGGCCGCCGCCGCCAGCGTCATCACCGGCTCGGCGGCCAAGCCCTCGGCGAGGCGCAGCGGCGGGGCCGTGGCCGCCCGCGCGGCCACGGCATGGGGCACCTGCACGGGTTTCACTTGCACCGGCCCCACCGGGTGGGCCGTCGCCGCGCCGGCGGGGAGTATCACGAGAAGCGACAAGAGGAACGGAAGCATACGCATAAGATTCACCTCCACAGTCGAAAGGCCTTCACAGCGCGAGCACCGGCCGCGCCGCAACATCGCACTCGAAAGATGAGGGATTGTAGCTGAAAGGGGTCGCTCGCGGCGCCTGGGACGTGGCATCTTCCTCCCTCCTCCGTCGCTGCAGCAGGCTAGCACCGGACGTTTCAGCTGAAACGTTCTCGGGTAGATTGGTAGCAGCTTCCCCAAGCACAGGAATGACGAGACTATGCGCCTTCCAGGAGATGCTCGCCGCCGAGGCCATCGACGTCGACAACCCCCTGCCGATGCCGAGCGGAGGAATGGCGCGGCCCGTCCAGTACGGCTGGGCCGTGGAGGCCCTGCTGGGGCTCAGCGGGTGAGGGTGCGGACTCCCTTGGCGATCAGGAGCAGCCAGGGGGGGCGTGCATCAGGAGGTCGAGCCAGTCCAGCGGGCGGACCAGGTCGCCGCGGACGAGCAGCGCTCCTGGATGAGGTCGAGCAGCTCTCGGGCCGCATCCGCACCGCTACGGTTTCTAGCCAGCAGCCGGAGCTGGTCCCGGAGGGGCTCCTGCAGGCTCACGCCGCGACGCCGCGCCAGGGCCCGGGCGCGCTCCAGGAGATCGTCGTCCACCGAAATGTCACGTTCATGGGCACAGATTACGCGGACACGGTTCCGTGTCCAGCGGCGACTGATGGCCCAAGGGCGGCACCCGAGGACGCCGAGCGACCTCCGGCCGATCCCGCGTTGACACCCCCCGCCCCCCCGCATACGATCCCCCCGAACCTGCCGCCGACCGCCAGGACCCCCTCCATGCCCGAGCAGCTCATCCCCCGCCGGACGATCCTCGACCGCCGCCAGATGGCGCGGGTCATCCGGCGCATGGCGGGGGAGGTGGTGGAGCGGAACCGGGGGGTGGAGAAGCTCCTGCTGGTGGGCATCCGGACGCGGGGGGTGCCGCTGGCCGAGGCGATGGCGGCGGAGATCGCGCGAATGGACGAGGGGGACCAGCCGGTGCCGCTCGGGATGCTCGACATCACCCTGTACCGCGACGACCTGTCCACCGTCGCGCCCCAGCCGGTGATCAAGGGCACCAACCTGCCGCTGCCCATCGACGACTGGACCATCGTGCTGTGCGACGACGTGCTCTACACCGGCCGCACCGTGCGCGCCGCCCTCGACCACCTGGTGGATTGGGGCCGCCCCCGGGCGGTGCAGCTCGCCGTGCTGGTGGACCGCGGGCACCGCGAGCTGCCGATCCAGGCCGACGTGGTGGGGGAGACGGTGCCGACCCACCGCAAGGAGGTGGTGGAGGTGCGCTTCCAGTCCACCGACGGCGAGGATTGCGTGAAGATCATGGAGCGGCGCGCCACCCCGGAACCCGCCCCCGTCGCTGGCGAGGAGGAAGCTTCCGAGTGAGCCCCGAGCGCCGCCCCGCCTGGACCCGCAAGGACCTGCTGGGCATCGCCGAGCTGTCGGCCGAGGAGATCGGCCTCGTCCTCGACACCGCCGAGGAGTTCCGCACCGTCGCCACGCGCCCCATCAAGAAGGTGCCGACGCTGCGCGGCAAGACGGTGATCAACCTGTTCTTCGAGTCGTCCACCCGCACCCGCTCCAGCTTCGAGATCGCCGAGAAGCGCCTGTCCGCCGACAGCCTGAACTTCTCGGCCTCCGGCTCGGCGCTGACCAAGGGCGAGAGCCTGATCGACACGGCCTTGAACCTCCAGGCCATGGCGCCGGACCTGATCGTCATCCGCCACGGCCACCCCGGCACGCCCCACCTGCTCGCCCGCCGCCTCGCCGCCGGGGTGATCAACGCCGGCGACGGCGCCCACGAGCACCCGACCCAGGCCCTGCTCGACGCCTTCACCATCCGCCAGCACAAGGGGCGCATCGCCGGGCTCAAGGTGACCCTCGTCGGCGATATCGAGCACAGCCGGGTGGTGCGCTCCAACATCCACCTGCTCACCAAGATGGGTGCCGAGGTCACCGTGGCCGGCCTCCACACCATGATGCCGCCGTTCGTCGAGCGGCTCGGCGTGCGGGTCTCCCACGATCTCGACGAGGCCCTCGAGGACGCCGACGTGGTGATGATGCTGCGCATCCAGCTCGAGCGCCAGAGCCGCATGCTGTTCCCGTCGATCAAGGAGTACTTCCGCCTGTTCGGCCTCTCCGAGCAGCGCCTGGCCCGCTCCAAGGAGGACGCCATCCTGATGCACCCCGGCCCGATGAACCGCGGCGTCGAGATCGCCAGCAGCGTGGCCGACGGGCCGCGCTCCGTGATCCTCGAGCAGGTGGGCAACGGCGTGGCGGTGCGCATGGCGGTGCTCTACCTGCTGTCGAGCATTCACGGGGAGGCGGCCTGATGGCGAAGCCGCTGCCGAAGCCCCTCCTGGTGCGCGGCGGCCGGGTGATCGATCCGAGCCAGGGGATCGACGGCCGCTTCGACCTGCTGCTGGAGGACGGCGCCGTCGCCCGCCTCGACGAGTCCCTCGAGGCCCGCCGCGGCGACGAGGTCGTCGACGCCGCGGGCCTGGTGGTGTGCCCGGGGCTGATCGACATCCACGTCCACCTGCGCGAGCCGGGGCAGGAGTACAAGGAGACCATCGAGAGCGGCACCCGGGCCGCCGCCGCCGGCGGCTTCACCGCCGTGGCCTGCATGCCCAACACGGTGCCGGTGAACGACAACCGCGCGGTCACCGAGTCGATCGTCGCCGAGGCGCAGCGCTGGGGCTACGCCCGCGTCTACCCGGTGGGCGCCGTGTCGGCGGGCATGGGCGGCGAGAGCCTGGCGGAGATCGGCGACATGGTACGCGCCGGCGCGGTGGCGGTGTCCGACGACGGCCTGCCGGTGCGCCACCCGGAGCTGATGCGCCGTGCCCTGCTCTACGCGCGCCACTTCCGGCTCCCCATCACCCAGCACGCCGAGGACCTGGAGCTCACCGCCCAGGGCGTGATGCACGAGGGCGAGTGGTCCACCCGCCTCGGCCTCGCCGGCATCCCCGGCGCCTCCGAGGACCTGGTGGTGGCACGGGACCTGATCCTCGCCGAGGAGACCGGCGGCCGCTACCACGTGGCGCACCTGTCGACGGCGCGCAGCCTCGAGCTGGTGCGCCGGGCGCGGGAGCGCGGCGTGGCGGTGACCTGCGAGGTGACCCCGCATCACCTGGTGCTCACCGAAGCGGCGGTGGCCGAGACCGGGTTCTCGACCCATACCAAGATGAAGCCGCCGCTGCGCTCGGAGGCGGACCGCCAGGCCCTGGTCGCCGGCCTCGCCGACGGCACCGTCGACGCCATCGCCACCGACCACGCCCCCCACCACGCCGACGAGAAGGACGTGCCCTTCGACCTCGCCCCCTTCGGCATCGTCGGCCTCGAGACGGCGCTGTCGCTGTGCCTCGACCGGCTGGTGCACGGCGGGGTGATCGATCTCCCGCGGCTCGTCGAGCTGCTGTCCACCGGCCCGGCGCGCTGCTACGGCCTGCCCGGCGGCACGCTGGCCGTCGGCAGCCCGGCCGACGTCACCCTGTTCGATCCCGAGCGCACGGTGACGGTGGACGCCGCCACCTTCCGCAGCAAGTCCCGCAACACGCCGTTCCACGGCTGGCAGCTGCGCGGCGCGCCGGTGCGCACCATCCTCGCCGGACGCCCGGTCGAGCCGTGAGGGCCCGCGGCGCCCTCCTCCCCGCCGCTCTCCTCCTCTCCCTGATCCCGGCCGGCTGCGGCCGGGAAGCGACCGTCGCGCCGCGGGTGGCGAACGGCGAGCCGAGGTTCGCGCTCGACGAGGTCGAGCACGTCTTCGGCGGCCGGGTGGAGGGAGCCGCCGTGCGGCTGGAGGTCGCCGCGGAAGCGCCGGCGGACACTCCGCTGCCGGGCCTGGCCCGTCTGCTCGCGGAGGCTGCCGCCGAGATGCTGCCCCGCGTCCCCCTCGATCCGGCGACGCTGGCGGCGCGGCCGGTGACGGTGGCGGCGGAGCCGGACCACGTGGCCCAGATCGCCGCCACCGGGAACGTGGGGGAGGCGGTGCGCGGCGGTCCCGCGGACCTCCACCTGGTGCTCCACGCCGACGACCGCTTCGCCTACCGCCACGCCCTGGCCGGGGTGCTGATCCAGCGGGCCGGGGTGGCGGTCCGGGTGGAGCCGGCGGACGCCGGCGCGGAAGCGCCCGGGGCCGGGGCGGCCGGGCAGGAGGCGCCGCCCTACCTCGCCGCCGGGGCCGCGCTGTGGCTCTCGGGCGAGTGGTACGGCCGTCCCTGGCGCGACTGGCTGCCGCGCCTCGCGGCCGCCGGGGTGCTGCCGACGGCCGCCGAGCTGACGGCGGCCGAGGAACCGCCGGACGGCTCGCGCCTGCTGTGGACGCCGGTCGCCGCCGCGCTGGTGGACCGCCTGCCGGGAGCGACCCTGGCGGAGAAACTGGCGTCCCCGCTCCGGCCGGAGGCGGTGGCGGGGGCGCTCGCGGTCATCGAGCGGGAGGCGGCGAGCCGGCCCGTCGAGCCGCTGGTGCCCCGCCGCGCCTCGCCCCGCTTCCTGGCCGGCGTCTCGCTGGCGATGACCAACAGCGTCGAGGGCGGCTACCACGCGCCGGTGGTCGGGGAGGTGCTCGCACGCCTGCGAGGCCTCGGCGCCGACGCGGTGTCGCTGATGCCGTTCGCCTTCCAGGCCGACCCGGCGGCGCCGGCGATGCGCTACCTGCACCGCCATCCGCGCAGCGAAACCGACGTCGGCATGGTCCACGCCGCCCGCGCCGCCCACGCAGCAGGCTTCCGCGTGCTGTGGAAGCCACAGATCTGGTTGCGCGGGAGCTGGCCCGGCGAGATCCGCATGACCCGCCCGGCGGACTGGGCGACCTGGTGGCGCGCCTACCGCCGCTTCGTCGTCCACCACGCGCTGCTCGCCGAGTGGAGCGGCGCGGGCCTGCTGTCGGTGGGCACCGAGCTCGGTGGCACGCTGGAGCACGAGGCCGAATGGCGCCGCCTGATCGCCGCCTCGCGGCGGTTCTTCTCGGGCCCGGCGACCTACGCCGCCAACTGGTACGGCGACTTCGATCGCGTGCCGTTCTGGGACGCCCTGGACGTGCTGGGCGTCGATGCCTACCAGCCGCTGGCCGAATCGCCGAACGCGACACCGGCCGAGTTGCGCGCCGGTGCCGAGGCGAGCCTGGTGCCGCTGGCCCGGGCCGCCCGCGAGCACGGCAAGCCGGTGCTGCTCACCGAGGTCGGCTTCGCCGCCCACCGCGCCGCCTGGGTCGCTCCCCACGAGGAGGGCGGCGTCTACTCCGAGGCCGACCAGGCGGCCGCCTACCGCGCGCTGCTGACCGCCCTCGACCGTCGGCCCTGGCTCGCCGGCGTCTTCGTCTGGAAGGCCTTCAGCGACGAGCTCCCGGGGCCCGGCGGCGCCGAGATCGGCCACCCCCGTCGCCCACCGGACCGCGCCGACTTCCGCTTCCTCGGCCGGGAGGCGGAGGAGGTGGTGCGGGAGTACTTCCGGCCGATCGATGCTAGAATCCAGGATCGATCCGAAAGGGAGTCATCGATGAGCCGCTCGACCACCGCCACCGTCTCGTCCAAGTACCAGATCGTCATTCCCCTGGAGGTCCGGCGCGAGGCGGACATCCGGCCGGGAACCGAGTTCGAGTTCGTGGTGGACGGCTCGCAGCTGCGGCTCGTGCCGGTGCTGCCGCTGGGCGCGCTGCGCGGCACCGTGCGGCGGGACGCCGCGGTGCCGGTGCGCGAGAAGAGCGATCGCCTTTGAAGATGCTCGATTCCTCCGTGTGGATCGAGCTCCTCACCGGGGGCGACCGTCTGCCGGCGGAGACGCCGCTGTTCGCCGACCCGGGCGCCCTGCTCGTTTCGCCCATCAACCTCTACGAGGTGGGCCGCTACGTGGAGCGCGTGGAGGGACGGGAGGCCATGGAGCGCGTGCTGGCGAGCCTGCGGCGTTGCCGGGTGGTGCCGCTCGATGCAGAGACGGCCGAGCGGGCGGTTCTCCTGGCCCGCGAGCACGGTCTTCACCAGGCGGATGCGCTGATCGCGGCCACCGCCCGGCAGCACGGGGCGGATCTGCTCACCTTCGACGCCGACCTCCTGGCGCTACCGGACGTCCGGGAGCCGTGAAGGGGTCGACGGTTCCTCCCGGCTGGCGGGTCGTCCTCGGGATCCTGACCGCCGTCCTCGCCGCGTTTCCGGCCGGCGCGGCGGAGATCCACCTGGTCAACGGCGACCGCATCACCGGCGAGATCGTGGCGCTCGTCGACGGCGAGCTCCGGGTGCGGACGGCCTACGCCGGCGAGGTGGCGATCGACTGGGGCCAGGTGGCGGCGTTCGGGAGCGAGGTGCCGGTGACCGTGGTGCTCGCCGACGGCAGCCGGCTACGGGGGACGGTGGAGGCGGCGGGGGAGGGGCTGCGACTGGTGGCCGCCGAGCGGGAGGGGGCGGTGGGCGTCACGCTGGCGGAGGTGGCGGCGATCAATCCTCCGGTGGTGCCGGCGGTGCGCTACAAGGGCGGCGTGGCGGCGTCGCTGCTGGCGAGCTCCGGCAACACCGAGAGCGAGCGCCTCTACTTCGAGGGCCGCTTCGTCGCCCGCACCGAGACCAACCGCTTCACCCTGGCGGCGTCGCTCGACGAGGCCGACGAGGACGGCCGCCAGGTCGCCTCGCGCATCACCGGGTCGCTCGGCTACGACCAGTTCGTCAGCGACCGCTGGTTCTGGAGCACGAGCGCCACCGTCACCGAGGACGAGCTGCGGGACATCGACCTGCGCACCGCCCTGTCGCTGTCCGCCGGCTACCAGGTGCTCGACCGCGAGCGCACCACCCTGGCGCTGGAGGCCGGCGCCAGCCACGTGAACACCGACTACTCGACGATCCCCGACGAGGGCTACCCCGCCGGCCGCTGGGCGGTGAGCTTCGATCACGACCTGCTCGCCGACCACGTCGGCCTGTTCCACCGCCACGAAATCCTGCTGTCGCTCGAGGACGCCGACGACCTGCTGGTGCTCACCCGGAGCGGCCTGCGCTTCGCCCTGCTCGGCGGGCTGGCGGCGACGCTCCAGCTCAACTGGGACCACGACGGCAGTCCCGCCCCCGGCCGCGAGGAAAACGACCGCACGTGGCTGGTGAACCTGGGCTACGAATGGTGACCTCCACGACGCGGGAGAACGCCACCCTGTAGAATCGCCCCGCGATGTCCCAGGATCTCCTCAACACCGCCGTCGCCGCGGCCCAGGCCGGGGCCCGCGTGCTCTCCCGCTACTTCCGGGACGAGCGCCTGGAGGTCGACCTCAAGGGCGTCAACGACTACGTGACCCAGGCCGACCGCGAGAGCGAGGCGGCCGTGCTCGCGGAGATCCGGCGGCGCCACCCGGACCACCGCATCCTGGCGGAGGAAGGCGGCGTGGGGGGCGGCGGTGGCGAGGTGGAGTGGCTGATCGATCCCCTCGACGGCACCACCAACTTCCTCCAGGGCCTGCCGGTGTTCTGCGTCTCGATCGGCTGCCGCCGCGGCGACGAGCTGCTCGCCGGGGCGATCCTCGATCCGACCCGCGACGACCTGTTCACCGCCGCCCGCGGTGCCGGCGCCCACTGGGACGGCCGGCCGCTGCGGGTCTCGCGGCGCGAGGGGCTGGCCGGGGCCTTCCTCGCCACCGGCTATCCGTTCAAGGCGAAGGACGCCCTCGACGTCTACCTCGACATCTTCCGCGACGTCTTCCTGCGCACCAAGTCGATCCGCCGCTGCGGCTCGGCGGCCCTCGATCTCGCCTACACGGCGGCGGGCGTCTACGACGGCTTCTTCGAGTTTCGCCTGTCGCCCTGGGACCTCGGCGCCGGCGTGCTGATGATCCAGGAAGCGGGCGGCGTGGTGAGCGATCTCGACGGCGGCGCGGACCACCTGGCGAGCGGGAACGTGGTGGCCGGTCCGGCGGCGGTCCACCGCGAGCTGCTCGCGGTGGTGCGCCGGCACGCCGGCGAGGCACTGCTCGACGAACGGGTGCCCCAGGGCGACGGGGAGGTGGCGGTCCGCTGAGGATCCGCGAGGATCCCCGCCCGCCCACGACCCGATGCAGCTCCCCGTGCGCCGACCCGCCGCGTCGTCCCGCCGCGCCCCGACCCCCCGCCCCGGCGGTGGGGAGCGGTCGCGCATCGAGGTTCAGATCCACCCGGGCAACATCCGCAAGCGGGTGCGCTACCTCTTCTTCACCCGGCGCCAGGTGGCCCTCCTCGGGGCCGTCGCAGCGCTCTGGCTGGTCCTGACGGCCGGTGCCGCGGTGCTGGCGCCGCGGGTGGCCGAGGGCCTGGCGAGCCGGGCCGAGTATCGCGCGCTGCGCGCCGAACGCGACCGCCAGGGCGACCGCCTCGAGGCGCTGGTCGACCGCCTCGCCGAGCTGCGCGGCCGCTCCGAGAGCCTGCGCCTGCGGGTGGACAAGATCTTCCTCGCCTACGGCCTGAGCAGCGCCGACTCGCGGGGCCAGGGTGGGTACCCGGCACCGGTGGCGGCGGTGCCCCGCTCGATCTACGCCAACGACGTGCGGCGGGGGCTGACGCTGTCGGCCGAGCTGGCCGACGAGCTGGCGGCGGTGGGCGCCTTCCTCGAGGAGGTGCACGCCTTCGAGCAGGCCCACGGCGAGCAGGTGCGCCTCACCCCCTCGGCCTCGCCGCTCCGGGGCGAGCGCTTCGTGCTCACCAGCCCCTTCGGCCGCCGGAGGAGCCCCTTCACCAAGAACCTCGATTTCCACGCCGGTGTCGACCTGGCGGCGGCGAGCGGCACGGCGATCCACGCGCCGGCCGACGGCGAGGTGGTGTTCGCCGGCCGCTACCCGCTCAACCGCAGCGTCGGCTGGTGGCGCTACGGCAACTTGGTGGTGATCGCCCACGGCGACGAGTTCCGCACGCTGTTCGGCCACTGCAAGGACGTGAAGGTGAGCCGCGGGCAGCGGGTCTCCCAGGGCGACGTCATCGCCACCGTCGGCAACACCGGCTGGAGCACCAGCCCGCACCTGCACTACGAGGTGCGGCGGCGCGACGCGGCCGGCGAGTTCGAGCCGATCGACCCGCGCATCTACATCCTCGACCGCCGCTGGCGCGACGAGGAGCGGGTGCTGGTGGCGGCCCGCACGCCCGACGCCGGCAACTACGAGCCGCTGCCGCCGCTGCTGGCGCGATGACGTGAGCCGCGGCAAGGGCAAGCTCTCGGGTGCCTCGGCGCCGACGATGATCGTGCCCCGCGGCACCGAGATCGAGGTGGACGCCCACGGCCAGCTCTCGGTGCGGGCGCCGGGGAACCTGGTGATCCAGAACTCCGGCTCCTACGGCACCATCGAGTCGCGGGCCGGCTCGATCCGCATCGACCAGGGGGTTGAGGTGGAGGCGGTCAGCGTCCGCTGCGCCGAGGACTGCTACGTGCTCGGCAGCCTGACGGCCTGGAAGGTGACCGCCAAGACGCTGCACCTGGAGGCCGCCGCCCGCGCCAACGTGGTGCTGCAGGAGACGGAGCGCCTGGAAGTGGGGCGCGGCGCCAAGCTGGTCGGCAACTTCGACTCGGAAAAGGAGCTCTTCGTGCTGTTCTCCCGCTACGCTCGGGAGTTCCGCTCGATGCCGTTCTTCTTCGGCCGGGAGGGGGAGGGCGGCGGCGAGCCGCGGCGCCTCGGCGAGCCGCCGCCGGCACCGACGCCGGCAAGCGCCCCGGCGCCCGCTCCCGGGCGCCGGGGCGCTTGCCGGCGTCGGTGCCGGGGGGGGGG
>DATACC010000113.1:0-16092 GCA_036259255.1 Thermoanaerobaculia bacterium | reverse complement strand
CCGCGGCGCCACGCCTCCCGGGCGCCGACGCCGCGGATCCCCACCGTCGCGCCATAGCCGGCGCCGGTGCGACCGCGCTCCATGCGATCGTTGAAGAAGACGATCCGGCCGGCCACCGCCCCCTCCGGCAGCGCCGCCAGGGCGTCGACGTCCTCGACCATCACCACCTCGGCGGTGACGCCCTCCTCCGGGGTACCGACGCTGCCGCCCAGGGCGGCGAGCCGCACCTCGACGGGAAACGGATCGAGGATCGCGCCGCGCTCCGCGCCACGGACCCAGTGGGGGACGGTGACCTCCTCGGTCCACACGCGGTCGAAGCCCATCGTGCCGAGACGCTCGGCCGCCCAGGCCACCGCAGCCCGGTCGGCCGCCGAGCCGGCCGGCCGCGCCCCGATCTCGGTGGTGAGGTCGCGCACGAAGGCGTAGGCCGTCGTGTCCCCGAGGGCGCGGTCGCGCAGCGCGGTGGCGGCGGCGATCCTCGCCGCCTCGCCGCCGGCGGGCGCCTGCGGGGCGGCCACCGCGGCGGTGAAGGTGGCGAGCGAGACGACCACCAGGAGGATGGCCGTGGCCGTCAGCCGCCGAGCGGCGCGGCGCGAGCGATGGACCGGGTTCGGGGAGATCGGCGGCATGCGGAACACCTCCAGAGGTCGTGAGCGGACCGCCTATGTTACGGGAACACCACCCCGCCCGCCCCCGCTCCGGCGCTCCCGCGGCCATCCGCCGCACCAACGAAGCCCGCCAAGGGCGAATGCTAGACTTCGCGCGCCGGGCGCCCTCGGGCGGCCGGCTCCGAGCGACCCATCACCTGCCCACCGGAGACCCTGCCGATGGCTGTCGAGACCGGCTTCGACCAATCCACGTCCACCGCCGCCGAGCTCACCCGCGAGCGCGT
Source organism: Thermoanaerobaculia bacterium (assembly GCA_036259255.1). Taxonomy (GTDB): domain Bacteria; phylum Acidobacteriota; class Thermoanaerobaculia; order Multivoradales; family JBCCEF01; genus DATACC01. The sequence continues at coordinate 15,200 of DATACC010000113.1, read as the reverse complement.
GCTGGCCGACTACCGGGTGGCCGTGCGCAGCCGCGAGGCGAGCCTGCTGGGACGCAAGGAGGTGCTCACCGGCAAGGCCAAGTTCGGCATCTTCGGCGACGGCAAGGAGGTGGCCCAGCTCGCCATGGCGCGGGCGTTCCGCCCGGGTGACTGGCGCGCCGGCTACTACCGTGACCAGACCTTCATGATGGCTCTCGGCCTGCTCACCGTCGAGGAGCTCTTCGCCCAGCTCTACGCCAACCCCGACGTCGACGCCGACCCGGCCTCCGCCGGCCGGCAGATGAACGCCCACTTCGCCACCCGGTACCTCGACGAGGCCGGCCGCTTCCGCGCTCAGGTGGAGCTCCACAACGTGGCGGCGGATCTCTCGCCCACCGGCTCCCAGATGCCGAAGCTGGTGGGCCTCGCCTACGCCTCGCGCCTCTACCGCGAGCTCGAGGAGCTCTCCGCCGAGCCGTTCCGGCGCTTCTCGGCCGGCGGGGACGAGATCGCCTTCGGCACCATCGGCAACGCCTCGTGCGCCGAGGGAATGTTCTGGGAGTCGGTCAACGCCGTGGGCGTGCTGCGATCGCCGCTGCTGCTGTCGATCTGGGACGACGGCTACGGCATCTCGGTGCCCAACGAGCACCAGGTGACCAAGGGGAGCCTCTCCGAGCTGCTGTGGGGCTTCCAGCGCGGTCGCGAGGGGCGCGAGGGCTACGACCTCTACACCGTTCCCGGCTGGGACTATCCGCGGCTGGTGGAGACCTACGTCCACGCCGCGGCCCAGATCCGCCGCGAGCACGTGCCGGCGATCCTCCACGTGGTCGAGCTCACCCAACCCCAGGGCCACTCGACCTCCGGCAGCCACGAACGCTACAAGAGCGCCGAGCGGCTGGCCTGGGAACAGGAGTGGGACGGCCTGCGCCAGATGCGGCGCTGGATGGTCGGCGAGGAGCTCGCCTCCGACGAAGAGCTGGACGCCCTCGAGGAGGAGGAGCGCACCCACGTGCGCGACGCCCAGCGCCGCGCCTGGGAGGCCTACCGCGCCCCGGTGGAGGCCGAGCGCGGGGAGCTGGTGCAGCATCTCGCGGCGCTGGCGGACGCGGTGGACGACGAGACCGCCCGCGAGGAGCTGGACGCCGTGCGCACCGCCCTCGAGCGCCGTCAGGCCCCGTTCCGCCGCGATCTGCTGGCCGCGGCCCACGACGCCCTGCTCGCCGTCCACGAGGAGGAGCCGCCGGGCACTGCCGAGCTGGCGCGCTGGAGCCACGAGCTGCGGGCTGCCGCCGAGCCGCTCTACGACCGCCACCTCTACGCCGAGGGCGAGGGCTCCGTCCTGGCGGTGGAGCCGGTGCCGCCCGTCTACGGCGAGGAGGCGCCGACCCTGAACGGCTTCGAGGTGCTCAACCGGTGCTTCGACGCGGCCCTGGCCCGCCACCCGAACCTGATCGCCTTCGGCGAGGACGTCGGCCAGCTCGGCGACGTCAACCAGGGCTTCGCCGGGCTGCAGGCGAAGTACGGCGTGCTGCGGGTCTCCGACACCGGCATCCGCGAGACGACGATCCTCGGGCAGGCCATCGGCATGGCGATGCGCGGCCTGCGGCCGATCGCCGAGATCCAGTACCTCGACTACCTGCTCTATGCGCTGCAGATCGTCTCCGACGACCTCGCCAGCCTGCGTTGGCGTAGCGCCGGCGGGCAGATGGCGCCGGTGATCGTACGCACCCGGGGCCACCGCCTGGAGGGCATCTGGCACTCCGGCTCGCCCATGGCCGGCATCCTCGGCCTGGTGCAGGGCGTGTGGCTGTGCGTGCCGCGCGACATGACCCGCGCCGCCGGCCTCTACAACACGCTGCTCGCCGCCGACGACCCGGCGATCGTCATCGAGGTGCTCAACGGCTACCGCGTCAAGGAGCGCCTGCCCGACAACCTGGCCGACTTCCGGCTGCCCCTCGGCGTGCCGGAGGTGCTGCGCGCGGGCGGCGACGTGACGCTGGTGACCTACGGCGCCTGCTGCCGCATCGCCGCCGAGGCCGCCGAGCAGCTCGCCCGGACGGGGATCGAGGTGGAGATCGTTGACGTCCAGACGCTGCTCCCTTTCGACCGCGCGGGGGTGATCCTCGAGTCGATCCGCAAGACGAGCCGCGTCGTCTTCCTCGACGAGGACGTCCCCGGCGGTGCCACCGCCTACATGCTGCAGCAGGTTCTCGAGGGGCAGGACGCCTGGACGTGGCTCGACTCCGCGCCGCGCACCGTCTCCGCCAAGCCCCACCGACCCGCCTACGGCTCCGACGGCGACTACTTCTCCAAGCCGTCCCGGGAGGACGTCTTCCGCGCCGTCTACGAGCTGATGCACGAGGCGGCGCCGCGGCGCTTCCCGCGGTTCTTCTAGGAATCGGCACGGGCGTGGACGCCTCCACCGGCACGCCGCGGTTCCGGCATGGCGAGATCCCGGCCGTCGGCGTGCTGCTCGCCAACCTCGGCACGCCGGAGGCACCCACCGCGGCGGCGCTGCGGCCCTACCTGCGCCAGTTCCTCTCCGACCCCCGGGTGATCGAGCTGCCGGCCTGGAAGTGGCAGCCGATCCTCAACCTGTTCGTGCTCACCCGGCGGCCCAGGGCGTCGGCGAAGCTCTATGCCCAGGTGTGGACCGAGGAGGGTTCGCCGCTGCTGGTCACCTCCCGGCGCCAGCGCGCGGGCATCGAGGAGATCCTGCGCCGGGAGGTGGGCAATCCGGTGCACGTCGCCCTCGGCATGCGCTACGGCGAGCCGTCGATCGCCGCCGCCCTGAAGGAGCTGGAGGCCGCCGGTTGCCGGCGCATCCTGTTCCTGCCGCTCTATCCCCAGTACTCCGCCACCACCACCGCGTCCACCTTCGATGCGCTCGCCGCCGAGATGGTGCGCCGGCGCTGGGTGCCGGAGCTGCGCACGATCCACGGCTACCACGCCGAGCCGACCTACCTGGACGCCCTGGCGCGCTCGATTCGCGAGGTGTGGGAGCGCGACGCTGCGGCCGGCGGCACCGGCGAGCCGGAGCGGTTGCTGTTCTCGTTCCATGGCATCCCGCTGCGCTACTTCCGCCAGGGCGATCCCTACCACTGCTTCTGCCACGCGACGGCCCGCGGCGTCGCCGAGCGCCTCGGCCTGGGCGAGGAGCGCTGGGTGGTCGCCTTCCAGAGCCGCTTCGGGCGCGAGGAGTGGCTCAAGCCCTACACGGACAAGACCGTCCAGGCGATGGCGCGTGCCGGGATCGCCACCCTCGACGTGGTGAGCCCGGCGTTCGCCGCCGATTGCCTGGAGACCCTCGAGGAGCTCGACGGCCTCAACCGCGAGCTGTGGCACCAGGCCGGAGGTCCCGCCGCGGGCTACCGCTACCTGCCGTGCCTCAACGACCGCCCGGACCACCTGCGCCTGCTCGCCGACCTGGTGCTGCGCCACCTCCAGGGCTGGACGGTGCCGCCCGACGCCTGGGACGAGGAGGCGGTGCGCCGCGAGGCCGAGGAGACCCGGCGCCGCGCCGAGGCGATGGCCGCGGCCGGTGCCGAGGAAGACGCCGGCTACGGCCGCCGCTAGCCCCCGCACCACCTCCAGCCCCCCGGGTCCGTCGCACATCCCGGGCTCCGCGCGAACCCCTGTCTTGACGATCCGGACTGTTTTGGTCCAGAATCGCTGCAGCACCTGTTGAGACCGAATCTCATTAACGAAGAGCAGGTCGGCAGGAGAGCCCGGGCCGGGAGATTTCCCCGCCCGAAAAACAGCAAGGGCCGGACCGCACCGATTGGCGTCGAGTGAGCGGTCCGACCCTCGGGAACCCGGCGGACCAGCCCGCGCGCTCGCGCGCTCGGGCACCGCCTTCGTCCAGGGGAACTATAGCGTGCCTTGCGTCGTGGACTCTCCGGTCCCGCAGCCGGGCAGCGCCGTCCCGCGCTACCCGGCGTCCCCACTCCGGGACCCGTCGTGACCCTGCCGCTGCGGCAGGTCGTCTTTTGGCTTCACCTCACGGCCGGGGTCGTGGCCGGCGCCGTGGTGCTGGTGATGTCGGTCACCGGCGTGCTGCTCGCCTACGAGGAGCAGCTCGTCGCCTGGGCCGAACGGGGCGCGCATGCCGCGGCCGTCCCGCCGGGCGCCGAGCGCCGCACGCTGGCCACCCTGGTGGCCCGCGCCGCCGCCACGGTGCCCGACGCCGAGCCCTCGGCGGTCCTCGTGGAGGCCGAATCCGCGGCGCCGGTCCGGGTCGCCTTCGGCCGCGGCCGTGCCGTGCTGGTGGAGCCCTTCACCGGCCGAGTGCTCGGCGAAGGGGCGCAGGACCTTCGCGCCGCCCTGCGCACCGTCACCGCGTGGCACCGCTGGCTCGGCCAGACCGACGAGGGGCGCGACGTCGGCCGGGCGATCACCGGCGCCTGCAACCTCGCCTTCCTGGTCCTGATCGTCTCCGGCCTGTACCTCTGGGTGCCGCGGCGGTGGAACCGGCGCCAGGTGCGCAACGTCGCCTGGTTCCGCGGCGGCCTCGCCGCCAAGGCTCGCGACTTCAACTGGCACAACGTGCTCGGCCTGTGGTCCGCCCTGCCACTGCTGGCGGTCGTCGCCTCGGGGGTGGTGATCTCCTACCCCTGGGCCGGCGATCTGGTCTACCGCCTGGTCGGAGAGGAGCCGCCCGCCGCGCGCGGACGGGGGCCGGAGCGGGGCCGGTCCGGGGGCGGGCCTCCCGGGGGGGACGCCGAGGCGGCGAGCGATCCCGCCGTTCGCCTCGCCGCCCTGGACACCGCCTTCGCCGCCGCCGTCGGGCACGCCGGCGGTTGGCGCACGATCACCGTCGAGCTACCGGAGGGCGGCGCCGAGACGGTCGCCGTCTCCGTCGCCCGCGGCGGCCGGGGTCGGCCCGACCTGCGCGAGCGGCTGGTCGTCGATCCGAGGACGGCCCGCGTCGTCGACACCGAGACCTTCGCCGACCAGAGCCGCGGCCGCCGCGTGCGCTCGTGGCTGCGCTGGATCCACACCGGGGAGGCAGGCGGCGTCGCCGGTCAGACGATCGCCGCCGTCGCTTCGGCCGCCGCCGTGGTGCTGGTGTGGACCGGCATCGCCCTGGCCTGGCGTCGCCTGATTCCACGTCGCCGCATCCGAACCACCGCACCGTCCGGCGGACGAGCCGCCGACGCATTGGGAGACCCATGATGAGCCTGTCCAGCAAGAGGAAGCGCCACGCCCGCAGGGCCGCTGCCCGAGCCGCCAGGAACCCCCAGCCGGCGACGACCGGCCGATCCGCCGAGGCGTCCTTCGGCCGGTCCCGCTGGCTGGTGGGAGGCGCCCTGGCGGCGTCGGCGGCCCTTGGATTCCGCGTCGCCGCGGCGCCCACCGAGGTGACGGCCGCGGGCGGGGAGCCTCGGACGCCGGTGCTGGTCGAGCGGCTCGGCCCGGCGAGGTCGGCGGTGGGGCAGCCGATGCTCGCCAGCCTCTTCGGCGACGGCGCGGCCGAGGGCGCCGCTGCGCGGCTGGGCCAGCGGGAGAGCGGCCCTGGGGAGAGCGGCGAGCGGACGGTGCTCCACCGATCGGCCCGCTTCGACATCCCGCCCGGGCCGCTGCGCGCCGTGCTCGCCGCCTACACGGCCGCCACCGGCCTGCGCGTCGAGGCTACCGTGGACGAGCTGCTGGACCTGGCCTCCCCGGGCGTGCGCGGAGACCTCACCGCCGCCGAGGCGCTGGACGAGCTGCTCGCCGGCACCGTCGTGACCTACCGGTTCACCGCCGAGCACGGCGTGCGCCTGGAGCTCGCCGCCATCGAGGACCACCTGGCCGTCGTCGCGCGGCCGCAGCCGAGGTCGCCCGTGTACGGCGGCATGCCGCTGGTGGACATCCCGCAGTCGGTCACCGTGGTGCCCGAAGCCCTGCTGGAGGAGCAGAACGCCACCACCCTGCGCGACGCGCTGCGCAACGTCACCGGCATCAGCATCCAGGCCGGCGAGGGGGGCGTGCCGGCCGGCGACAACCTGTCGATCCGCGGCTTCAACGCCCGCACGGACCTCTTCATCGACGGCGTGCGCGACGTCGGCGGCTACAGCCGCGACCCGTTCAACCTGGAGCAGGTGGAGGTGGTCAAGGGGCCGGCGTCGGCCTTCCTCGGCCGCGGCTCCACCGGCGGCGCCGTCAACCTGGTGAGCAAGACGCCCCACGTCCAGGAGGAGCAGAGCGTCAGCCTCGGCGCCGGCACCGAGGACTACGGCCGCGCGACGGTGGACGTCAACCAGCCCCTGGCGGGCCTGCCCGGCGCCGCCGTGCGCATCAACGGCATGTGGACGCAGGGCGGCGCCCCCGGCCGCGAGGCCGTGGAGGATCGACGCTGGGGCATCGCGCCGTCCGTCGTCTTCGGGCTCGGCACCGGCACGCGCTTCACCCTGGGCTACTTCCACCTCGAGCAGGAGAACGTTCCGGACTACGGCATCCCGTGGGTGCCCGGCAACAACCAGCCGCTGGCCGAGCACGCCAACCAGGCTCCGCCGGTGGACTTCGACAACTTCTACGGCCTCGTCGAGCGCGACTACGAGGACACCCGCACGTCCGTCGCCACGGCCCAGGTGGAGCACGACTTCGACGACGCCCTGGCGCTGCGCAGCATCACCCGGTGGGGCGAGACCTCCCGCGATTCGGTGATCACCGCGCCGCGCTTCACCTCCACCGACTCCACCGAGATCCGGCGCACCGACTGGAAGTCCCGCGACCAGATCGACTCGATCGTCGCCAACCAGACCGACCTCGTCGCCGACTTCGCCACCGGCGCGATGCACCACCGCCTGGTCACGGGCGTCGAGCTGGCCTTCGAGGGCTCCGAGAACTTCGCCCGCGAGGAGACCGGCCCCGAGCCCGGCGGCACCGACCTGTTCGACCCCGATCCGTACCAGCCGTACCACGGCTCCATCGAGCGCACCGGGGCCAAGAGCGAGGCCGACGCCCGCTCCGTCGCCGTCTACGCCTTCGACACGGTGGACCTCTCGCGCCGGTGGCAGGTGAGCGGCGGCCTGCGCTGGGACCGCTTCGACCTCGACTACGCGCCGACCCAGGGGCCGAGCTTCGAGCGCGTCGACGAGATGCTGAGCTGGCGTGCCGGCGCCGTCTTCAAGCCGCTGCCGACGGGCAGCGTCTACGCCGGCGCCGGGACCTCGTTCAATCCGTCGGCGGAGGGTCTGAGTCTCAACGCCAGCCTGGCGGAGGTCGAGCCCGAGAAGAGCCGCAGCTACGAGCTGGGCACCAAGTGGGAGCTGTTCGGGATGCGCGCGAGCTTCAGCGCCGCCGTCTTCCAGACCGAGAAGACCAACGCCCGCACGCCGGGTCTGGATGCCGACGATCCGCCGACGGTCCTCGCCGGCGAGCAGCGGGTGCGCGGCCTGGAGGTCGGCCTCTCGGGCCGGCTGACACCGCGCTGGACGGCCTGGCTCGGCTACACGGCGATGGACAGCGAGGTCCTGGCGTCGAACGGCGGCAACGTCGGCAACGAGCTGGGCAACACGCCGGACCAGACGGCCAGCCTGTGGACCACCTACCGCTTCCGCAACGGCCTGGAGGTGGGAGCCGGCGCCCACTACACCGGCGACCGCTACAACAACGACAACAGCACCCGTCTGGCGCCCGGCTACTGGCTCTACGACGCGATGCTGTCCTACGACCTCGGCGACCGGCTGACGCTGCGCCTCAACGGCACCAACCTCGCGGACGAGGAGTTCATCGACCGCGTGGGCGGCGGCCACTTCATTCCCGGCCGCGGCCGCTCGGTGGCGCTGACCACCGTGTTCTCGCGCTGACGGCCGCGAGGAGATCACGATGCTGCTCTCGATTCCCGAAGTCCTCTCTGCCGAGCAGGTGACGGCGGCCCGCACCCTGCTCGACCAGGCGGAGTGGGTCGATGGCCGGGTCACGGCGGGCCACCAGTCGGCGCGGACGAAGCACAACGAACAGCTCCCGGAGGGCAGCCCGGCGGCGCGCGAGCTCGGCCAGACGATCCTCGCGGCGCTGCAGCGCAATCCGCTCTTCCTGGCCGCCGCCCTGCCGCTCCAGGTCTTCCCGCCGCTGTTCAACCGCTACCAGGGCGGGCAGGCGTTCGGCACCCACGTCGACAACGCGATCCGGCAGGTGACCGGCACGGCGCACCGCATCCGGACCGATCTCTCCGCCACCCTCTTCCTCTCCGCGCCGGAGGACTACGACGGGGGCGAGCTCGTGGTGGAGGACACGTACGGCCTGCACCAGGTGAAGCTGCCGGCGGGGCACATGGTCCTCTACCCGTCCACCAGCCTCCACCACGTGCGGCCGGTGACCCGCGGGGCCCGGGTCAGCTCGTTCTTCTGGATCCAGAGCATGGTGCGCGACGACGGCGAGCGCACGCTGCTGTTCGATCTCGACACCTCGATCCAGCGGATCGCCGGCAAGGATCCGGACGATCCGGTGGCGGTGCAGCTCACCGGCGTCTACCACAACCTGCTGCGGCGCTGGGCCGAGATGTAGCGCCGCCGGAACGCTCGGGGCCTCCTCCGGTGCTCGTCGGGCCGGCCTTGCGCATCGCCCGCCGGTCGGCGAGACTGCGCGGGCGCATGGTCGCCCTTCCCACTGCCAAGGAGGCTTTCCCTTGAACCACCCGCCGCTCCGGACGTTCCGCGTCCTGCTCCCATCGCTTCTCCTCGCGCTCCTCGCCGGGCCGGCCGCCCCGGCCACCGCCGACGAGGGGATGTGGCTGTTCAACGAGTTTCCCGCCGAGCGGGTGCGGGAGGCCCACGGCTGGGCGCCCGACCCGGCCTGGCTCGATCGGGTGCGCGAGGCGGCCGTGCGCTTCAACAACGGCGGCTCCGGCTCGTTCGTCTCGCCCGACGGGCTGGTGATCACCAACCACCATGTCGGCATCGACTGCATCCAGAAGCTGTCGAGCGCCGAGAACGACTACGTGACCGACGGCTTCACCGCCGCCACCCGCGCCGACGAGCTGCCCTGCCCGGACCTCGAGCTCAACGTCCTCGACTCGATCGAGCGGGTCACCGGGCGGGTGCGCGGCGCGGTGCCCGAGGGCGCCGCCGACCAGGCCGCCGCCGAGGCGCGGCGGGCCGAGACGGCGCGCATCGAGGCCGAGTGCCAGGAGGCCACCGGCCTGCGCTGCAACGTGATCTCGCTCTACCAGGGCGGCGAGTACGACCTCTACCGCTACCGCCGCCACACCGACGTGCGCCTCGCCTGGGCCCCGGAGCTGGCGCTCGCCAACTTCGGAGGCGATCAGGACAACTTCGAGTATCCGCGCTACGTGCTCGACGCGGCGCTGTTCCGCGTCTGGGAGGACGGCGAGCCGCTCACCGCCGCCGCGCACCTGCCGGTCGACCCCAGCGGCCCGCAGCAGGGCGAGCTGACCTTTCTGGTCGGCAACCCCGGCTCCACCGGGCGCCTGGCCACCCTCGCCGAGCTCCACTTCCTGCGCGACGTCGCCTATCCCTTCGCCCAGGCCGGCCTGCAGCACCAGCGCGACGTGCTGCTCGCCTACTCGGAGCGCGGCGAGGAGGAGGCGCGCATCGCCCGCGACGACCTGCTCGGGGTGGAGAACTCGCTGAAGGCGATCTCGGGCTACCTCTCGGGCCTGCTCGACGAGGAGCTGATGGCCACCAAGGCGCGGCAGGAGGCGGAGCTGCGCCGGCGGGTGGCGGCGGACGAGGCGCTGGCCGCGCGGGTCGGCGACCCGTGGGCCGACATGGCCCGCGCCCTCGACACCTACCGCGGCGTCTACGCCCGCAGCCAGGCCCTCGGCGGCGCGTCGTCCGGGCGGCTGCCGGGTCTCGCCAAGTCGATCGTGCGGCTGACTGCCGAGCTGGCCAAGCCGAACACCGAGCGCCGGCCCTCCTTCCGCGACACGGCGCTGCCCTCCTACTACCAACGCCTGTACTCCGACGCGCCGGTCTACCCCGGCTACGACGAGCTGCGCCTCACCCAGGGCCTGCAGCGCCTCGCTTACCAGTTCGGGCCGACCCATCCGATGATCGAGGAGGTGCTCGGCGACCGCACGCCGGAGCAGGTGGCCCGGGAAGCGATCGCCGGCACCAAGCTGGCGGACGTCGCCGTGCGCCGCCGGCTGGTCGAGGGCGGTGCCGCTGCGGTGGCGGCCTCGGACGACCCGATGATCGTCCTGATGCGCGAGATCGAGCCCTACGACCGGGTCCTCGACGACCTGGTGGAGGACGAGGTGGACGCGGTCGAGGCGGACGCCGGCGAGCGCATCGCCGAGGCCTACTTCGCGGTGCACGGCACCGACACCTACCCGGACGCCACCTTCACGCTGCGCGTCTCCTACGGCACGGTGAAGTCCTACGGCGACCTGCCGTGGCACACCACCTTCCAGGGGCTGTTCGACCGCGCCGCGAAGTTCGGCAACCAGCCGCCGTTCCGGGTGCCGGACGAGCTCGCCGCGGCCAAGGAGCGGGTGGATCTCGCGACGCCGCTCGACTTCGTGACCACCCACGACGTCATCGGCGGCAACTCCGGCAGCCCGGTGGTCGATCGGGAGGGCCGCTTCGTCGGCATCGTCTTCGACGGCAACCTGGAGATGCTGCCCAACCGCTTCGTCTACTCGATGGAGCGGGCGCGGGGGATCTCGGTGGACGTGCGGGCGATCCTCGAGGTGCTCCGCAACGTCTACCCGGCCGGACACCTGGCCGACGAGCTGGTGGGCAGCGCCGGGCGCTGACCTCTGCAGGGGACGGGGCCAAAAAGAACGAGGGCGGCCGTGGGGCCGCCCTCGAAGTACCTCGAAGTGGTTGCGGGGGCAGGATTTGAACCTGCGACCTTTGGGTTATGAGCCCAACGAGCTACCAGACTGCTCCACCCCGCGTCAGGGCCGCGCCGCGTTTCCGCGACGGGGAGTGACATTATGCTCCCCGGGCCGCCGCCTGTCAAGCGCCAGGCTTCAAGTGGGACTGCCGAGAAGTGATCTCGGGAGCTCCCGGTCAGCGCCCGCCCGGAGCGCACGCGTTACTCCGGGGCCGGGTCGCTCGGCGGCGGCTCGGAAATCTTCCGCCGCACCGCCTCCACGAACGCCTCCAGGTCCCCCAGGTGGTGGCGGAGGATCTGCTCCAGCCGCCCCAGGTCGATCTTGGCGTAGCCGTGGACCAGGAGATTCCGGAACCGCGCCATGTCCCGCAACCGGTCGGCGAGTTCCTCGCCGATCCAGCCGTGGCGCTCGAGCAGGCTGAACAGCTCCTGGTTCGTGGCCGGCTCGCCGAGCCGCTCGTCCGCCACCACGTGGGAGGCCACGTCCAGGGCCGCCTGGACCGCGAGCTGGAGCGTGTGGGCGGCGAAGCGCTCCTCCTTGACGTCCCGCTGCAGCCGGTCGAGGTCGGCGTCGGTGCGCAGCTCCCGCAGCCGGGTCTCGATCTCCGCCAGCTTCTTCGCCACGAGCTCCGCATCCGTCACGACGCGCTCCTCTGTCGGTGTCGGTACTCTCGAAGCACGGGCAGCAGATCCAGGTACTCCCTCCGCCGCGCCACCTCGAAGCGGATCCGGGCCGAGCGATCGGTCTCCAGCACCAGCACGCCGTCCCGGAGCACCCGGTGCACCAGGTCCGCCGGCGCCCGGCTCAAGACCACCGCCTCCACCGGCAAACCCAGCTCCCGCTCCAGCGCGTCCGCGATCCGCTCCGCCGGCCCCCCCAGCGCGACCGGCGGCTCTTCGGCGAACAGCAGCCCAAGGTCCACGTCGCTCCCATCCCGCCCCCCTCCCCGAGCCCGGCTGCCGAACAGATACACCGCCACCAGCCCCTGCGGACGGTGGCGGAAGAACCCCTCCAGCCGCTCGATCAGCGCGCTACGGTCCACAGGGGGCAGTATAGCCGGGGCCGACAGGGCCTCTCCGCCGGCCCGAGCACTCCTCGAGGTGGCGGCGTTCCCCGCAGGTGCGACCCGATCCAGCCCGTGCCGCCGGTGATCTACCCGACCGAGATCGTCGCCTGCCCGAGGGTGAGCGACGACTCGAAACCCAACCCTTCGGCCGGTGTCGTGTCTTGGGAAGTGTGAACAGCACTTCCATGCCGGAGCGGCGAGCTTCCGGCGAATGCGACCGGAAGGAGACCCGGATGAAGCCTCGTAACATGATCACGCTCCTGCTGAGTGGATTGGCACTCGGCGCCCTATCCCTGCCCGCGGCAGCCCAACCGGGCGTGGCGGTCCATCTCGCCGCCGGGCAGAGGGCCAACTACACGTACACCGTCCCCGCCCACCAGATCACCGTCATCACCCTGAAGCACGTGCGGGGCGACACGGACTTCGACTACCTGGCGCGTTCCGCCGGCGGTGACCGGCGGCTGGCGTCGGGGGCGAATTACGGTCGCACGACAGAGCTCGACTTCGTCGTACCGGCCGAGTATCCCCAGGAGATCGAGATCTGGGTCCAGAACAACGGTCGCCGGTCCGGCACCTATCGGCTGATCACACACGACGTGGACCCGGCGGAGTTGCTGGGTCAGGCGCTGGCAGAGGCGATGATCGAGGAGCTCTTGCGGGGCCTCCTCGGACTCGACGACTCGGCTGCAAGCCAGCAGATCGACCGGGCGATCACGGGCGGCCTGAGCATGCTGCAAGGGCGCAACCTGGCGCAGACGAGCGAAACCCTGGTGCTGGCCGAGATCGAGAGCTTCGTCGCCAACGAGATGGGGACCGGCGTGGTCGGTCGGGTGACGTTCAAGTTCCTGGCCGGATTCGCGGGAGAGCTCTACCGGTACTACTGACGGAGCGGCCCCGGCTCTCGACCTGCAGTGCGCGGCCGACACCCCCTACCTCCGCCGAGGAGCGTGGGAGGATCGATCCATGACGAAGAAGGGACGCACGGTCTACTCGACGGAGCAGGGGCGAACCTGCCCGAAATGCGGTTGGCCGTCGGCGGATTGTCGTTGTGCGGGCAACCTGGACGAGCCGGTGCCGGAGCGGGTGACTGCGAAGCTGCGCATCGAGCGCTCCGGCCGCAAGGGCAAGACGGTGACGGTGGTCGACGGCCTGCCCCGCAACCCGGACTTTCTGCAAGACCTGGCCAAGGAGCTGAAGTCCGCCTGCGGCACCGGTGGCACCGCCCGGGTCGACCGGGTGGAGGTCCAGGGCGACCACCGCGACGAGATCCGCGACCGCCTCCGAGGCAAGGGCTGGACGGTGAAGGGATAGAGGACTCGTCAGCGGCAGAGCGAGGGACGAAGCCCCTCCCCTGAGGCACACGCGCTACACTTATGCCGAACTTCCGCCCCGCACCATGCCGAACGAACTCCTCCTCTCCGCCCTCTCCGGCCTCGCCGCCGGCGCCCTCCTGGCCTGGCTGGTGCTGCGCGGTCGGGTGGTGGTGCTGCGGGAGCGGCTGCGCAACCAGGAGGAGCGCGCGGCGGAGCGGCTGGCGCTGCTCACCGAGGCGCGGGACCGCATGGCAGCGAGCTTCACCGAGCTGTCCGCCGCGGCGCTGGAGCGCAACAGCGAGTCGTTCCTGACGCTGGCCCGCACCCACCTCGAACGCTTCCAGGAGAGCGCCCGCGACGATCTCACCGCCCGACAGAAGGCGATCGGCGAGCTGGTGGTGCCGGTGCGCGAGGCGCTCGGCAAGGTGGAGGCGAAGATCGAGGCGGTGGAGAAGAGCCGCAGCGAGGCCTACGGCAGCCTCACGCAGCACCTGGAGGGGCTCGCCGCGTCCCAGCTCCGCCTCACCACCGAGACCAACAGCCTGTCGCGCGCCCTGCGCGCCCCCAACGTGCGCGGCCGCTGGGGCGAGATCCAGCTCCAGCGGGTGGTCGAGATCGCCGGCCTCGCCGAGCACTGCGACTTCCATCGTCAGGAGACGGTGCAGGTCGACGGCGGCACACGGCGGCCCGACCTGGTGGTGCGGCTCCCCGCCGGGCGCGCCATCGCGGTGGATGCCAAGGCGCCCCTCGCCCAGTACCTCGAGGCCCTCGAAGCGCCGGGGGAGGCGGAGCGCAAGGCGCTGCTCGTCGCCCACGCCCGGGCGATCCGCCGCCACATGCAGGAGCTCGCCTCCCGCGCCTACTGGGAGGCGCTGGCTCCGGCGCCGGAGCTCGTGGTGCTCTTCCTGCCGGGGGAGGCCTTCTTCGCCGCCGCGCTGGAGCAGGAGCCGGAGCTGATCGAGCGTGGCATCGAGCAGCGGGTGTTCCTCGCCACGCCGACCACCCTCATCGCCCTGCTCAAGTCGGTCGCCTACGGCTGGCGCCAGGAGCGCCTGGCGGCCAATGCGCAGGAGATCTCGGAGCTCGGTCGCCAGCTCCACGAGCGCCTGCGCGTGTTCCTCGACCACCTCGCCCGGGTGGGCACCAGCCTCGACCGTGCCGTGGCCGCATACAACGGTGCGGTGGGGTCGCTCGAGTCGCGGGTGCTGGTGTCCGCCCGCCGCTTTCACGAGCTGGGCGCCGCCTCCGGCGACGAGCTGGAGCGCGCCGAGCCGGTGGACCCGCGACCGCGAGCGCTCGCCCTCGAGCCGCCCGCGGCCGAGACCTCAGGCCCCGACGTAGCGCGCCCGGGGCCGGATCAGCCGGCCGCGGCCGTACTCCTCGAGGGCGTGGCCGATCCAGCCGATCACCCGGCCGGCGGCGAAGAGCGTGAGGGCGGCGCCGTCCGGCAGGCCCAGGGCGCGCGCTAGGGCGACGAGGCCCAGGTCGAGGCTGGGGCGCTCGCCCAGGAGGTCCTCGGCGGTGCGGGCGACGGCGAGGACGAGGTCGAGGTCGGCGGGGACGGTGGCGACCTCCTCGGCCAGCGCCAGCAGGGCCCGGCTGCGGGGATCGCCCCCGGGATAGAGGCGGTGGCCGAAGCCGGGCACGTCGTCGCCGCGGCGCAGGCGGTCGGCGAGCGCGCGCGCGGCGCCGGCCGGCGAGCCCACCTCGCGTAGCAGCGCCTCGACGCGCCCGGTGACGCCGCCGTGGCGGGTGCCCTTGAGCGCCGCCAGGCCGGCCGCCACGGCATCGTAGGGCGTCGAGCCCGCCGACGCGACGCAGCGGGCGGTGAAGGTGGAGACGTTGAGCTCGTGGTCGGCGCTCAGCACCAGCGCCGCGCCCACCGCCCGGACCGCCTGCGGACGGTGCGCGATCCCCCAGCCGGCGGCGAGGGTGGCGGCGATCCCTCCCTCTCCTGCCGCAGCCGGCGAGCGGGTGGGCCGCGCGCCGCGCGCCGTCGGGGCGTTCCCAGCCAGCGAACGCCACGGACCGGCCCCGGCGGAGCCCGCGGCAC
>DATACC010000112.1:0-3636 GCA_036259255.1 Thermoanaerobaculia bacterium | reverse complement strand
ACCGTCCGCTCCCGGGAGTGGCGGCGCTACTCGCCGCAGGTCTGGAACGAGAAGGTGTCCTGCACCGGCTCGGCGGCGGTGCCGGCGGTGTTGGTGTACTCCTTGACGATGCCCGTGGCGGTGTCGGTGACGGTGACGGTGAAGTCGACGTTGGTCACCGCGGCGAAGAACACCCAGTAGGTGTCGAAGGTCGCGCAGGCGTCGATCACCTTGATCAGCATCTCCTTGTTCTCCTCACGGAAGAACCACACCAGCCCGGAGCTGTCGGAGACCTCCTCGACGGTGCCGTGACCGCTGTCGCCGGCGGCGGTGCGCCAGTCGACCCGCACCTGGAAGCGGTCGGCGGCCAGGCACAGGGTCTCGGCGTCCTCGACGCAGGCTTCGGTCGAGCCGTCGTCGTCGAGGATCGTCAGCACCGCCTCGGCCCGCTCGTCGTCCAGGACGGCGCCGGTGGCGGCGGCCAGGGTGAGCGTCACCTGCTCGTTGCCTTCCTCCACGTCGTCCTGGAGCACCGGTACGGTGAAGGTCTTCACGCCCTTCTCGCCACCGGCCCAGGAGAGCACGCCCGCGGCGGCGGTGTAGTCCTCGCCGGCCGTGGCGCTGCCGTCGGCGGTGGCGTACTCCACGGTCACCGCGCCCCGGCTGCCGCCGGCGCGCTCCACCGCGATCACCGCCTCGCCGTCACTGCCCTCGATCGCCTGGAAGCCGTGCTCGGCGAAGCGCACCACGCCCGGGTCGTCCGAGTCGTCGCCGCCGCCGTGGCCGGGGTTGTCCTCCGGAACGTCGAGGATCATCAGCACCGCCTGCCCCTTGCCGGGGTGGAGCTCGGCGCCCTCGACCTCGCCGAGCACCAGGCGGATCGTCTCGCGCACCTCGAAGTCGTCGTCCTGCAGGATCGGGATGGTGAAGGTCTTGCGGGCGCCGTCGCCGTCGTCCCAGGTGAGCACGCCGGAGACCGGTTCGTAGTCCTCGCCCGGCGTGGCGCTGCCGGGCGCGGTGGAGTAGGCGACGCTCACCGCGCCGTCCTCGCCCTTCGAGCGCTCGACGCTGATCACCGCCTCACCCACGTTCTCGCGCACCATGAAGGTCCTCTGGTCGAACTTCAGGATGCTGGTGGAGCTCCCGTTGCCCTTGCCGTTGCCGCCGCGGTCGGCGTGGAGCGGCAGGGCGAGCAGGAGCGCGACGGCGGTGAGCAGCGAGAGGAGTCTGGAAGTCTTCATCGTCGGTACGTCTCCATCGTTGGTGGCAGGATCGACCCGGCGCCGCCGGAGCGTTCCGCGCGGCGGGAATATCGGACGATTATATTGATCTCTGGCTATTTGTCGATGAAGGCGGGCACCGCCGGGCAGTCCCGGGGCATGCACCTTGACCGGTACCGGCCGCGTCGGCTAGATTCCCGTTTCGGATGCGGGCATAACTCAGTTGGTAGAGTGCAAGCTTCCCAAGCTTGATGTCGCGGGTTCGAGTCCCGTTGCCCGCTCCAGAGCTTTCCCCGTTTCGCGGTCCATGCCCCGGGAGTCCCATGCCCCTGTTCCGTCGTGAAGACCCGGCCCGCCGCCCCGACAGGACCTCGCCCGCGCCGGGTGCCTCCTCGCCGAGCCCGGAGGAGCGCCTCGCGCCCGTCGGGCGACGTCGCGAGGCGGTCTCCGAGCCGCCGGCAGGAGCCACTCGGATCGGCCCCGGTCTGGTGCTCGAGGGCAACCTCACCGGCAGCTCGCGGGTGGAGATCGCCGGCACCGTGGAGGGCGAGGTGCGGGTGGACGGCGAGGTGCTGGTGTTGAGCGGAGGGCTGGTCCGCGGCCGGGTCGCCGCCCGGGTGGTGCGGGTGGAGGGGCGGGTCGAGGGGGACATCGAGGCCAGTGAGCGGGCCGAGGTCGCCGACTCCGGCAGCGCCGAGGGCGACGTGGTGGCGCCGCGGGTGGCGATCGCCGAGGGCGCCTTCTTCAAGGGCAACGTGAAGATGGGCGGCCGCCCGGGGTCGCCCTGAGGCCTTTCGGGATGCCCCGCGGCACGACCCGGGCGCCCTGACGCAATCAGACATCCAAGGGGGAGGCGGCGTGAGGATCGGAGTTCCGACCGAGGTCAAGAACAGCGAGTTCCGCGTCGGGATGATCCCGGCGACCGTCCAGGCGCTGGTGCGCGCCGGCCACGAGGTGTGGGTGCAGCAGGGGGCCGGGCTCGGCAGCGGCATCGAGGACGAGGAGTACGTGGAGGCCGGGGCCGAGGTCGTCGACGGCGCCCGGACGGTGTGGGAAGGCTGCGAGATGGTGGTCAAGGTGAAGGAGCCGGTCGCCTCGGAGTACGATCTCCTGCAGCACCGCCAGACCCTGTTCACCTACCTTCATCTCGCCCCGCTGCCGGAGCTCACCGACGTGCTGCTCGAGCGCGAGGTCACCGGCATCGCCTACGAGACGGTGACCGATCCCCAGGGCCGCCTGCCGCTGCTCACCCCGATGTCGGAGGTCGCCGGGCGCATGTCGGTGCTCGCCGGCGCCGCCCACCTGGAGCGCTTCCGCGGTGGCCGCGGCACCCTGTTGGCCGGCGTCCCGGGGGTTCCGCCGGGGGACGTGGTGATCATCGGCGGCGGCATCGTGGGTCTCAACGCGGCCAAGATCGCCCTCGGCGTGGGCGCCCGGGTGACCATTCTCGAGGCGAACCTCGACCGCATGCGCTACCTCGACGACATCTTCCGCGGCGAGGTGACGACGCTGGCCAGCAACCACCACAACCTGTGCCAGGCGATGACCCGGGCCGACGTGCTGATCGGTGCGGTGCTGATCCCCGGCCGCTCGGCGCCGACGCTGGTCACCCGCGAGATGCTGAAGCTGATGAAGCGGGGCGCGGTGGCGGTGGACGTGGCGGTGGACCAGGGCGGCTGCTTCGAGACGACCCGGCCGACCACCCATTCGGACCCGGTGTACGAGGTGGATGGGGTGGTCCACTACTGCGTCGCCAACATGCCCGGCGCGGTGCCGCGCACCTCGACCTTCGCCCTCAACAACGCCACCCTGCCGTTCACGCTGGCCCTCGCCAACCGTGGCGTGAAGGCGGCGGTGCACCAGGATCTCGGCCTGCTGGCCGGCGTCAACACCTACCGCGGCGCGATCACCTGCCGCCCCGTGGCCGAGTCCCAGAACCGCGAGTTCCGCCCGCTGCTCGACCTCGTCGAAGCCTGACACCAACGCGGAGGGGCAGCAGCCGAAGGGAGGTTCCGGAGTTTCCTCTCCTCGACCACCCTGGAGGCGGGAGGGGTGGTCGGAGCGAGCGGGCTGCCGAAGGGGGGCGGGGTTTCCTCTCTTCCTCCCCCCACGGAGGCGGGAGGGGTGGCCGCTGGAGCGCCCGGCGGGTGGAGGCGGTGGAGCAGCGGCCTCGTCGCCGGCGCCGCTCGGAACGGTAAAGGGGCCCGCGCCGGTGGCAGCCGGCGGCGCAGAGCGGGGCCCGCCGTTGATCCTTTACCGAGTAGCCCCGCGTCCGCAGCCCCACCGCCTCCCCCCGCCCAGCGGAACGGCCGCCCCTCCCGCCGGGCCTCCCTAGATGTAGCTGCTCGAGAGGTTGTTCACCTGGGTGGCTGTGGGAAGCTGAGGTTGTCGAGTACCTCGAAACCCACGGAGGCCACCCAGGTGAAGATCCATCGTA
>DATACC010000111.1:0-11584 GCA_036259255.1 Thermoanaerobaculia bacterium | reverse complement strand
ACCCCGCCGGCCCTCCGGGTGGAGTGGGGGAGGGGAAATCGATGCTCGGGGAGCCCGAGGGCGCCGAACGGACCGGAGGGAGGCACGGATGCTACGGGGGGAGGCTGATGACAACGCAAGGGCGCTTTAGGAGAGCTCGGGGCACGAGCCGCAGCCGCCGTCTTCGAGTCCTCGCCGCGGGAGTGGGGCTCGCGCTCCTCCTCACCGCCGCCTGCCGCCGCGCGCCCGAGCCGGAGCCGCCTCCCGCGGGAACGCCTCGGCTGGTGGTGCTCGTGGTCTCGGACCAGTTCCGGTTCGACTACCTGGAGCGCGTGCGGCCGCTGCTTCGCGGCGGCCTGAAGCGCCTGCTCGAGGAGAGCGTCTCGTTCACCGAGGCGCACCACGCCCACGCCATCACCAACACCGCCCCGGGGCACGCGACGCTCGCCACCGGCGCCTGGCCGGCCCACCACGGCATCGTCTCCAACGACTGGTACGACCGCGAGGAGGAGGAGGTCGTCTACTGCGTCGACGACGACGACGTGGACACCTCGCCGCGCCGGCTGCTGGTGCCCACCCTCGCCGACTGGATGAAGCGGCGCTACCCGGGTGCCAAGGTGTTCGCCGTCTCCGGCAAGGACCGCGGCGCCGTGCTGCTCGCCGGGCGGGCGGCGGATGGCACCTTCTGGTACGACGACGAGACCGGGGAGATCACCACCAGCGACTACTACGGCAGACCCCCCGCCTGGGCCGAGGAGCTCAACCGCCAGGGCCTGCCTCGGGAGCTGTTCGTCGGCTCGGTGTGGGAGCCCCTGCCGGTGGAAGCGGCCGCGGCGGCGGCGGCCGGGTTCCGGCCCTTCGACCGCGGCCCCTTCGACGAGGGTTGGCCCCGCATCCTCGGCAACGGCATGGTGCCCAACGAGAGCTTCTTCGGCTCCATCTACCGCACCCCCTTCCTCGACGAGCACGTCGGCCGCTTCGCCCAGGCCCTCGTCGTCGCCGAGGAGCTCGGGAGCGACGAGTGGCCGGATTTCCTCGGCGTCTCCTTCTCGGCCCTCGACACCGTCGGCCACCGCTACGGGCCGGAGAGCCTCGAGGTGCTCGACACCATCCTGCGCCTCGACCGCACCCTGGGCGAGCTGCTCGCCGTGCTCGACCAGCGCGTCGGCCGCGGCAACTACCTACTTGCCTTCAGCTCGGACCACGGCGTGGTGCCGCTGCCGGAGATGGCGGCCGCCGGGGGCGGGGAGGAGGCGGGGGAGGACGCCGGCGGCGACGGCTCGGCGGCGGTCGGCGGCGGATCGGTGGCCGGGGCCGGGGCGGCGAGCATCGCTCCGGGCGCAGGAGCCGGGGTGCACGGGACCGGCGCGAACCGGCGCATCGGCCGCGCGGAGATCCGGTGTCTGCGCCGGGCTGGCGCCGAGCTGGCCGCGAGGTTTGGTGCCGAGGTGTTCCTCGACGACGGCTACCTCGACCGGGAGGTCCTGGCGGACCGCGGGCACGAGCGCGCGGAGGTGCTCGCCGCGGTGGACGAGCTGCTGACCCCGTGCGACGGCGTGGTCGCGGTGTGGACCGCCACGGAGCTCGCCGTGGTCGACCCGGCGGCCCCGGCGGTGCCCGGCTCGCCCGCCTGGAAGGCCACCCTCTTCCGGCGCTCCTCCCACCCGCAGCGCAGTCCGGACTTCTTCATCGAATGGGACCCGGAGCTGCTCCCCGTCCTCGGCGACTACACCACCCACGGCACGCCGGGCCGGGACGACACGCACGTGCCGCTGCTGATCGCCGGGCGCTGCCCCCAGGCGGCGGAGGTCGACGACTTCGTGGCGACGGCGGACCTCGCTCCCACGCTCGCCAGCCTGCTCGACGTGCCGACTCCGGCGGTGGACGGCACCAGCCGTGCCTCCCTCGTGGTGGCACGGTGCGCCGCCCCCGCGGCCCCCGGTGGATGAGCAGGCCGGGGCGCGGCGGCACCTCGCGATGCGCCGCCGGGGCTCGGGGCGGGGTCGCCCGGTGGCGGTGGCACCCGCACCGAGGTGAGCCACGCCCGCGGGCAGCCGGCGCGAAGGCCTGACGACGCCAGCCGTCCCTTGCCCCCGCGCCCGGCCCGGGGCAGAATAGGTCTTGCCGCGGTGCGGCGCCGCGGCGCTCTGATGCCTCGCCGCTCCCGGAGGGCTTCCCCATGACCACCAACGATTCGCCGGTCGTCTCCACCCCGGGCCTCGATCCCGCGCCGGCCTTCGATCCCGCGCCCGCTGTCGAGCCGGCGGGCTCCACGATCTTCTTCACCGGGTTCCCCGGCTTCATCGGGCGGCGCCTCGTGCGGGCCCTGCACGAGCGGCGGCCGGAGGCGCGCTGGGTGTTCCTGGTGCAGGACCGCCTGCGCGAGCGCGCCGAGGCCGACCTGCGGGAGCTCGAGCG
Organism: Thermoanaerobaculia bacterium; assembly: GCA_036259255.1. Taxonomy (GTDB): domain Bacteria; phylum Acidobacteriota; class Thermoanaerobaculia; order Multivoradales; family JBCCEF01; genus DATACC01. The sequence goes on along the minus strand of DATACC010000111.1, from coordinate 9,187 downwards.
CCGGTCGCCCGACTTCCGCGACCGCTGGGAAACGGTGGTCGGCGACATCACCGATCCGCGCCTCGGCCTCGCCCCCGGCACCTGGGAGGACCTCACCGGCCGCGTCACCGAGGCGTGGCACTTGGCCGCCGTCTACGACCTGGCGGTGCCGGAGGAGGTGGCGCGGCGCGTCAACGTCGACGGCACCCGCCACGTCCTCGACTTCTGCCAGGAGTGCGAGGGTTTCGAGCGCCTGCTCTACGTCTCCACCTGCTACGTGGCCGGGGAGCGCAAGGGCCGGGTGCTGGAGGACGAGCTCGACGAAGGGCAGGGTTTCAAGAACCACTACGAGTCCACCAAGTTCGCCGCCGAGGTCGAGGTGCAGCGGCGCTGGGACCGCATCCCCACCGTCGTCTTCCGCCCGGCCGTCGTCGTCGGCGATTCGCGCACCGGCGAGACCGACAAGTACGACGGCCCCTACTACATGATGCGCCTGATGATGCGCCTGCCGCGGCTGGTGCCGGTGGTCGGCCTCGGGCGCGGCGCGGCGCGCCTCAACCTGGTGCCCGTGGACTGGCTGGTCGCCGCCATGGTGGAGATCGGCAGCCAGGAGGATGCCACCGGCCGCGTCTACCAGCTCGCCGACCCCGCCGCCCTCGAGGTGCGCGAGCTGCTGGATCGGATCAGCGAGATCCTCGGCAAGCCGAAGCCCCTCGTCCGCCTGCCCGGCGCGCTGATCGAGGGCGCGATGTCGTTTCGTCCCCTGCGCCAGGCCCTCGAGATGCCGAAGGAGACCATCGTCTACGCCAACCACCCGGTGGCCTACGACGTCCAGAACACCCTCGACGCCCTGGAGGGCACCGGCATCGAGTGCCCCCCCATCGCCAGCTATCTGCCGGTGCTCATCGACTACGTCCGCCGCCACCCGGAGAAGGAGTTCCTCGACAAACGGTACTGAGGACGGAGGCGCGGTGGTCGAAGGTCGCCAGGGCGAGGGCGATCACCTCGCTGCCCTGCCGCTTGATCGCCTCCAGGTGGCCGGCGGCGGCGACGATGCGGTGTTCCGCGGGGCGTCCGTCGGCGGCGGCGAGGTGGGCGAGGGTGCGGGTGTCCTCCGGCGTCACGCCGGGGTCGTCCTCGCCACTGACGTAGGCCACCCGCTCGACGCGCAGGTGGGGGGCGTGGCGGCGCAGGTCGAGGAAGCGGAACGAGCGCGGGAAGAGGGTGCGGAAGACGCGGTGGAACGGGGTGGCCCACGGCGCGTGGCGGCCGGCCCACTCGAGCAGGTGGGGCGAGACGTCCTCGAAGTACGCGGCGGCCACGCCCGCGGTGCGCGACAGCACCGGGTGCGACCAGTAGCCGCCGGAGGAGATTCCCCAGACGAACAGCGGTGCGCCGCCGGAGCGCTCGGCCAGCGCGGCCAGGCCATCGGCGACGGCGCGGTCGAAGAACCCTTCGGGTGGGCCGCTGCCGCCGAAGCCGGGGAAGTCCATCGCCAGCGCCGAGTAGCCGGAGCGCCGCAGCGCCTGGACGCGGCCGCGGCGATGGAAGTACGCCTTGCCCCATTGCAACCACGGCGGCACCAGCAGCACGGCGCCCCGGCAGGTCGCGCCGGGCGCCGGGTACCAGGTGGCGGCGAGGCTGCCGCGCCGCCCCGGCCGCGGCACGGCCACATGGTCGAACGGCGCCAGCCGGGCCGGCGGCGGCGGCTGCGTCGCCCGCGGCAGACGCGGCGCCAGCGCCCGGAACAAGCGGCTGGAGAACCACTCTTCGAGAGGGGAGGGGCGCGGGGGAGGCGACATCGAGGAGCAGCTTAGCAAGGCGAGGAGACCGCGGCAGTCTCGCTTTGCTGGCTTGATGCGGGCAGCCGCTCGGCGCCCCCTCCTCTGGTAGGATCACCCGAGGAGCACGTCCTGCCCTTGCCTTTCCCCACCTCAGCGAGAGCCTGTCCATGACCACTGTCCTTTCCGACCGCTCGGAGCGGCACCGGCGCGCGCCGGAGCGGTTCCACGAGGTCGTCATCCGCTTCGCCGGGGACTCCGGCGACGGGATGCAGCTCACCGGCACCCAGTTCACCAACACCTCGGCGCTGGTCGGCAACGACCTGTCGACGCTGCCCGATTTCCCGGCCGAGATCCGCGCCCCCGCCGGCACCCTGGCCGGCGTCTCCGCCTTCCAGGTGCGCATCGCCGACCACGACATCCACACGCCGGGAGACTCCCCCGACGTGCTGGTGGCGATGAACCCGGCGGCGCTCCGGAAGGAGATCGGCGACCTCAAGCCCAACGGCGTGGTGATGGTCAACACCGACGAGTTCAACGAGCGCAACCTGGCCAAGGCCGGTTACGCGACCAACCCGCTGGAGGACGGCAGCCTCGACGGCTACCGCCTCTACCCGGTGGAGCTGACCACCCTCACCCGGCGCACGCTGGAGGACACCTCCCTCGACACCAAGGCGAAGGACCGCTGCAAGAACGTCTTCGCCCTGGGGATGATCTACTGGATGTTCAGCCGGCAGCTCGACGCCACCCAGAAGTGGATCGACAAGAAGTTCGCCCGCCGCCCCGAGCTCGCCGACGCCAACCGGCGCGTGCTCCAGGCCGGCTACAACTTCGCCGACACCACCGAGGTGTTCCAGGTGCGCTACGAGGTGGAGCCGGCGCCGCTCGAGGCCGGTACCTACCGCAACGTGCTCGGCAACAGCGCCATGGCCCTCGGCTTCGTCGCCGCCAGCCGGCGCAGCGGTCTGCCGCTGTTCCTCGGCGCCTACCCGATCACGCCCGCCTCGAGCCTGCTCCACGAGCTGTCCAACCTCAAGCAGTTCGGGGTCACCACCTTCCAGGCGGAGGACGAGATCGCCGCCGTCTGCGGCGCCATCGGCGCCTCCTTCGGCGGAGCGCTGGCGGTCACCGCCTCCTCCGGCCCCGGCATCGCGCTGAAGGCCGAGGCGATCAACCTGGCGGTGATGGTGGAGCTGCCGCTGGTGGTGGTCGACGTTCAGCGCGGCGGCCCCTCCACCGGCCTGCCTACCAAGACCGAGCAGTCCGACCTGCTGCAGGTGCTCTTCGGACGCAACGGCGAGTCGCCGCTGCCGGTGCTCGCGGCCTCCTCGCCGAAGGATTGCTTCGACGTCACGCTGGAGGCGTGCCGCATCGCCACCCGCTACATGGTGCCGGTGATCCTGCTGTCGGACGGCTACATCGCCAACGGTTCCGAGCCGTGGCGCCTGCCGGCCGTCGAGGAGCTGCCCGACCTGCGCCGCGAGTTCCACACCGAGGCCGAGGGCTTCGCCCCGTACCGCCGCGACGAGGAGACCCTCGCCCGGCCGTGGGCCGTGCCCGGCACGCCGGGGCTGGAGCACCGCATCGGCGGTCTCGAGAAGGAGGACGTCACCGGCAACGTCTCTTACGACGCGGTCAACCACGAGCGCATGACCCACCTGCGGGCCGAGAAGATCGAGCGCATCGCGCGGGAGATCCCGCCCACAGAGGTGGACGGCGACCCCGCAGGGGGCGACCTGCTGGTCCTCGGCTGGGGCTCGACCCAGGGCGCCATCACCGGCGCCGTGCGCGCCGCCCGCGCCGAGGGAGCATCGGTGTCCGCGGTCCACCTGCGCTATCTCAACCCGCTGCCGGCGGACCTCGGCGAGGTGCTCCAGCGCTTCGACAAGGTGCTGGTGCCGGAGATGAACTCCGGTCAGCTCGCCCTGCTGCTGCGCGCCCGCTACCTGCGCGACGTCGTCTCGTACCCGAAGGTGCAGGGCAAGCCGTTCTTCCGATCCGAGATTCACGACGCGATCCGTCGCGTCATCGCGGGCGAGAGCCCGGGAGGTGCCGCGTGAGCTCCGGAGCCACCGCCGAGCTGAGCCTGAAGGACTTCCAGACCGACCAGGAGGTGCGCTGGTGCCCCGGCTGTGGGGACTACGCCATCCTCAAGGCCGTCCAGGGCGTGTTCCCCGACTTCGGCATCCCGAAGGAGCGCTTCGTCGTCGTCTCCGGCATCGGCTGCTCGTCGCGCTTCCCGTACTACATGAACACCTTCGGGTTCCACACCATCCACGGGCGGGCGCCGGCCATCGCCACCGGCCTCAAGGTGTCGCGCCCCGAGCTCGAGGTGTGGGTCGCCACCGGCGACGGCGACGCCCTGTCGATCGGGGGCAATCACCTGATCCACGTGCTGCGGCGCAACGTGGGGGTGAAGATCCTGATGTTCAACAACCGCATCTACGGCCTCACCAAGGGGCAGTACTCGCCGACCAGCGAGATCGGCAAGCGCACCGCCTCGACTCCCCTTGGCTCGGTAGACAACCCGTTCAACCCGCTGGCGCTGGCGCTCGGCGCCGGCGCCACCTTCGTGGCCCGCGGCGTCGACATCTTCCTGCCGCACCTCAAGCAGGTGCTGCAGCGCGCCCACGCCCACGGCGGCTCGGCGTTCGTCGAGATCTACCAGAACTGCAACATCTTCAACGACGGTGCCTTCACCCACGTCACCGACAAGGCCAGCCGACAGTCGCAGGTGATCTACCTCGAGCACGGCCAGCCGATGCTCTTCGACGGCGGCAAGAAGGGCCTGCGCCTGCGCGGCCTGGCCTTGGAGGTGGTGGACGTGGCGGCCGGCGAGGCGACGGCGGACGATCTGGTGGTCTGGGACGAGACGGATTCCACCCTGGCCTGGCTCGCCGCGCAGATGGCGCCGCCGGCCCTGCCGACCCCGGTCGGCGTGCTGCGCGCCGTCGCCGCCCCCAGCTACGAGGAGGGCGTGGTGGCCCAGATCGAGGCCGAGCGGCAGACCCGCGGCGAGGGTACCCTCGAAGAGCTGCTCCACCGCGGCGACCTCTGGCAGGTGGGGCCCGACGGCCGGGTGCTGGAGTCGGACCGCGGCGCGCGGGAGGCGAGCGGCGGCTAACACCGCCGGATCCGGAGCCCCATGGCGACCCCGACGGCAGCGGGCGCGGAGGTGCACCCCCGGCTGCTGATCCTCGCCCACGGGGCTTCCTGGGTGTCGCGGTTCCAGGTGTCGTCGCTCGCCGCCTCGGCGGCGGCGGCGGGGCAGGGGGTGGACGTGGCGCTGTTCTTCGACGCGCTCGCCGCCTGGGTGGGGCGGCGCTGGGATCTGCCGGAGCCCGGTCCGCCGGTGCCACGGGACCGGCTGGAGGTGCTCGATCTGCCGCCGCTGACCACCCTGCTGGCCGCCGGCCGGGAGAGCGGACGCATCCGCCTCTACGCCTGCTCCGCCTCCACCCGCATCCTCGGCCTGCCCGCCGCCGAGGTGCAGGCCGAGGTGGACGCCCTCGTCGGCTGGCCCACCTTCCACCGCATGCTCCGCCAGGCCGAGCGCGCCGTCACCCTCTGAGCCCGGCGCCTCGCCGTCGCTGCCCGGCCCCTCCAACGCCTCCAGCTCTTCATTGACCAACGGGATCTCCGCCCGCTACCATGGGCGCCGACAACCTGCCCAGGAGGCCCCCATGCGTCCGCGATCCACCGTGCTCGATCGTGCTCTGCCCCGTCGTGCGCTGCCCCGTCTTGCCTTGCCCCGTCTCGCCTTGCCCTGCCTCGCCCTGCTCGCCCTCGTCCTGCTGGCGCCGGGGGCCGGCGCCGGTCAGCAGCCCGAGCCGCTGCCGGCCGACCTCACCGTGCACACCATCGAGGGCGAGGCGGTCCGCTTCGGCGACCTGCGGGGCAAGGTGGTGCTGCTCGACTTCTGGGCCACCTGGTGCGGCCCCTGCCGCGACGCGGCGCCCCACCTCGCCCGCCTCGACCGGCGCATGGAGGGCGAGCCCTTCGAGATGATCGGCATCAGCGTCGACACCGACCGCCAGGCTCTGGAGCGCTACCTGCAGACGGAGGAGGTCACCTGGACCCAGGTGTGGGACAGCGACCGCGGCCTGGCCCGCTGGTTCGGCGTCGAGGCGTTCCCGACCTACCTGGTGATCGACCACGAGGGGCGGCCGGCCGGCAAGATGAGCGGCTGGGGCGACCTGCGACGCAACCTGCAGCTCGACCGCACGGTGCAGCGGGCGGTGCGCAAGGCGCGCAAGGCGGCGAAGGCGGATTCGTCCGGCTGAAGGGCCGTAGGGGCCGCAGGCGGGCGGGGGGAGTGGGGCAGAGCCGGTCCGGCGGTCAGCGCGCCGGGGCCGTGGCGACCTCGACGGCGGTGATCCGTACCCGGCCGCCGTCCACCGTCACCTCGTCGCCCACCGCCTTGCCGAGCAGGCTCTCGCCGAGCTCCGACTGGTACGAGATCACGCCCTGGTCGGGATCGCTCTCCCACGGTCCCAGCACGGTCAGCTCGCGCTCGCCGTCGCTGCCCGCCAGGCGCACCCGCGTGCCCACCCGCACCTGGCTCGCATCGACCTGGGCGAGGTCGAGGGGGCGCGCGCGGCCGAGCTCGGCGTTGAGCTCGATGGCCCGCGACGAGAGGTACTCGTGGCGCTGCCGCGCCGACTTGTACTCGAAGTTCTCCCGCAGGTCGCCCATCGCCCGCGCCTCCTCGATGGCCTTGCGGTTGGCGGGCAGCTCCACCTTGGCGATGCGGTCGAGCTCGGCGCGCTTGGCGGCGATCGATTCCGGCAGGGCGTAGAGCACGTCGGCGGCGGACTGCTCGCCGCGCAACGAGGCGAAGCGGGTCTCCAGCGCCCGGGACAGCGCGTCGCGCTCGTAGTTCTCCAGCATGCCGGCCCGGTGCACCGCCTCCAGCGCGGCGGCCGCCTGGTCCTCGCTGAGCGAGGCGAGCAGCCGCGGCACGGTGCCTCCGGTGTCGAGCAGGGCCCGGAGGCGCGGCCGGAACGGCGCGAATTCGTTGCGCACCGGCGCCGACAGGATCTGCTGCAGCAGGCGCAGCGGGTTGCGCCGCAGCATCTCCTCGCTGCCGGCGCGTTCGGCGAGCCACAGGAAGGCGGCCGGCTGGCGATGGGGTTGGGCGAGCAGGCTCTCCACCCAGCTCGACACCTCCGGCGCAAGACCCTCGCCGCTGTCCTCGTTCAGCGCGTCGAACAGCAGGTCGAGGACGCGGGAGTCCTCCTCGCGCGACAGACGGGCGAGGTACACCTGGCGCCAGTCGTCGCGCTCGGCGCGCACCAGCTCGGCGGCGCGCTCGCGCTGGGTCCGGTCCTCCACCCCGGCGAGCAGCGCCTCGGCACGCTTGCGGGTGCCGCCGGCGAGCTCGGCCGGAGCCAGCTCCGGCGCCTGCGGCTCGCGGCCGGCGCGCTCCAGCGCCCCGCGCACCTCGAAAGCCAGCCCCGGGTCGTCGGCCGCCGCCGCGGCGCCGAGCCGCTCCAGGTCCTCGGCCATGCGGTCCACCAGCTCGTCGGCCCGGCCCCCCTCGCGGCGCAGCAGGTCGATCTTCTTGCGCACGTCGGCGGTGGCGAAGGAGTCCCATACCGCCTGGTGGGCTTGCCCGCTGCTCTCGGCCCAGGCGTAGGTCTGGCGCGCTCCGGCGCCGGTCACCACCACCTGCGGGTGGCGACGGGCGGCCGACCAGAAGCTGGTCCACCGGCTGTCGGTGATCACGCCCGACAGGTCCGCCTTGATCTCGCCGGCGGTCATCGCCCGGCCGCGGCTGGCGAGCACGGCGTGCAGCAGCTCCGGCGGATCGTTCTTGGCCAGCGCCTTCAAGACGTCCGGCTCCTCGATCTTGCGGCGCAGGATGTGGCCCGGCGGCAGCGGCTCGAGGGCTTTGGTGGCGCCGCGGAAGCGCACGTTCAAGGTGCGGCCGGCGAACTCCACCCGGAAGCTCTCGAGCGGGAAGTTGGCCTCGACGATGCGCCCGACGCCCTGGCCGTCCATCGCCACCAGGGTGCCGACGTCGAGGGCCATCAGCTCGCGCAGGCGCGCCACCTTCTCCCAGGTCTTCGGCAGATCGTGGGTGGCGCGGTGCAGTCCCAGGGCTTCGGCCATCTCGTCGAGCAGGGTGCTCTCCGGGTGGAGGTGGCGCAGCGTCTCGAGGATCTGCGGGTGGATGGCCTCCGGGTCGAGCAGCAGACTGCCGGCGCGGCGCAACAGGGTGAGCCGCGCCGCCCACAGCCCGCGCTCGCGCAGGGCGTCGTCGAGCAGTTCGAGCAGGAAGCGGGCGCGCTCGTCCTCGCCGGCGCCGGCGAGAGCGCGGGCGGCCGAGGCGAAGGTCTCGACGTCGGTGGGGGAGGCGGCGACCCGTTGCAGCCATTCGTCCTCGACCTGGTCGTAGTGGGCGGCTTCGATGGCACTGGCGATGGTAGCGGGGAGCGTCATGGGGAGCGGAAGGTTAACACGCGCCGCCGGGTCGGCCGACGCGGGAGCCGGCGCCGCGCGATCTGTGGCACCATGCCGGTGTGTCGGAGGAGCTGCGACGCCGCCTGCGCGAGGGCGGTCCGGAGGAGCTGGCGGTGCTGCTCGCGGCGCACGAGGCCGAGCTGGGGCCGGAGGAGGCCCTCGCCGCTCTGGCCAATCCGCACCTCGACATCGCCGGTATCGAGCGGGTCGCCGCCCAGCCGCGGCTGCGTGCCGCCTACGAGGTCCGCCGGGCCCTGGCCCTCCACCCGCGGTCCCCGGAGGTGCTGGCGCGCCGCTTCCTCACCGCCCTCTACTGGCGCGATCTCACCGCCGCCGGGGCCGACCTGCGGCTGCGGCCCGGGCTGCGCCGCGCCGCCGACCAGCTCCTGGGCGAGCGTCTGCCCGGCCTCTCCCCGGGCGAGCGCATCGCCATCGCCCGGCGTGCCGGCGGCGGGCTGATCGGGCGCTTCGCCCAGGAACGGGACCCGCGGGTGTTCGCGGCGCTGCTCGAGAACCCGCGGCTCACCGAGGGCTCGCTGCTGCCGATGATCCACCGCGAGCGCCTCTCCGCCGAGGTGCTCGCGGTCGTGGCGGCCGATCCCCGGTGGGGCGCCCGCTATCCGGTGCGCCTGGCGCTGGTGCGCAATCCGGCGACGCCGCCGCAGGTGGCCCTGCGATTGCTTCCCCAGCTCAAGAAGAGCGACCTGCGCGCCGTGGCGCGGGACCTGCGCCTGCCGGAGCTCGTTCGTCGGCGGGCGGACCTGCTCGGCGGACCGTCGATTTGACCGTTTCCGGGCACCGAATTAGAGTACGGGATCAAAGCACCGTGCCCAACGACACCGAAAAAATCCTAGAGGACGACCCGGCCGCGGCGGCCCCCGACGTGCCGGAGCCGCAGGAGCCCCCGGGGCACCCCCCGGAGCGGTCCGACAGCGAGCTCCCGGGCGACGAGGACCGCGAGG
>DATACC010000110.1:0-4110 GCA_036259255.1 Thermoanaerobaculia bacterium | reverse complement strand
GCCGCGCACGCCGGCCGAGGAGCTGGTGGCCGCCGCCTTCGTCGAGGTGCTGGGGGTGGAGCAGGTCGGCGCGGAGGCCGACTTCTTCGCCCTCGGCGGCCACTCCCTGCTCGCCACCCGCCTCGTCTCGCGGCTGCGCCGTGCCCTGGCGGTGGAGCTGCCGCTGGCGGCGATCTTCGAGCGCCCCACCGTTGCCGGCCTGGCAAGGGTGGTGGAGCACGAGCTGGCTGCCGGCCGCCGCGCCGAGGCGCCGCCGCTGGTGCCGGTGCCGCGCAGCGGCCCGCTGCCGCTGTCCTTCGCTCAGGAGCGGCTCTGGTTTCTCGACCGCATGGAGCCGGACGGCTCGACCTACAACATTCCCCAGTCGGTGCGCCTGCAGGGATCGTTGGCGGTGCCGGCGCTGTCGGCGGCGCTCTCCACCCTCGTCGCCCGCCACGAGGTGCTGCGCACCACCTACGGCGCTACGGAGCAGGGTCCCGTGCAGACCGTCGTGCCGGCCACGGCGGTGCCGCTGCCGTGGATCGATCTCACCGGCCTGCCGGCCGCGCGGCGGGCACGGGAGCTGGCGCGGCTCGCCCAGGCCGAAGCCCAGGCTCCTTTCGACCTCGCCGCCGGCCCGGTGCTGCGAGCCCGGCTGGTGTGCCTGGGGGCGGACGACCACGCGGTTCTCTCGACGGTGCACCACGTGGCGAGCGACGGCTGGTCCCTCGGCGTCCTGCTGCGCGAGCTGGAGGAGGGCTACCTCGCCCACGCCGCCGGGCGCCGCCCCGCGCTGCCGGCGCTGCCGGTGCAGTACGCCGACTTCGCCGCCTGGCAGCGGAGCTGGCTCACGGGCGAAGTGCTCGCCGGCGAGATCGCCTGGTGGCGCGACGCGCTGGCGGGCCTGCCGCCGGTGCTCGAGCTGCCGACCGACCGCCCCCGGCCGCCGGTGCGCAGCAGTCGGGGTGGCCGCCGCGAGCGCTACCTGGCGCCGAGCCTGCGCCGCGGCGCCGAGGAGCTGGCGCGGCGCACCGGGGCGACGCCCTTCATGGTCCACCTGGCGGCCTGCGTCGGCTGGCTCGCCCGCCACGGCGGCGCCGTCGACGTGCCGGTGGGCACTCCGGTCTCGGGCCGCAGCCTGCTCGAGGTGGAGCCGCTGATCGGGTTCTTCGTCAACACGTTGGTGCTGCGCGGCGACGCCGCCGGCGATCCGGCCTTCGGCACCCTGCTGGAGCGCCTGCGGGACACGGCGTTGCGCGCCTTCGCCCACCAGGACGTGCCGTTCGAGAAGCTGGTGGAGGAGCTGGCTCCCCAGCGCGCCCTCTCCCACACGCCGTTGTTCCAGGTGCTGTTCACCTACGAGCCCGAGCCGGCGGGGGAGGAGGGGCGCTTCGGGACCCTCGCCCTCGGCGCGGTGGGACGGGTGGCGACCACCGCCAAGGTGGATCTCACCCTGTGGGTGCGCGCCGCCGGCGACGGCCTCGTGGCCTCCCTCGAGTACGCCGCCGCCCTGTTCGACCGCACCACGGCGGACCGCCTGCTCGCCCGCTACGAGCGGCTGCTGGCGGCCGCCCTGGAGGCCCCGGGGCGGCGTCTCTCGGAGCTGGCGCTGCTCACCGCCGCCGAGCGCCACCAGGTGCTGCGAGAGTGGAACGACACCGCCGGCAGCTACCCCGGGGCGTCGGTGGCGGAGCTGTTCGCCGAGGTCGCGGCGGCGCTGCCCGAGGCGGTGGCGGTGTCCGCCGGCGGCACCGCCTTGACCTATGGTGAGCTGGCCCGGCGGGCCGGCCGGGTGGCCCGGCGCCTGCGGGCGCTGGGGGTGGGGCCGGAGGTGCGGGTGGGGCTGTGCGTCGAGCGCTCGCCGGAGCTGGTGGCCGCCGCCCTCGGCATCCTCGCCGCCGGCGGTGCCTACGTGCCGCTGGACCCGGATTACCCGGTGGCGCGGCTCGAGTGGATGGCGGCCGACGCCGGTCTGTCGCGGGTGGTGGTGAGCGGGGTGACGGCGCCGAGCTGGCCTCATGTCGCCGGCGTCGAGGTGCTCGCGCTGGAAGAGCTGCTGGCGGGGGAGGATCGTGGCGACGACGCCGCCCGGCTCGTGTCGCCGCCCTCCCGCGCCGCCGGCCCGGCCAACCTCGCCTACGTCATCTATACCTCTGGCTCCACCGGCCGCCCCAAGGGCGTGGCGGCGGAGCACCGCGGGGTGGTGCGCCTGGTCCGCGGCACCGACTACCAGCGCTTCGCGCCGGGGCACACCTTCCTGCTGCTGGCGCCGGTGTCCTTCGACGCCTCCACCTTCGAGCTGTGGGGGCCGCTGCTCAACGGCGGCCGCTTGGCGGTGGCGCCGCCGGGCCGGCTGTCGCTGGGCGAGCTGGGAGCGGTGCTGCGACGCGAGCACGTCGAGGCCCTGTTCCTCACCTCGGGCCTGTTCCAGGTGCTGGTGGACGAGCGGGTCGAGGACCTCGCAACGCTGGAGCACCTGATGACCGGCGGCGACATCGTCTCGCCGGCCCACGTGCGGCGCGCCCTGGCGGTCAACCCGCGGCTCACCCTGAGCGCAGCCTACGGCCCCACCGAGAACACCACCTACACTTCATGGTTCCCGATGCGTTCGCCCGCCGAGGTGGAGGCGCCGCTCCCGATCGGCCGTCCCATCGCCCACGGGAGGATGTGGGTGGTGGACGGCGCCTGGCGGCCGGCGGCGGTGGGGGTGGCCGGCGAGCTGTGGACCTCCGGTGACGGCCTGGCCCGCGGCTACCTGGGGCGTCCGGGCCTGACCGCCGAACGCTTCGTGCCCGACCCGTGGTCCGGCGAGCCGGGCGCCCGCGCCTACCGCACCGGCGACCTGGTGCGCTGGCGCCGCGACGGCCGGGTCGACTTCCTCGGCCGCCTCGACACCCAGGTGAAGGTGCGCGGCTTCCGAATCGAGCCGGGCGAGGTGGAGGCGGTGCTCGGCAGCCACCCGGGGGTGCGCGAGTGCGCCGTGGTCGCCCGCAAGGACGGCGCCAACCAGCGGCTGGTGGCGTACGTGGTGCCCCACGACGGCTCGGCGTGGGCGCCGGCGGCCCTCCACGACCACCTCGCGGCGCGGCTGCCGGGGCACATGGTTCCGTCGTCGTTCGTTCCCCTCGACGCCCTGCCGCTGACGGCCAACGGCAAGCTCGACCGCGCCGCGCTGCCCGACCCGGCCTCCGCCGCCGTGCCGCAGAAGGCCGAGCGGGCGCCGAGCACGCCGGCCGAGGAGATGGTGGCGGCCGCCTTCGCGGAGGTGCTGGGGCTGGACGCCGTGGGGGCGGAGGCGGACTTCTTCGAGCTCGGCGGCCACTCGCTGCTCGCCACCCGCCTGGTCTCCCGGCTGCGCCGTTCGCTGGGGCTGGAGCTGCCGCTGGCGGCGGTCTTCGAGTGCTCGACCGTGGAAGCCCTGGCGCAGGTGGTGGAGCGCGACGTGGCCGCCGGCCGCCGCTCTGAAGCGCCGCCGCTGGTGCCGGTGCCGCGGCCCGCGCCGGGGGCCGGCGAGTGCGAGCTGCCGCTGTCGTTCGCCCAGGAGCGGCTGTGGTTCCTCGACCGCCTGCAACCCGGCAGCGCCGCCTACAACATTCCCCAGTCGGTGCGTCTGCGGGGAGCCCTCGCCCTGCCGGCGCTGCGCGCGGCGCTGACCACCCTGGTCGCCCGCCACGAGGTGCTGCGCACCACCTACGGCGCCACCGAGGAGGGGCCGGTGCAGACGGTGCACCCGCCGGCGCCGCTGCCGCTGCCGCTGGTCGAACTTGCCAATCTGCCGGCGGCGCGGCTCGAGCGGGAGCTGGCGCGACTGGCCCAGCAGGAGGCCCAGGCGCCGTTCGACCTCGCCGCCGGGCCGGTACTGCGGGCCCGGCTCGTGCGGCTGGCAGCGGACGACCACGCGGTGCTCTCGACGGTGCACCACGTCGCCAGCGACGGCTGGTCCACCCAGGTGGTGCTCGCCGAGCTCGAGGCGGCCTACGAGGCCCGGGCGGCCGGCGAGGCTCCCTCCTTCGCGCCGCTGCCGGTGCAGTACGCCGACTTCGCCGCCTGGCAGCGGAGCTGGCTCGCGGGCGAGGTGCTGGCCGGCGAGATCGCCTGGTGGCGCGAGACGCTGGCGGGGCTGCCGCCGGT
>DATACC010000109.1:0-8010 GCA_036259255.1 Thermoanaerobaculia bacterium | reverse complement strand
CCGCCGCCGCCGAGGCCGCCGCCGCCCGGGCCGCTCGCCGGGCCCGCCGCGCCCGGACCCACCGCCACACCAGGATCGCCACGGCGAGCAGCAGGAGAACGGCCACCAGCACCTTCGCCAAGTGGCCGGCGAGCTGCGCCGCCAGCGCCTCCAGCAGCATCCGGGGGCCTGGCAGCAGGAAGGCCAGGGGCAGTGCCACCAGGGTGAAGACCACCGCCACCACGGCGTCGATCACCAGGTCCGCGCCGGCCACCGCCGTCGCGTCGGTCATCGGCAGGGCGTAGAGGCGCAGCAGGCCGATGCGCAGCACCGTGCCTCCGACGCCGGTGGGACTGGCCGCGACCCCGAACTCGCCGCCCATCGCCACCGCCATGCCGCCCCGGCCGCTCAGCGGGTGGCCCAGCGAGCGGGCGAGCAGCACCAGCCGCGCCGCGCCGGCGGCCCAGGTGCCGACCATCAGCAGGGCCAGCGCGCCGACACTCAGCGGACCGAGACGGCGCAGCTCGCCGAGGGCCGAGGCGTCGAAGGTGAGGAGGAACACCAGGCCGCCGGCCGCCATCGCCACCAGGGCGGCGTAGAGGGCGAGCCGGAGCCAGCGCCGCGCGCTGGCCCGCCCGATCAGGCCGTCGGAGGCCTCGGCCGGATTCGCGGTGCCCATCGCACCCTCGCGCCTTGCAAGGCCGTGGCCGCCGGGGCTTGCACGGGCGGTGACCAGGCGGTAAGATCTGCCAGTACCCCATCAACCACAGGAGGATTCGCAATGAGCTGGAGGAGACGCTTCGCTGTCGCCCTTGGGACCGTCGCGCTGTGCACGCTGGCGCTGGGGGCCGTTCCGGCCGCCGCGCAGCACGACCAGCAGGCCCACGACCACGGCCAGATGCCCGAGATGTCGGCGCAGGAGAAGGCCGCCATGGAGGCCTGGATGAAGGCCGGCACCCCCGCCGAGCAGCACGCCCAGCTCGCCAAGATGGCCGGCAAGTGGACGATGTCGGTCAAGAGCTGGCCCGGGCCCGGTGCCGAGCCGATCGTGAGCGAGGCCACCGCCACCCGGCGCATGGTGTGGGACCGCTACCTCGAGGAGGAGGTGGAGGGCGAGATGATGGGCATGGAGTTCCGGGGCCGCGGCCTGACCGGCTACGACAACGCCGCCGGCAAGTGGTGGAGCACCTGGGTGGACAACATGTCCACCGGCAGCATGTTCGCCTGGGGCGAGGTCGACGAGTCCGACCACAGCGTCACCTTCACCTCCGAGTTGGCCGATCCGGTCACCGGTGGCACCATGCCGGTGCGCACCGTCGTCCGCCACACCTCGCCGGACGAGGAGGTGATGGAGATGTACATGGGCGCGGGAGACCAGGAGTTCAAGAGCATGGAGATCACCTACCGGCGAGCCGGGCGGTAGCCCCCGCCGCCGGTCCCGCAGGACGAGCCGCGGCGGTGCTGGTGCCGCCGCGGCCGCGTGCTACCATCCCGGCGCCGTTACGATCGTTGGCTTCCGGCCCCCGGGCCCGGATTACCGCGCGGACGCAGCAGCGCTGGAGGGAGCAAGTTGCCGTCGAAGATCGTCTCGTTCGTCGTCCTGGGGGCGTTGCTCGCCACCGGGTGCACCGCCACCCAGTCAACGCCCGAAACCGCCGCCGACGGCGGGCGTGAGTCGACCGCCACGGCATCGCGCGAGGCGGCTCCGGCCGCGGCCGAGCCCTTCGCGTCGACCTACCGGCCGCTGCCCTCGGTCACCACCCTGATCACCGGCGCCACCGTGCTCACCGGCACCGGCGAGCGCATCGACGGCGGCTCCGTGCTGCTCGCCGACGGCCGCATCGCCGCCGTCGGCCGTGACCTCCAGGCGCCGTCCGGCGCCCGCGTGGTCGACGCTGCCGGCAAGTGGGTGACGCCGGGGCTGATCGACGTCCACTCCCACCTCGGCGTCTACGCCTCGCCGGGCGTCGACGCCCACTCCGACGGCAACGAGATGACCGATCCGGTGACCGCCGACGTCTGGGCGGAGCACGGGGTGTGGCCGCAGGATCCCGGCTTCGTCACCGCGCTCGCCGGCGGCGTCACCACCCTGCAGGTGCTGCCCGGCTCGGCCAACCTGGTCGGCGGCCGCAGCGTGACGCTCAAGAACGTGCCGTCGCGCACCGTCCAGGGGATGAAGTTCCCCGGCGCCCCCTACGGCTTGAAGATGGCGTGCGGCGAGAACCCGAAGCGGGTCTACGGCGGCCGCGGACGAGCGCCCTCGACCCGGATGGGCAACGTGGCCGGCTTTCGCGAGGCGTGGCTCGAGGCCGAGCAGTACCGGCGCAAGTGGCGCCGCTGGGAGGAGAAGCGCGACGCCGGCGAGGCCGGCGACGACGAGCGCCCGCAGCGCGACCTCGAGCTCGAGACGCTGGCCGCCGTGCTCGACGGCGAGATCCTGGTCCACAACCACTGCTACCGGGCCGACGAGATGGCCCAGATGATCGATGTCGCCCGTGAGTTCGGCTACCGCATCACCGCCTTCCACCACGGCGTCGAGGCCTACAAGGTGGCCGACCTGCTGGCCGCCGAGGGCATCTGCGGCGCGTTGTGGGCCGACTGGTGGGGGTTCAAGATGGAGGCCTACGACGGCGTGCGCGAGAACATCGCCCTGGTCGACCGCGTGCCGGGCGGCTGCGCCATCGTCCACTCCGACTCCGAGGTCGGCATCCAGCGCCTCAACCAGGAGGCCGCCAAGGCGATGGCGGCGGCCGCCCAGGCGGGCATGCCGGTGACGCGGGAGCACGCCATCCGCTGGCTCACCGCCAACGCCGCCCAGGCCCTCGGCGTGTTGGAGGAGACCGGCACGCTGGAGGCCGGCAAGGCCGCCGACGTGGTGGTGTGGAGCGGCGATCCGTTCAGCGTCTACAGCCTCGCCGAACAGGTGTACGTGGACGGCGCCCTGCTCTACGACCGCGACGATCCGGCCCGCCAGCCGGAGAGCGACTTCACCCTGGGTCTGCTGCCGAACGCCGAAGGAGGTGCCCAGTGACGCCGAAGCAAGGTTCGAGAAGGCTGCCGCCGCTGCGCGCCGCCGTCGCCGTCGCCGTCGCGGCGCTCGCCGCCGTTCCCGGCTCGCCGGGAGTCGCCGCCGCCGCCGCCGAGACGGTGGCCATCGTCGGCGGCCGGGTTCACACCGCCGGCGCGGGCGGCACCCTCGAAGGTGCCACCGTCCTGGTGGTGGACGGCCGCATCGCCGCCGTCGGCCGCGAGGTGGCGGTGCCGCCCGAGGCGCGGGTGATCGACGCCGCCGGCAAGGTGGTGACGCCGGGCCTGTTCGATTCCATGACCCAGCTCGGCCTGGTGGAGGTGGGCGCCGTCGCCGGCACCCGCGACGCTTCGGTGGACGACGACCG
This sequence comes from Thermoanaerobaculia bacterium, assembly GCA_036259255.1. Lineage (GTDB taxonomy): Bacteria > Acidobacteriota > Thermoanaerobaculia > Multivoradales > JBCCEF01 > DATACC01. The sequence goes on along the minus strand of DATACC010000109.1, from coordinate 4,636 downwards.
GGTCACCGCCGCCTTCCGCATCGAGGACGCCCTCAACCCCGCCTCCACGCTGATCCCGGTCAACCGCATGGAGGGCCTCACCCGGGCGGTGGTGGCACCGCGCCCGGGCGAGAGCCTGATCGCCGGGCAGGCGGCCGTGATCCACCTGGGCGATGGTGCCGACCTGGTGGTGCGCTCGCCGGTGGCCATGGTGGCGGTGCTCGGAGAGCGTGGCGCGCGGCTGGCCGGCGGCTCCCGCGGCGCCGCCATGCTGCGCCTGCGCGAGGCCCTGGAGGACGCCCGCGACTTCGCCGCCCACCGCGGCGAGTGGGAGCGCGCGGCGCGCCGCGACTACTCCCTGTCGCGCCTCGATCTCGAGGCCCTGGTGCCGGTGGCCGAGGGGCGTGTGCCGCTGCTGGTGTCGGCGGAGCGGGCGAGCGACATCCGCGCCGCGCTGCGCCTCGCCGCCGAGCTGGACCTCGACCTGATCGTCGCCGGCGCGGCCGAGGGGTGGATGGTGGCGGCCGAGCTGGCAGCGGCCGGCGTGCCGGTGCTGGTCGACCCGCTGACCAACCTGCCGTCCAGCTTCGAGACCCTGGGCGCCACGCTGGAGAACGCCGCCCGTCTGCACGCCGCCGGAGTGCGGGTGGCCCTGATGAGCGGCAGCAGCCACAACGCTCGCAACCTGCGCCAGCTCGCCGGCAACGCCGTCGCTCACGGCATGCCCTGGGACGCCGCGCTGGCCGCCGTCACCGCCGTGCCGGCGGAGCTGTGGGGGGTCGCCGAGCGTGCCGGCCGCCTCGCCCCGGGCCTGGAGGCCGATGTGGTGGTGTGGACCGGCGACCCGCTGGAGCTCACCACCTGGCCGGAGCACGTCTTCATCCGCGGGGTGGAGGTGCCGATGGAGTCGCGGCAGACCCGGTTGCGCGACCGCTACCGCGATCTCCCGGAGCCGGGCGAGCTGCCACCGGCCTACCGCAGGCCGTGAAGCGGCCTTCCCCGGCCCCGGCCGGCGGTAGGATCCGAGCAATGTCCTCCGAGGGCCGGAATCGGGTCGAGCGGGCGGCGCGCATCGCCGGCCTGCGCAGCTTCCGCACGCCTTCCCTCGAGGCGGTGGAGCAACGGCGCTTGCAGCTCTGGACGCTCACCGTGGTGCTGCTGCTCGCCATCGCCGTGGCGCTGCTCGTCTTCGTGTTCCGCCCCGATGCCGCGCCGCCGGCCTGGCTCACGCCGCGCTTCGCCCAGGGCGGCTTCCTCACCCTGGTGGTGCTGTTCTGCGCCTACGCCTTCGAGAAGGAGAGCCACCTGCGCAAGCTCACCGCCCTGCTGGTCGAGGAGCGGGTGGTCACCGCGGCGCTGACCAACCGGGTGCGCGAGCTCTCCGCCCTGCTCGAGGCGGGCCGGGCCATGAACCTCGATCTCGAGCTCGACGAGGTGCTCGACCGCATCCTGCGCTCGGCCGTCGACCTGCTCGACGGCCGCGACGCGTCGATCATGCTGGCCCACGGCGAGGACGAGCTGAGCACCGTCCACACGGTAGGCGACAGCGGCGCCCGCGGCGCCCGGGTGCGCCTGGGGCAGGCGATCGTCGGCCGGGTGGCCGCGTCCCGCGAGCCGCTGCTGATCGAGGGCCGGCTCGAGCACCCCCACTACCACGAGCGCCCCGGCTATACGCCGCCGGACAGCGCGCTGTCGGCGCCGCTGCTCCACCGCGGTTCCCTGGTGGGGGTGCTCAACCTCAACGCCCGCGAGGGGCGCACCTACACCGAGCACGACCTGCGGGCGCTGTCGCTGTTCGCCGAGCAGGCGGCGGTGGCGGTGGCCAACGCCCAGCTCTTCGAGGCGCAGCGCCTGATCGCCTCGCAGACCATGTTCCAGTCGCATCACGATCCGCTGACCCGGCTGCCCAACCGCGCCCGCTTCCTCGACCGGCTGCGCCACGCGCTGGCCCAGCGCCGGCTCGGCGGGCGGCTGGCGGCGTTGCTGTTCGTCGACATCGACGACTTCAAGCGCATCAACGACAGCTTCGGCCACACCGCCGGCGACGAGGTGCTGGTCGCCTTCGCCGAGCGCCTGCGCACGGTGATGCGTTCCGGCGACGCGGTGGGCCGCTTCGGTGGCGACGAGTTCGCCCTGCTGGTCGAGGGGGTGCGCTCGACGGAGGAGGCCGCCATGGTGGCCGAGGCGGTGCTCGGGTCGCTGGAGGCGCCGTTCGCGGTGGGCGGCATGGAGGTGCGGCTGACGGCGTCGATCGGTATCTCCCTGGAGGGCCCCGGCGGCCAGACCGCCGAGGAGCTGCTGCGCAGCTCCGACACCGCGCTGCACGTCGCCAAGGAACGGGGCAAGGGGCGCATCGCCGTGTTCAGCCAAGCGATGCACGCCGATGTGCTGCGCTCCCTCGGCCTGGAGGAGGAGCTGCACCAGGCGGTGGCGCGCAACGAGCTCGAGGTCCACTACCAGCCGATCTTCGACCTCACCGCCAACGTGCCGGTGTCGATGGAGGCGCTGCTGCGCTGGCGCCATCCGCGCCGCGGCCTGCTGCCGGCCTCCTCCTTCGTCTCCTTCGCCGAGCAGATGGGGGTGCTCGAGGAGATCGACCTATGGGCGCTGCGCCAGGCCTGCGCGGTGGGGCGCGAGCTCGGCGAGGTGATCGACCGCCGCCGGCCCCTGGCGATCAGCATCAACCTGCTGCCGACGCGCCTGCAGGACCCGAACATCGTGGACCGCATCGGCGGCGTGCTGCGCGAGTGCAACCTGTCCGCCGATCGCCTGGTGCTCGAGATCACCGAGAGCGCGGTGCTCGGCGAGGGCGAGGAATCGGGCCGGCTGACGGCGCTCAAGGACCTCGGCGTGCGCCTGGCGCTGGACGACTTCGGCACTGGCTACTCGAGCCTGTCGCACCTGCGCCGTTTCCCGGTGCACACCATCAAGATCGACCGCGCCTTCACCGACGTGCTCGGCGTCAACGGCGACCAGGGCTCGCTGGTGCAGGCGATCGTCAAGTTCGGCCAGAGCCTGGGGCTGGGGGTGATCGCCGAGGGGATCGAGAGCCCGCGCCAGGTGGAGGTGCTGCTCGGCCTCGGCTGCACCCTGGGCCAGGGCTTCCACCTCTGCGAGCCGCTCGCGGCCGCCGACCTCGAAGGCTTCCTGCGCCGCGCCGCCGCCGCCGGCGCCTGAGGGACTGCGCCTGGGGCGGCGCCGGGAGGTCCTCGACCTGGTGGTCACACCGGATCGGCGCGAGCTGGTGCTCGAGCGCCGCGGCGACGTCTACACCATCCAGGTCGACGGCGAGGAGCTGATGGCGAGCCGCGCTTCGGGCTCGGAGCGGGCGCTGGCGGAGCTGGCGGTGGCGGCCCTCGGCCCCCGTCCCGCGCCGCGCCTGCTGATCGGCGGCCTCGGCATGGGCTTCACCCTGCGCGCTGCCCTCGACTCGCTGGCCGGCAGGCCGGGGGCGGTGATCGTCGTCGCCGAGTTCTTCGCCAAGGTCATCGAATGGAACCGCGGTCCGCTCGCCGATCTTGCCGGCCGGGCCTCGTTCGATCCGCGGGCGCGGATCGAGAACGCCGACGTCGCCGACCTGCTGGCCGCTCCGCCGCCGTGGGACGCGGTCCTCCTCGACGTCGACAACGGCCCCGACTCCTTCGCCCTCGACCGCAACGCCAGCCTCTACAGCCGGGCCGGCCTCGAGCGCCTGCACGGCAATCTCGTGCCCGGCGGCGTCGTCGCGGTGTGGTCGGCCGCCGACGATCCCCGCTTCGCCGCCCGCCTCGCCCGCGCCGGGTTCCGCACCACCACCCACCGCGTTGCCGCCCGCACCTCCGGCAAGGGTGGCAAGCACGTCGTCTTCCTGGGCCTGCGGAAGTGAGGCCCGGCTACGCCGCGCCCGCCCGTTCCTCCGGCACCGGTGCCGCCTCCCGGCCGGTGGCCTCGGCGCCGCTCCAGCGCCAGCGGCCGGCGCGCAGCCGGCTCACCCAGCCGGTGGTGGTGGTGTAGAGGACCGGGATCAGCAGCAGGGTGACCAGCGTCGAGGCGACGAGCCCGCCTACCACCACGCGGGCCAACGCCGCCTGGATCTCGGCGCCGGCACCGAGCCCCAGGGCCAGCGGCAGCAGGCCGAGCACCGTGGTGGCGGTGGTCAGCAGGATCGGGCGCAGGCGCAGGCGGGCGGCCTCGAGCACCGCGTCCACCGCCCCCAGGCGCCCGTCGCGGCGCAGCAGGTTGATGGTGTCGACCAGCACGATCGCGTTGTTGACCACGATGCCGATCAGCATCACCAGCCCCATGACGCTCTGGATGTTGAGCGTCGTGCCGGTGAGCAGCAGCGTCGGCACGACACCGATGAGCGCCATCGGCACCGCCGCCATCACGATCAGCGGGTCGACGAAGCGCTCGAACTGCGCGGCCATCAGCATGTAGACCAGCGCCAGCGCCATGACGATGGCGACGGTGAAGTCGCGCTGGGCGTCCTGCTGCTCCTGGAACTCGCCGCCGTAGAGGACCGAGTAGCCCTCCGGGAGCGACAGCCCCTGCAGGCTCTCGCGCACCCGCGCCACCGCCTCGCCGAGCACCACGCCGCTCTCGAGGCTGGCGGTGACGTAGGTCACGCGCTGGCCGTCGACCCGTTCGATCTCCAGCGGGGCGCGGCCGCGGTGGGGGG
>DATACC010000108.1:0-5560 GCA_036259255.1 Thermoanaerobaculia bacterium | reverse complement strand
GTCACCGGCCGCGGCGTGATCGAGGTGGTGCCGGACCTGGCGGAGGTTTCCCTCGGGGTCCACGTGCGGGATACGGAGCTGGCGGCGGCCAAGGCGGCGGCGGACGCGGCGGTGGGGCGACTGCTGGCGCTGACCGCCGAGCTCGGCATCGCGCCGGCGGACGTCTCGAGCACCCGGCTGTCGATGGGGCCCGTCTACTCCCGCGCCGACACGCCCGAGCTCCTCGGCTACGAGGTCTCCCGCGGGCTGACGGTGACGCTGCGCGACCTGTCGCAGCTCGACGCTCTGGTGGACCGGGCGGTGGAGGCCGGCGCCAACCGGCAGTTCCACGTCGCCCTCGCCACCTCCCGGGAGCGGGAGCTGCGCGCTCAGGCCATCGACCTCGCCGTCGCCGACGCCACCGCCCAGGCCCGCCGCCTCGCCGAAGGCTTCGGAGCGACCTTGGGTCCGATCGAGACCGTCGGGCCCCCGGAACCCGGCCAGTATGTCGTCACCGGCATGACCGACTCCCACGGCACCGGCACCTTCGAGCCCGGCACCCTCGACATCCGCGCCATGATCCAGGCGACCTTCCGGCTCGAGGGGTAGGTGGCACGCGAGCGGGTTCGGTCCTGGACGTCTCCTGACCCTCCCTCGGTTGCCCTGGGCCCCCTCTTCTGGTATCCTCCGGCGTTCCGGCCGGGGCCTGCCCGGCCGTTCTGTGTGCACCCGAAACGAGCGAGAGCACGATCATGTCCAAGAAGTGTGAGATCTGCGGCAAGGGCACCACCTTCGGGCGGTCCATCAGCCATGCGCACAACGTGACCTCCCGGACCTTCAAGGCCAACCTGCAGAAGGTCAAGGCTCTGATCGACGGGTCGCCGCGGCGCATCACCGCCTGCACGCGCTGCATCCGCAGCGGACGGGTGATCAAGCCGCCCGTGCGCAACTGGCAGCCCGAGGAGAGCGGCACGCCGTCCTAGCCGCCCCGTACGACCGAAAAGGAACAGCCCAGATGCCGAAGCAGAAGACCCACAAGGGAGCGGCGAAGCGCTTCAAGGTGACCGCCGGCGGCAAGGTGCGCCGGGGCCACTCGATGCATAGCCACATCCTCACCAAGAAGTCCCAGAAGCGCAAGCGCAACCTGCGCAAGACGACCAACGTCGCCGGCAAGTTCGCCCAGACGATCAAGGAGATGCTCCACATCTAGGAGCCTCCGGCGGACGCCTCCCACCGCGGAGGCGCCGCGAAACCGGCTGCCACGGGGTCCGAACCGAACCTGTCCCGTGGGGCCCGCCGGCCGCCCGCGCGGCGCGCCGGCCCGAACCGCTCCCGCCGAGGAGCAGAAACGAGGTTCACCATGCGAGTCAAGCGCGGAAACGTTCGCAAGAACCGCCGCAAGAAGATCCTCAAGCAGGCCAAGGGGTACTACGGCCTGAAGTCGAGGGGCCACCGCATCGCCAAGCAGGCGGTGGACCGCGGCCTCGCCTTCGCCTACCGCGACCGCCGCCAGCGCAAGCGCCAGATGCGCTCGATCTGGATCGTGCGCATCAACGCCGCGGCGCGCGAGAACGGCCTGTCCTACAGCCGCCTGATGGCCGGCCTCAAGGCCCTGGGCAGCGAGATCGACCGCAAGGTGCTGGCCGACCTCGCGGTGCGCGACGGCGCGGCCTTCGCGGCCCTCGCCGCTGCCGCCCGCGACGCCCTGGGCGAGGCCGCTCCGGAAGGCGCGCCGCCCGCCGCGACCTCCGAGGGCACCGCCGCCGCCGCCGAGGCCTGATGGCCGAGGCGAAGACCGGGGCCCCGGCCCCGCTCGAGGACGGTCCGGCCGACGGCCGGGCCGCGGACGCCGAGGCGGCGTCGCCCGACACCGCCTCGGCCGCCGTATCCACCGCCGACGCCTCTGCCCCAGGGCGCGACGACACCGCCTGGCTCGAGAACCTCGAGCAGCGCGTCCACCAGGCTGTCGAGCGCCTGCGCGAGCTGGCCGCCGACAACCAGCGCCTGGTGCGCCGGGTGGCGGAGCTCGAGGCCGCCGCCGCGCGCGAGGAGGCGGTCGCCGCCACCCCCGACGGCGCGGAGGCCTGGCAGCGCGAGCGGCGCGAGATCCGCCGCCGGGTGGAGTCCCTCACCGACACCCTCGAGTCGCTGCTGCCCCGCTGAGCCGCGGAGGCGGGGCTGTCCCCGTGCTATAGTTCCGCCGTCCAAACCCCTGGAGGGCCGACAGTTGCGCCGCCAGGGCGGCGGACCTGAGCCGTCGTGGAACCTGTAGCCGTCGAGGCCGCGGAGAGCGACTTGGAGCATCGAAGCGTCGTGGACGAGGAGCACCCGGACCGATCTGCCGACGCCGTGGACGAGGTGACCGAGGTGGAGATCTTCGGCGCCGTCTACCACGTGCGCGGCCGCCAGGACCGGGACTACCTCCAGCAGGTGGCGGCCCTGGTGGACCGCACCATGCGCGACGTGGCCGGGCGCACCCGGAGGGCCGACGCGGGCAAGATCGCCATCCTGGCGGCGCTCAACATCGCGGACGAGCTGCTGCAGAGTCGAAATACACAAGAAGGGGAACGGGTCGAGATCCGGGATCGGGTGACCGCTTTGACCAGGGAATTGCAGGACGCCCTGGGGCGTTGAACAGCGCGAGTCGGCACCCGCCCTCAAGAGACGAGAAGCTGGAGAAACGAGGTCTTCCCTGCGGGGATCGTGATCGGGTCATAGTAGCGGTAGAGCCAACACTCAACACCAGGGAGTCTTTTACCTGCGTGGCCTGTGCATGCCCTGCTCGACAGGGAGTCTAATGGCTCGTGGAGCGGACACCCACTTGACGCCCAGGTTCTAACCAGCGTCGGCCCGGCACGACTCCGCGGGGGGCTTCACCCTCGCTGGCTTCGCCCGAACCCCCTGCAATCCAGGGGGTGGCTCGTGGAATCTGAAATTCTCGTCGCGCTCGCCGCAGGTGCCGGCGCGGCTTTGGTGCTGCTCGCGGGATGGCTGTTGTTCCTGCGCCGGGCCGGCCGCCGCATCGTGGCCCAGGCCCGACGCCAGGCAGCCCGCGTTCTCGAGGAGGCCGACCAGAAGAGCGACGCGCGGCTGCGCGAGGCCGAGGTCGCCGCCCGCGAGAAGCTCCTGCAGGCGCGCAGCGAGTTCGAGAGTGCCTCGAGCAAGCGGCGCCTGGAGCTCGAGGGCCTGGAGCGGCGCCTCACCCAGAAGGAAGACAGCCTCGACAAGCGCAGCGACGACCTCGCCCGGCGCGAGAAGGAGGCGGCCCAGCTCGAGCGCTCCCTGGTCGGGCGCGAGAAGGACGTGGAGAGCCGCGACCGCGAGCTCACCGAGCTGATTCGCGAGGAACGCACCCGCCTGGAGCAGATCGCCGGCCTCACCGCCCAGCAGGCCCGCGACGAGCTGGTGCGGGGGATGGAGGGCGAGGCCCGCATCGAGGCTGCCCATCTCGTCAAGCGCCTGGAAGACGAGGCTCGCGAGCAGGCCCACAAGAAGGCCCAGATGATCCTCGGCATGGCGGTGCAGCGCGCCGCCGCCGACTACGTCTCGGAGACCACCGTCTCGGTGGTGATGCTGCCGTCCGACGAGATGAAGGGGCGCATCATCGGCCGCGAGGGCCGCAACATTCGCACGCTGGAGGCCGCCACCGGCGTCGACCTGATCGTCGACGACACGCCGGAGGCGGTGATCCTCTCCGGCTTCGATCCCTTCCGCCGCGAGATCGCCCGCGTCTCCCTGGAGCGCCTGATCGCCGACGGGCGCATCCACCCCGCGCGCATCGAGGAGGTGGTCGAGCGCACCCGGGCCGAGTTCGAGGAGCGCATCGTCCAGGAGGGCGAGGCGGCACTGCTGGAGCTCAACATCCCCGAGATGCACCCGGAGCTGGTCAAGCTCCTCGGCCGCCTGCGCTTCCGCACCTCCTACGGGCAGAACGTGCTGCAGCATTCCAAGGAGGTGGCGTTTCTCGCCGGTGTCATGGCGGCGGAGCTCAAGGCCGACGTCCACGTGGCGCGGCGTGCCGGGCTGGTGCACGACATCGGCAAGGCGGTGGACCGCGAGATGGAGGGCACCCATCTCGAGATCGGCATCGATCTGCTGCGCAAGTACGGCGAGAGCGAGCGGGTGGTCCACGGCATGGCCTGCCATCACGGCGACTACGAGCCGCAGACGGTGGAGGCGGTGCTGGTGACCGCCGCCGACGCCCTGTCGGCGGCGCGGCCCGGCGCCCGGCGCGAGATCCTGGAGACCTACGTGCGCCGGCTCGAGCGCCTGGAGGAGATCGCCGCCGAGTTCAAGGGGGTGCAGAAGAGCTACGCCATCCAGGCCGGCCGCGAGGTGCGCATCATCGTCGACTCCGAGAAGATCGGCGACGAGCAGGCGGTGTGGTTGTCGAAGGACATCGCCCGACGGGTGGAGCAGGAGCTGACCTACCCCGGACAGATCAAGGTGACGGTGATCCGCGAGACGCGGTCCGTCGACTACGCACGATGAGAGGGCAACGATGAAGCTGCTGTTCGTGGGCGACGTGGTGGGCAAGCCGGGCCGGCGGGTGCTGGCCGCGGAGCTGCCGCGCCTCGTCGACCGCCACAACGTGGACTACACGATCGTCAACATCGAGAACTCGGCGGGTGGCAGCGGCGTGACGGAGAAGGTGTTCGCCGAGCTCGACCAGCTCCCGATCGATTGCTACACCACCGGCAACCACGTGTGGGACAAGAAGGACGTCCTCGACATCCTGGCCCGCGAGCCGCGCCTGCTGCGCCCGGCCAACTACCCGGCGGGCAACCCCGGCTCGGGCCTCTACGTCGGCGAGACGGCGGGCGGCATCCGGGTGGCGACGATCAACATCCAGGGCCGCGTCTTCATGGACGCGCTGGATTCGCCGTTCCAGAAGGTCGACGAGCTGCTGGCCTCGCTGCCGCCCGCGGTGAAGGTGATCTTCGTCGATTTCCACGCCGAGACGACCAGCGAGAAGACGGCCATGGGCTTTTATCTCGACGGCCGGGTGAGCGCGGTGATCGGCACCCACACCCACGTGCCCACCGCCGACGAGCGCCTGCTGCCGGCGGGCACCGCCTACCAGACCGACGCCGGCATGACCGGTCCGTACGAGTCGGTGATCGGCGTGCGCGCCGACAAGGTGCTGAAGCGCTTCCTGATGCAGGTCCCGTCGCCCTTCGAGGTCGCCAAGGGCGACGCCCGCCTGTGCGGTGCGATGGTCGATATCGACGAGTCGACGGGGCGGGCGCGGAGCATCGAGCGGTTGATGGTGCACGAGCAGGAGTAGGCGGCGGCGAAAGGCCACGGCGGCGAAAGACCTCGGCGGGAAAGGTCACGGCGGGGTAAGCCACGGCCAACCGGTGGTTCGAGGGGCGTGGAGCACCCCGCTCCGGAACCGGCCCTCGATTCGAAAGCCTCCGGGAGGGGCTCGGGCCTGCCTTCCGCCGGCGCTCCATCGCCCGTGGCCTCATACCGGCCTCGCGCGGCGCAGATGTGAGATCCAAACTACAGAAGGCATTGGCCCGGCGCCGGCTCCAGAGCTTCCGGAGCGGGGTGCTCCACGCCCCGGGAACCGGGAGGG
>DATACC010000107.1:0-2740 GCA_036259255.1 Thermoanaerobaculia bacterium | reverse complement strand
CTGGAATCGAGGGCCGGTTCCGGAGCGGGGTGCTCCACGCCCCCTGCCACCACCGGTGGCCGTGCCCCGAAGCCACCGACGCCTCCCCTGCCGCGCCGCCCTCAGTACGACCGAGCCGGCTCCACCGCACCCGACGGCTGCAGCCGCCGTTCCTCCGCGTAGGGGTAGAAGTCGATCAGCTCGCCGCGGCGGTTGCGCTCCTGCATCTCGTGCCAGAAGGCGACGTCGAACAGGTCGGCGTGGTGGTGCTCGAAGACCTCGCGCAGGCGGCCGTCGAGCCCCAGGAAGCGGCGCAGCTCCTCCGGGAAGACGTCCGCCTCGTCGACGGAGAACCACGGCTCCGGCGCCATCGCATGGTCCGGGTCCGCCGATTCCGGGAAGTCGCGGAAAGTGCACTCGGCCAGGCTCGTGAACTCGTCGTAATCGTAGAACACCACGCGGCCGTGCCGGGTCACGCCGAAGTTCTTGAGCAGCAGGTCGCCGGGGAAGACGTCGGCCGCCGCCAGGTCCTTGAGACACCAGCCGTAGTCGATCACCGCCGCCTCCGCGTCCTCCGCGGCGGCCTCCGCCAGGTAGACATCGAGGGGGGTGACCCGGCGCTCGACGTAGACGTGGTCGAGCACCACCTCGCCGCCCTCGGCCCGCACCGTCTCGCCGGCCACCTCGAGCAGCTCCGCCAGCAGCGCGTCGGAGAAGCGCTCGCGCGGCAGCGGCAGGTGCTCGAACTCCTGGAAGTCGACCATCCGGCCGACCCGGTCCTGGGCCAGCACCCGGCCGTACTTCTCCATCACCTGCCAGCGCGTGGTCGACTTCTGCGGCGGGAAACGGTCCTTGATCAGCTTGAACACCCAGTCGTAGCTCGGCAGCGTGAAGACCGCCATCACCAGGCCGCGCTTGCCGCGGGCGACCACGAAACGCTCGTCGGACCGGGCGATCTGGTGCATCAGGTCGCGGTAGAACTCCGTCTTGCCGTGCTTCAGGTAGCCGAGCGAGATGTAGAGCTCGGCGATGCGCTTGCGCGGCAGGATCGACATCAGGAAGCCGATCACCTCCCGCGGGCTCTCGACCTCGACGTGGAAGTACCAGCGCGCGAAGGAGAAGACGATGGAGGCCTCGTCCTCCGTCGGCAGCACGGCGTCGACCACCAGCCCCTCCGCCCCGTGGAGGATCGCCAGCACCAGCGGCACCTTGTCCTCGCCGCGCCGTGCCCGCCCCACGAGGTACGCCCCCTTGTTGCGGTAGAAGACAGGTCGCAGGAAGTCGAGGGCCTCGAGCTCCGGCGTGCCGAGGGCCGCCACGACTCCCGCCTCGATGCGCCCGGCCGCCGCCGCCGCGTCCTCGTCGAGCCGCGCGAAGGCCACGCCGAGGCCGGCGTCCCGCAGCACCCGCCGCACCACTCCCGCGTCCACCCCGCGCACCGCGTACATGCGGGCGCTCGCCATCTCCCAGCCGCTGTAGGGCAGCGGGATGTCCTCGGACACGTAGTCGATCTGCGGGTCCACCCCGACGTGGGAGAACACGCGGCGGGTCAGCGAGTTGAAGAACGTCTGGGTGAGCTCCACGTCGTCGCGCCCGAGCACCACCCGGCCGTAGGCCGCCTTGAGGTCGCGCCACGTCTCCCGCGCCTCGAGCTCGACACCGGCCCGGCCGAGGATCGTCCGCACCTCGCCCAGCGCCTGGCCCACGTGCTCCGACTGCAGTCGCATGCGATCCACCGTCTCGCGCCGCACGCCCGCCCAGTCGCGCTCGGCGAACCGGTGACGCACCCGGCGGGTCACCGCCAGGTAGCTCGCGTGATAGCGACCGAAGCTCTCGCCGATGGCGTCCGCCGCCCGCGTCACCGCCCGTGCCCGCTCCTCCATGGAGGGATGCTAGCAGCCAGCGACCTGGCGAGATCCCGCGCCCCGGCGGGAACCTCGAGCCCGCTGCGGCGTTGTTAGAGGATGAGCCCGATGACCGAAGCCGCTGCCACCCCACCCACCGATTCCGAGTTGATGGCCGCCACCCGGCGGGGCTGCCGGGATTCGTTCGGCCAGCTCGTCGATCGCCACAAGGATCGGCTGGTGGCTTACCTGACGCGCCTCGCCGGCTCGCGGGAACGCGCCGAGGACCTCGCCCAGGAAGCCTTCCTCCGCCTGTACCAGCAGGCCGGGCGCTACGACGAGCGCGGCAAGCTGCAGGGGCTGCTCTATTCGATCGCCACCAACCTGCTGCGCAGCGAGGAGCGTCGCCTGCGGCGCTGGCACCTGCTGGCGCCCTTCCTGGGCCAGCCGAGCCCGGCCAACGGCTTCCACCCCGAGCCGGCTCCGAGCACCCGAGTGCTCCAGCGCGAGCTGGAGCGCGAGATGGCGGCGGCGCTGGCCGCCCTGCCGCTGCGCTACCGGGTGCCGGTGGTGCTGTTCGAGATCGAAGGCTGGACGCTGGCCGCCATCGCCGCCCACCTCGAGGTGCAGGAGGGCACGGTGAAGTCGCGCCTCCACCGCGGCCGCCAGCGCCTGAAGCAGAAGCTCGCCCCCTACTGGAACGAAGACGCAGGAGCACGACATGCCGACCAACCCCACTCCCCGGCTGCCCATGACGGACCAGCACCTCGGCGAGAGCCTGCGACGCCTGCCTGAGGCCGCGGCCGGCGAGGGCTTCACCGCCGCCGTCCTCGCCCGCGTCGATCGCCTCGCCGCCGCCGACCAGCACCGGCGCGCCAGCGCACCGGTGCCGCGCGGCGCCGGCTGGCCGCTGGCCG
>DATACC010000106.1:0-19759 GCA_036259255.1 Thermoanaerobaculia bacterium | reverse complement strand
GCCCCCGGACCGGCCGCGAATCCCTAGAGCTTACGGGCCTCACCGGTGAATGTTCCACCCTCGGCCGCCGCTTCACCCGGGAACCAGCAGGCGACGCGGTGCCCCGGGGCGACCTCCGCGAGGGGTGGTGCCTCGGCGGCGCAGCGCTCGCGGGCGATCGGGCAGCGCGGGTGGAACGGGCATCCGGGCGGCGGTGCCAGCGGGCTGGGCGGATCGCCGAGGGGCGCCCGCCGGGTCCGGCGGCCGGCGGACGGCTCCGGTACCGGCACCGAGGCGAGCAGCCCCACCGTGTACGGGTGCTGCGGCCGGGCGAACAGGGCATCCCGCGGCGCCTCCTCCACCACCCGTCCGAGGTAGAGCACCGCCACCCGGTCGGCGACGTGCTCCACCAGCGCCAGGTCGTGGGCGATGAACAGCAGCGCCAGGTCGAGGCGGCGCTGCAGGTCGGCCAGCAGGTTCACCACCTGGGCGCGCACCGACACGTCGAGGGCCGATACCGGCTCGTCGGCGACCAGCAGGGCCGGCCCCGTGGCGAGCGCCCGGGCGATGCCGATGCGCTGGCGCTGCCCGCCCGAGAACTCGTGGGGGAAGCGCTCGGCGGCGGCGGGCGGCAATCCCACCATGTCGAGCAGCTCCGCCACCCGGCGACGACGCTGGGCCCGCGGCACGATGCCGTGCACCGCCAGCGGCTCGGCCAGGGCGCGGCCGACGCGCATGCGCGGGTTGAGGGATCCGAACGGATCCTGGAACACCATCTGGAAGTCGCGGCGGCGGCGGCGCAGGGCGGCGGCGCCGAGGGCGAGCAGGTCGACGCCGCCGAGGCGAACGCTGCCGGCGGTAGGCTCGACCAGCCGCATGGCGCACCGGGCGAAGGTGGTCTTGCCGCTGCCCGACTCCCCCACCAGCGCGACGCACTCACCGCGGTCGACGTCGAGATCGACGCCGTCGACCGCCCGCACCGTGCCGCGGGCGCGGCGCAGCAGCCCGTGGTGGACGGGAAAGTGCTTGCTGAGCCCGCGCACCGCAAGCAGCGCGCCCGGCGGCCGGACATCCGTCGCGGCCGGCGCAGGTGTGCCCTCCGCTGCCCGCGACTCCGTGCCGTCCGCCGAGCGCGGCCCGGCGCCGCTCATGCCGGACGCTCCGGGCCGGCCGCGGTGGGTGCCCCGATGGCGGGGCCGGGCGCGGCGGCGGGCGGCGAGCCGTGCAGGAAGCAGCGCGCCGTGCGGCCCGGTTCGCCGGACACCGCGAACGCCTCGGGTTCGTGCAGCGGGCAGACGTCCATCACCGCAGGGCAGCGCGGGTGGAAGGTACAGCCGGCGGGCAGGCGCGCCGGATCCGGCACCTGGCCGGGGATCGCCGGCAGCTCCCCGCGCGGCACCCGCCGCCCGAGCCGCGGCACGGCGGCGAGCAGCGCCCGGGTGTAGGGGTGGGCCGGCCGCGGGAAGAGGTCCACCGCGGCGCCCTGCTCCACCACCCGGCCGGCGTACATCACGAGCACCCGCTCGCAACTCTGCGCCACCACCGCCAGGTCGTGGGTGATCAGCAGCACGGCGAGGCCGAGCTCGTCGCGCAGGCGGGCGAGCAGATCGAGGATCTGCGCCTGGACGGTGACGTCGAGGGCGGTGGTCGGCTCGTCGGCGATCAGCAGGTCGGGCCGGCAGGCGAGGGCCATGGCGATCATCACCCGCTGGCGCTGACCGCCGGAGAGCTGGTGCGGGTAGTCGTCGAGGCGCCGGGCCGCGTCGCCCACGGCGACCAGCTCGAGCAGGCGCACCGCCTCGGCACGCGCCTCGCGGCGGCTCGCCGGCCGATGGGCACGCACCGCCTCGGCGATCTGGAAGCCGATGGTGAGCACCGGGTTCAGAGCCGTCATCGGCTCCTGGAACACCATGGCGATGCGCCCGCCGCGTACCCGGCGCAGGGCCCGTTCCGGCATCGTGAGCAGATCCTCGCCCCCGAGCAGCACCCGGCCACCGGTGACTCTCCCCGGCGGCGGCACCAGGCCGAGCAGCGCCAGGGCGGTGATGCTCTTGCCCGAGCCCGACTCCCCCACCAGGCCCACCGCCTCCCCGGCGGCGATCGCGAAGGACGCCTCGCGCACCACCGGCACCGTGCGGCGCCCGCCGCCGGGGAAGGCGACGCTCAGCCGGTCGACGGCGAGCAGCGGCGCAGCGGGGCCGTCGGGAGCGCTCATCGGGGGCAGGGGCCGGCGGCGCCGGTCAGGAGGCGAGGCGGCGCAGCCACTCGACGAGCAGCGCCACGCCATAGCCGGTGGCGCCTGGGGTTTCGTCGCCGTCGCGGCCGACGTGGGCGCCGCCGGCGATGTCGAGGTGGGCCCAGCGCCGGTGGTCGCCCACGAAGCAGGAGAGGAAGGCGGCGGCGGCGTTGGCGCCGCCCCAGCGGCCGGCGGCGTTCTTGAGATCGGCGTGGTTGGCCTTCATGCGCTCGACGAACTCGGGCCACAGCGGCAGGCGCCACAGCCGCTCGCCGGTGTCGTCGGCCGCCGCCAGCAGGGCGGCGGCCAGGGGATCGTCCGGCGTGTAGAGGCCCGCGGCGTCGGTGCCGAGGGCCACCACGCAGGCGCCGGTCAGGGTGGAGAGCTCCACGATGTAGTCGGCTCCCTCCTCGGCGGCCAGCGCCAGGGCGTCGGCGAGGATCAGGCGCCCCTCGGCGTCGGTGTTGATCACCTCCACCGTCTTGCCGTTGTAGCAGCGCACGATGTCGCCGGGCCGGTAGCTCTCGCCGTCAGGCATGTTCTCGGCCAACGGCGTGTAGACCCTGAGGTGGACCGGCAGCTCGAGCTGGGCGACGGCCCGGGCGGCGGCGAGCACCGCGCAGGCGCCGGCCTTGTCGTACTTCATGTCGTCCATGTCGGTGGCGGGCTTGATGGAGATGCCGCCGGTGTCGAAGGTCACGCCCTTGCCGACCAGCGCCACCACCGGGCCGGGGCCGGGCTTCTCGAGGCGCACCAGGCGCGGCCGGTTGCGCGAGCCGGCGCCCACCGCGAGCAGCGCCCCCATGCCACGGCGCGCGATCTCCTCGGGCTCGAGCACCTGGGCATCGAGCCCGTGCTCGCCGGCCATCTCGCGGGCGCGCTCGGCCATCCACTCGGGGGTGGCCTCGTTGGGCGGCGTGTTGGCGAGGTCGCGGCAGAAGGAGACGGCGTCGGAGACCGCCGCGAGCACCGGCGCCGCGTCGCGAAAGTCATCGCTGCCGGACTCCGGCGGCACCACCCGCACCGCGTCGAGGCGCGGACGGTCCTGGCCGTTGCGGCCCTGGAAGCGGTCGAAGCGGTAGGTGCCGCGCACCAGCGCCCGGGCCACCCAGGAGGTGGCGCCGGCGCCGCGCCCCGCCCGGCAGTCCGGCAGCACCACGGTGGCGCGGCGGGCGCCACTCTTGGCCGCCGTCTCGAGGGCGCTGCGCAGCCAATTGTCGAGCTTGCGCCGGCTCGCCTCGCCGCGGGCGCCGAGGCCGTGCAGCGCCACCATGGGTCCGCGGCCCTCCGTCTCCGCCTCCACCCGCTGGCCATCCCGGCCGGTCCAGCCGGGGCGGGCGGCGGCGCGCTCGACGGCGGCGGCGACCGGCTCCGGCAGCTCCTCGCGCCGCGGCGCCTCCCCCTCGAAGGCGGCGACGAGGACGAGGTCGGCGGCCCCCAGGTCGTCCAGGGGCCCACCGGCGCCCTCGCCGGGCGCAACGATGGACAGGCGGGGTCTCTCAGTCATTCACAGCTCCTCTCGATCCACGTTCCAGGGGCCTCGTTCCAAGCTCTCGTGTCCAGGCGATCCCTTCCCGGGCATGCTGCGACCACGTTCGGGGGCCACTCTCTGGGGGGCGCGAGATGCGCGGGCGTGGCCGAAGGGCAGGCGCTGCCGCGGTGGTGCCACGCTGTGCGGCCGGGGGACCGGTCGTGCCCGGCCCCGCTATGCTATACGTAAAACGCTCCTTCGAGCCCGCACCCATGGCCATCGCCTTTCCGCTCCAGCTCCTCCGGGGGCCCTTCCACTTCCTGCGCCCCGACGCGGACGAGGTGGGCCGTCTGTTCCCCGACATCGACCGCACGCTGCCGCCGCCGCGCCCGATCTTCCTCGACGAGGAGGAAGCCACGCCGGTCGATGGTTTCGCAGTGCTGATCGGCGGCCAGACCGAGACGCTGCGCTCGGCCCTCACGGACTACGTGCTCGCCGAGGAGCTCGTGCAGACGGCGGTCTTCGCCCGCGCCCCCCACGATCGCCGCGACCAGGAGACCGCCTGGCGCCGCTACCGCGAGCTGCTCGGCCGGGCGATCGAGAACTCGACCCTGTCGAGCTACGGACGCAGCTTCCCGGCGGTTTTCTGGCTCTTCCACTCTCTCGACCTCGCTCGCCTGCTGCAACAGACCCCCCGTCGGGTGGTGCGCCACCACCTGGAGGTGGGCCGGCGCCACGGCGACGCGATTCGCTACCGGGTGCTGGAGCGCTACCTCGACCGGGTGATGTCGGCCACCTACGACCTGGTGACCGACGTGGCCACGGAAACCGAGGACGTCGAGGAGGAGCTGTTCCCTCGCCTGCTCACTCGCCTGCGCGACAACGTGCTGCTGCTCACCGAGGACCACGTGAGCCACGACCTGGCGGAGCTCGCCGGCTACTTCAACGGCTACCTCGGCCTCGACGGCCGCGACCTGCGGCGCCGCCTGGACGCGCTGGAGGCGTGGCACCGCGAGCGGCTGGTCGCCGACGACGGGCTGGCCGCCATGGTGCACCACCTGCTGCTCGCGACGGAAGCGCCGGAGGCGGCGAGCCGCGCCCTGCTGGTGCGGCCCGGCTATGCCCGCTACCTCGCGGGCCGGCCCGACTACCGAGCCGCCGCCGACCGCCTGCCGACGGCCCAGCAGGTGGAGGTGTGGGAGAGCCTGCTGGTCAAGCTCAAGGAGTTCGAGCTAGTCCACGCGCTGCGCCGGATGATCCTGCCGGTGGTCGAGGAAGGGCGGGAGCGCCGCCTGGTGAGCCGCGGTCCGGTGGCCCGGGCGCTCACCGGGCAGCAGGAGGTGGCGCTGTCGCCGGCGACCCGGCCGATGGATTTCATGGCGCCCTGGGTGGTCGACCCGGAGGTCTTCCGGTTCGGGATGATCTACGACATCACCGACTTCTCGGAGCTGGTGGCGCTCTTCCGCCGCTCCGGCACCGGCTCCCAGGACGAATCGTTCCGCGCGCTGTTCCGGCTGCAGCGGCTGGTCAACCGCATCGCCGCCGGGCGGCGCATGAAGCTCGAGAAGTACCTGGGCGACGGCGCCTTCTACTCCGGGCGCCAGGCGCTGCGGGCGCTGACCGCGGCGATCCAGGTCCAGCGCACCTACCGCCAGGCGGTGGCCGAGGGCTTCGCCTTCGACCGCGGCATGCGGGTGGCGCTCAACTATGGGCAGTACCGGCTGATCCCCATCGCCATCGGCCAGCCCGGAGCCGAGGAGCGCTACGAGTTCTTCGGGCAGGGGGTGATCGAGCTGTCGCGGCTGACCACCGGCAAGACGCAGCGGGAGATCGAGGACATGCAGGCGATGCTGATCAACCGCGGCTATCCGGAGAACGCGGTCCATCGATTCCTCGCGCCGCTGCTGCAGCGCCGGGTGGACGAGAACGACGACCGCTCCCGGGCCTTCCGCGCCTTCTTGGCCCGCGACGGCAGCCTGGTCAACGAGGGGATCGTGGCGACCGACGCGTTCCTGCGCGAGCTGGCCCGCGAGATCGGCGCGCGGCCGCTCGCGCGCTATCGCGAGGGCGACCGCGGCTACGTCGTGGTCGAGGTCGCGGACGGCGCCGGCACCCTGCCGGTGGGACTGCGCAAGCTGGGGGTGGTGACGCTGAAGGGGCTGGACCCGGTGACGCTCTACGAGCTGGTGGACGCCGAGCCGTGGGGGCTCGCCGGCCTCGAGCCGCTGGTGGACCAGACGCTGGTCTCGGCCCTGGAGCGCGAGCTGGTGGGCGCGCTGACCGGAGGGGGTTCGTGACGGGCTATGGCCCGGTCGGCCGGGGCCTCGCCGACACCGCCCTGCCCGGCCTGCCGCCGCCGCGCCGGGGCAAGGTGCGGGACGTCTACGACCTGGGCGGTCTCGGCCTGGGGCAGCGGGTGCTGCTGGTGGCCACCGATCGCCTATCGGCCTACGACCACGTGCTGTCGCCGCCGATCCCGGACAAGGGCAAGATCCTCACCCAGCTCTCGACCTTCTGGTTCGAGCGCCTCGGGGTGCCCCATCACCTGCTGGCCACCGACCCGGCGGCCTTCCCCGCCGAGCTCGCCCCCTACCGCGATCTGCTGGCCGGTCGCTCGGTGCTGGTGCAGCGGGCCGAGGTGGTGCCTTTCGAATGTGTCGCCCGCGGCTACCTGGCGGGCAGCGGCTATCGCGAGTACGTCGCCGGCGGCACCGTCTGCGGCGTGGCGCTGCCCGCGGGGCTGGAGCGCGCCTCCCGGCTTCCCGAGCCGATCTTCACCCCCGCCACCAAGGCCGAGGCCGGCCACGACGAGAACGTCTCCTACGACACGGTGGCCTCCGCCCTCGGGGAGCCCCTCGCCTCCCGCCTCCGCGACCTCACCCTCGACCTCTACCGCCGCGCCGCCGCCCACGCCGCCGCCCGCGGCCTGATCCTCGCGGACACCAAGTTCGAGTTCGGCTTCGCGGACGGCGAGCTGCTGCTGATCGACGAGGCCCTGACCCCCGACAGCTCCCGCTACTGGGACGCCGCCACCTGGCGTTCCGGCGAGGAGCCGGCGAGCTTCGACAAGCAGTACGTCAGAAACTGGCTCGACGCCTCCGGCTGGGACCACGAGAGCGATCCGCCCAGGTTGCCGGAGGAGGTGGTGGCGGGGACGCGGGAACGCTACCTGGAAGCCTTCCGCCTGCTGACCGGGCAGGAGCCGGAGCTGTAGGCAGGGAGGACTTCCGGTCAGCCTCTTCTTCGGTGAGAGAACGACGGCTTCCTCACCGACATCCGCGGCGCTGGAGTTCTGCTCGGCGTTCAGCAAGACCGGCGCCGAAGCCCTCACCGAGCTCCAGCAGGCGAAGTCGGCATGGATTGGGGGCGGCGTACCCCCCACCCGCGGAGGGCCGGCGCGGGCCGTCGGTGGAGCGGCCGGGGCGGCGAGGCTCCCCCCGGACCCCTATCCCAGCGGCACCGAGCCCAGCAGGTACTTCAGCGTCTCGTCGGTCCAGGTGATGCCGCCGCCGACGAACAGGCTGTCGAGCTCCGACTCCAGCGGGTCGTCGTAGCCGCCCAGCAGATAGATGCTCGGGGTCAGGTGGTAACGGCCCATCACCCGCAGGTGGGGATCGCGGTTCTCGCGGCGGTTGAAGTCGAAGGCCTTGACGTCGAGCCACAGGCGGCGGTCGAGGAAGGGGTACTCCACCTGGACGCCGAAGTCGTCCTCGATCAAACCGGTCCAGACGCGCGCCTCGTTCTGCAGGCGGTAACCCACCAGGGCCGAGAGCACCGGTTCGTCCTCCTCGGTCAGCGTGTCGATCACCGTCGTCTGTGTGGTGCCGTCGGGCCGGGTGACGGTGATCGTCTCGGTCTTGGTGCGGCTGTCGCCCCGCGGCGTCTTGGCGATGCCGACCCGGTAGAGGCGGCGGGTGTCCTCCCCCGGGTCGATGATCGCGCCGAAGCTGCCGTAGGCGCTGCTCTCGTCCTCGGCCGCGTCGGCGAGCACGAAGCCCTGGAGATCGACGTCGAGACGCAGGCGCTGCACCCGGCCCAGGGTGTCGGAGAGCTGGCCGACGCCACCTTGCACCGCGTCCATGGTGGCCACCAGCTCCTGGTGCGCCTCGTCGCTGGTCAGGAGCTTGCCCAGGGTGCCCTCGCCGCGGGCCAGCCGGCCGGTGACCTGGTTGAGGTCGTCCACCGTGCCCTGCAGCTCGCGGGTCAGGGCGGCCATGTTCTGGGCCGTCTCCCCCACCGCACCGCGGTTCTCCGCCACCACCGCGTCGACCTCCACCAGGATTCCGTCGAGCCGCGCCACCAGGGCCGGCAGGTTGTCGGCCAGCGTCTCGCTCACCCGCTCGAAGTTGCGGATCGTGCCCTCGAGCTGCGCGCGGTTCGTCTCCACCAGCAGACGGATCTCCGCGGTGGTGGCCTCCATGTTGTCGATCAGGCGCGACAGCGGCGTCGGCTGCCCGGTGCCGGTGAGGGTGCTGCCGAGCGGATCGGTGACGCCGATGATCGAGTCAGCCACCTGGTTGAGCTTCGCCATCGCCTCGTCGAAGCCGGGGGGCGTGATGCCGGGGATCACCGCCCCGTCCGGCAGGGGTCGCGCGCCGGGGGGGCCGGGCACCAGCTCCACGTACTTGTCGCCGAGCAGGCCCATGTTGGAGATCTCGGCGTAGGTGCCCTCGGTGAGCCCCAGCGGCTGCTCGAGCAGCAGGCGCACGCGCGCCTGGCGCCCCTCGAGGGTGATGCCGTCGACCCGCCCCACCCGCACGCCCGCCACGCGCACCGCGGAGCGGTCGTCGAGACCGGCCACCGAATCGAACAGGGCGTGGACGTCGCGCCCCTCGGGCCCGAACAGGTCGAGATCCTCGATCTTCAGGATGAAGTAGCCGAGCAGCAGCAGGACAATGGTGGCGAAGATGCCGATCTTGACGATCTGGGACATGGGTTCTCTCTCAGGCTCGATTCGGTTCGGGCTCGGCCGGCGTGGACGGGGAGCCCGGGGCCGACAGCGGCCCCTCGCTGCGCCCCTCGATGAACTGCCGCACCCGGGGGTCGTCCAGGCGCCGGAACTCCTCGGGTGGCGCCAGGGCGATGATCTTGCCGCCGTGGATCATGCCGATCCGGTCGGCGATGCGAAAGGCGCTCGTCATGTCGTGGGTGATGGTGATGGCGGTCGAGTCGACGCCCCGCAGCAGCTCCAGGATGACATCGTCGATCAGCGCCGTGGTCACCGGGTCGAGGCCGGTGGTGGGCTCGTCGAACAGCACGATGTCGGGCTCCATGGCGATGGCGCGGGCGAACCCCACCCGACGCCGCATCCCGCCGGAGAGCTCCGAGGGCACCTTGTGCCCCTGTCCCTCCAGCTTGACCAGCTCGAGGCACTCGTCCACCCGCTCCTCGATCTCCCGGCGCGACATGGCGGTCTGCCGGCGCAGCGGGAAGGCGACGTTCTCGCGCACGTTCATCGAGTCGAACAGCGCCCCCTCCTGGAAGGCCATGCCGAAGCGCCGGCGGAAGGTGGTGAGCTCGCGATAGTGCAGGTCGTTGATCGCCACCCCGTCCACCTCCACCAGGCCACGGTCCGGCCGCAGCAGGCCGATGACGTGCTTGATCAGCACGCTCTTGCCGGTGCCCGAGCCGCCGATGAGCACCAGCGACTCCCCCTCCTGGACGTCGAGGTCGATGCCGTCGAGCACCACCCGCGGCCCGAAGGACTTGTGCAGGTCGCGCAGGCGGATCTTGACCCCTTCGCTGGGCGCGTCGAGCTCCATGGTCGAGAGTAGATCAGATCGGCGGCGGTCCGCCCCGGCATCCGCGGTCCGGGGGACGCGTCCGCGGGTCAGAAGAGCAACTTCGTCAAGAAGAAGTCCGAGATCAGGATGGCGATCGAGGCGGTGACCACGGCGTTGGTCGTCGAGTAGCCTACCCCTTCGGCGCCGCCGCTGGTGTAGAAGCCCTTCTGGCATCCGATCACCGCGATCAACAGCCCGAACACCGCCGCCTTGACGAGGCCCGAAACGACGTCGTCCACCTCCATGAACTTGAAGGTGTTCTCCATGTACGACACCGGGTTCGCGCCCATCAGCACCACCGCCACCACGTACCCGCCGGCGATGCCGAGGGCGTTGCCCATCATCACCAGCAACGGCAGCATGGCGGTGGTGGCCCACACCCGCGGCACGAACAGGTAGTGGATCGGGTCGGTGGCCATCACCTCCAGAGCGTCGATCTGTTCGGTGACCCGCATCGTGCCGAGCTCGGCCGCCATCGCCGAGCCGCTACGCCCGGCGAGCACCAGCCCGGCCAGCACGCTCGCCAGCTCGCGCACCATCGACAGCGCCACGAGCGAGCCGACGTAGCTCTCGGCGTGGAAGCGCTGCAGGGTGGTGAAGGTCTGCAGCGCCATCACGGCGCCGGTGAACAGCGTGGTGAGCATGATCACCGGGATCGACCGCAGGCCGATGCGCACCATCTGGCGGGCGAGCTCGCGCCAGTCGAACGGCCGGCGCGGCGTCCACGCCAGCGTGCGCCAGAGGACGAAGAAGAAGCGGCCGACCTCGGTGAAGAAGCGCTCCGCCGGCGCGGGCAGGGTGCGGCGGGAGCGCTCGGGACGGGGCGCCTCGGCGGCGGCCACCGTCAACGGCGCGCCCCCAGGAAGCGCGACGCCACCGCCACCACGCGGCCGCCCCGCAGGTAGCAGCGCGGCAGGCGCTCGCCCAAGCGGGTGAGGATCTCCCAGGGAATCGTGCCGGCGCGCTCGGCGAGCTCCAAGGCGGTGATCTCCTCGCCTTCCTGGCGCCCGAGCAGCACCACCTCCTCCTCGGCGGCCACCGGCACGGCGCCCCGGCCCGGGGCCGCGGCCTCGAGATCGGTGACGTCGAAGATCGTCAGGTCCATGCTCACCGCGCCGGCCATCGCCACCCTGCGGCCGCGCAGCAGGGCCTCGCCGCGATGGGTCAGACTCCACGGGTAGCCGTCGGCGTAGCCCACCGGCACCACCGCCAGCCGGCTGGGGCGCTCGGCGACCCAGCGGCTGCCGTACCCGGCGGCCCTCCCGGCCGGCACCGAGCGCACCTGGCTGATGCGGGCCGCCACCGAGGCCACCGGCTCGAGCCCGTCGACGGGCTCCGGCGCGCCGGGGCCGGGATGACCGGCGAGCGGGTCGAGGCCGTAGAGGGCCAGGCCGAAGCGCACCATGTCGAAGCGTGACGGCGGCCGGTGGAGACCCGCGGCGCTGTTGGCGAAGTGCACCGTCACCGTGCCGCGCTCGGCCTCGGTGAGCAGCGGCAGCACCGCGTCGAAGGCGGCCGTCTGCTCGTCGTTGCGGGGGCTCTCCGGCAGGTCGGCATCCCCGAAGTGGCTCATCAGGCCGGCGAGTTGCAGCTCCGGGGCGGCGCGCAGCATCTCGAGCGCCCGCGGCACCTCCTCGGGGGCCACGCCCAGGCGGCTCATGCCGGTGTCGACCTTGAGGTGCACCGGCTGCGGAGCGCCCAAGGAGCCGGCGGTGAAGTCTCGCCACAGGGCGAGCTGCTCGAGGCTGGAGAGCGCCGGCGTCAGGACGTGGCGACGGCACACCGGGAGCTGGCCGGGCTCGAGCGTGCCGAGCACCAGGATCGGCATCCGCAGCCCGGAGCGGCGCAGCTCGACCCCCTCCTCCAGCAGGGCGACGGCGGCCAGCTCGGCCCCCTCGGCCTCGAAGACGCGGCCCACCTCCACGGCGCCGTGGCCGTAGGCGTCCGCCTTCACCACCACCGCCACGCGGGCCGGGGCGACGGCGGCGGCGAGGCGGCGCACGTTGCGCTCCAGCGCGTCGAGGTCCACCCGCAGCCAGGCCGGACGCAGCACCGAGTCGAGGTACGGCACGAGGGCGGCGCCGGCCGGCGTCGGCCGCGCCGGGCGCCGCTCCTTGGGCGGTGCCTCAGGAGGGGGGCTGAGAGGAGTCGAAACCATGGCGGTCGAGATTGCGGAAGGTGGTCGTCTCGCCGAAGAAGGCGAGGTCGACGGTGCCGGTGGCGCCGTTCCTGTGCTTGGCGATGATCAGCTCCGCCAGGTTGCGCACCTCGTCGTCGTCCGGGTTGTACACCTCGTCGCGGTAGACGAAGGCGACCAGATCGGCGTCCTGCTCGATGGAGCCGCTCTCGCGCAGGTCGGCGAGCTGCGGCCGGTGGTCGCTGCCGCGCCGTTCCGGCTGGCGGGAGAGCTGGGACAGCGCGATCACGGGGATGTCGAGCTCCTTGGCGAGCTGCTTGAGCCCGCGGCTGATGGCAGCGATCTCCAGGTTGCGATTTTCATACCTGCCGCCGGCCTGCATGAGCTGCAGGTAGTCGAGGATCAGCAGCTCCAGGCCGCGCTCCGCCTTCAGCCGCCGCGCCTTGCTGGCCACCTCGAGCAGCGACGGGTTCGGTGAGTCGTCGATGTAGAGCGGTGCGTCGCCAGTGGCGCGCACGGTGTTGATGATCTGACTCCAGTGCTTCTGCGACAGGTGGCCGGCCCGCAGTTGCCCGAACGGCACGTTGGCCCGCGAGCACAGCACCCGCAGCGCCAG
This sequence comes from Thermoanaerobaculia bacterium, assembly GCA_036259255.1. Taxonomy (GTDB): domain Bacteria; phylum Acidobacteriota; class Thermoanaerobaculia; order Multivoradales; family JBCCEF01; genus DATACC01. The sequence goes on along the minus strand of DATACC010000106.1, from coordinate 7,537 downwards.
CTCCTGCTGGGACATCTCCAGCGAGAACACCGCCACGCCGCGCTTTTCCTGCACCGCCACGTGGCTGGCGATGTTGAGGGCGAAGCTGGTCTTGCCCATGCCGGGGCGCCCGGCGATGATGATCAGGTTGCCGCGGTTGAGCCCGTGGGTGATGCGGTCGAAGTCCATGAAGCCGGTGGGCACCCCGATGAGCATGGAGCCGGGGCGCTCCTCGAGGTCCTCCAAGGTGGTGTGCAGGATCTCGCCGAGGGAGGCGAAACCGCGCTGGATCGCCTCCTCCCCCAGGCCGAGGATCGCCTGCTCCGCCCGCCCCAGGGCCTCGGCCGCCTCGACCCCGCCGTCGAGGCAGTCGCGCATGATGCTGCTCGAGGTCTCGATCAGCCGCCGCCGCACCGAGCGCTCCTTGACGATCTCGACGTAGGTCTCCACCCGCCCGAGGTCGGGCAGGTCGACGTCGAGGCCGGCGAGGTAGGCGAGGCCGCCGATGCGCTCCAGGTGGCCGCGCTGCTCGAGCTTCGCCTGCAGCGTGCGCAGGTCCACCGGGTCCTCCGCCTCCTGCAGCGACAGCATCGCCTCGAACAGCACCTGGTGTTTCTGGCTGAAGAAGTCCTCGGAGCGCAGGCGCCCGGAGATGGTGGGCAGCACCCGCGGGTCGAGCAGGATGGCGGCGAGCACCGCGCGCTCCGACTCCTCGCTGTACGGCAGGGTCTTCGGCGGTTGCAGAGCGTCGATCACGGCGGGTTCTCGGGGCGGTGCAAGCCGCCACTCTACGGGCTAAGCGACGGCCCGGCAACCGGTCGGGCCGGGGGTCCCTGGCGGGGCCGGCCCGACGGCACCCGCAGCAGCAGGAGGGCGGCGACGCCGGCCAGGGCGGCGCCGGCCAGGAAGGCCACGGGCGCGCCGAAGCGCTGCCACAGCACGCCGAACAGCAGGCTCGCCGGCAGGGCCGCGAGGCCCACCGTGGCGTGGTAGGCGCCGAGGGCGGTGCCACGGCGGCCGGCGGCGGCCAGATCGGCGATCCAGGCCCGCTCCACCGGCTCGGCGAGGCCGAAGTAGAGCCCGTAGGCGAGGAACAGCGCCACCAGCGCGGCGGACGACTCGGCGGCGGCGAAGCCGGCGTAGACCAGCGCGTACACCGCCCACCCCGCGAGGAGGGTGCGCCGTCGTCCCCAGGTGTCGGAGAGCGGACCGCCGAAGCCGGTGGCGAGCATCTTGACCAGGTGCAGCAGCGACCACAGCGCCGCCACCCAGCCGGCGGCGATGCCGGCGTCGGAGAGGCGCAGCAGCAGGAAAGCGTCGGTGGCGTTGCCGAGGGTGAAGACGGCGAGGGCGAGGAGCAGCGGCGCGAAGCCCGGCGGCAGGCCGCGCAGCAGCCCCGAGGGCCGTGGCGACGCGGACGGCAAGACGGAGGGGACCGAAGGCGACTGGGCGCCAGGCGCCGACGCTGCCGCGGGAACGTCGACCGCGAGGGGGGCACCGGCCGTTTCCGCCGCAAGGCGCGGCGACGCCGGCGCCTCGCCCGGGGTGCCGGCCCGGCCCGCCGGCTCGCGCACCGCGAGGACCAGCACCAGGACGGCGGCCGCCGCCGGCACGGCGGCGAGGAAGAAGACGGTACGCACCTCGAGGCCCGCCCCGGCGAGCAGCGCCGCGGCGACCAGCGGGCCGACCACCGCGCCCGCGTGATCCATCGCCCGGTGCAGCCCGAAGGCGGCGCCACGCCGGGTCGGGTCGGTGACGTCGGCGATCAGGGCGTCGCGGGGCGAGGTGCGCAGCCCCTTGCCGATGCGGTCGGTGAAGCGCAGCACCAGCACGACGGGCCAGGTGGCGGCGGCGCCGATCAGGGGACGGGCGAAGCCCGCCAGCGAGTAGCCGGCGACCACCAGCGGCTTGCGCCGCGCCGTGCGGTCGGACCACGCGCCGGAAACCAGCTTGAGCAGCGACGCGGTCGCCTCCGCCACCCCCTCCACCGCGCCGAGCGCCACCGCGCCGGCGCCGAGCGTGACGGTGAGGAACACCGGCAGCAGCGGGTAGATCATCTCGCTCGAGAAGTCGGTGAGAAAGCTCACCACCCCGAGCGCCACGACGGTGCGCGGCAACCGGGGCACCAGGGCCCCCGGCCGCCTCAGGCGGGCCATCGCGGCCCCGGCGCTCCCGTCCCGCTCAGGATGCGGCGCGCTCGCGCCGGCGAACGCGGCGCCAGTGGAAGGCGAACAGAGGGAGGGTGACGAGTAGCAGGGTGACATGGGTGGCGAGGCGCTCGAGCGCGCGGTGGCGCTGCCAGGCGCGCTGCTCCGCCGCGAATCGCTCCGCCTCGGCGGCGGCCTCCTCGCGGGAGATGGTGCCGCCCTCCGGCCCGGCCCGGTGGCGCATCTCCACCATCGAGGGGCGCGTGATCGGCTCCGGGACGCCGAGATCGATCGCCGCTTCGACCCCCTGCACCAGGCCGAGCACCGCCAGCATCAGCGCGGCGAAGCACACCAGGTAATCGTAGGTCTCGCGCGCGGACCAGCTCATCGGGCTTCCTACGGGTAGATGCGGTAGAGCATGCGCGGGTAGGGAATGGTCTCGCGCAGATGGGGCACGCCGCACATCCAGGCGACGAAGCGCTCGATGCCCATGCCGAAGCCGCTGTGCGGGAAGGCGCCGTACTTGCGTACGTCGAGATACCACTGGAAGGCCTCGACGGGCAGGTCGTGCTCGCGGATGCGGGCCAGCAGCAGGTCGTGATCGTGGATGCGCTGGCTGCCGCCGATGATCTCGCCGTAGCCCTCCGGCGCCAGCACGTCGACGGCCAGCGCCAGCTTCGGGTCCGCCGGGTCGGGCTGCATGTAGAAAGCCTTGCTCGCCGCCGGGTAGCGGTGCACCATCACCGGGCGCTCGAAGTGCTCGGCGAGCATCGTCTCCTCGTCGCCGCCCAGGTCGTCGCCCCAGCCGATGTCGGCGCCCTTTTCGCGCAGGATCTCGATCGCCTCGCCGTAGGTGATGCGCGGGAACGGAGCCTGGATGCGCTCGAGCTTCGCCGGATCGCGCTCCAGCACCTTCAAGGGCTCCGCGCAGCGCTCCAGCACGCGGCCGACGATCTCGGTGAGGAACTCCTCGGCGAGCTCCATGAGGCCGTCGAACTCGAGGAAGGCGACCTCGGGCTCGACCATCCAGAACTCCATCAGGTGGCGCCGCGTCTTCGACTTCTCGGCCCGGAAGGTGGGGCCGAAGCAGTACACCTTGCCGAACGCCGCCGCCGCGGGCTCGAGGTAGAGCTGGCCCGACTGGCTGAGGTAGGCCGGCTCGCCGAAGTAGTCCGTCTCGAACAGGGTCGAGGTGCCCTCGCAGGCCGCGGGGGTGAGGATCGGCGAGTCGATCAGCGTGTACTCGCGGCGATAGAAGAAGTCGCGGATCGCCTGCTCCGCCTCGTTGCGCACGGCGAGCACGGCGCGCTGGCGGCTGGAGCGCAGCCACAGGTGGCGGTGCTCCATCAGGAAGGCCGTGCCGTGCTCCTTCGGCGTGATCGGGTAGTCCTCGGTGACGTGGATCACGGCCAGGCCGGTGAGCTGGAGCTCGACGCCGGACGGCGCACGACGGTCCTCCTTGACGCGGCCGGTGAGCTCGACGGTGGACTCCTGGGTCAGCCGCTCGACGTCGGCCCATTCCGTCTCGGACAGGTCGGCGCGGCTGGCCACCGCCTGCACCGTGGCGCTGCCGTCGCGCACCTGGAGGAAGGCGATCTTGCCGCTGGAGCGCCGGTTCTCCACCCAGCCGCGCACCACGACCTCCTCGCCCGCGTGCTCGGGGAGGTGGCGGATTCCGGGGGCGGGCAGCTGACGGGAGCGGGCGGGGGTGTCGAGGTCGGTCATGGAACCCGCGATTCTAAGAGGCCCCCGGAGGCGGCGCAAGCGGCCGGGCGGGGGCGCCCGCTCCGGCGTCCCGGGCGGCGACCGACGACAGCGCGGCGGCGGCGGCGGCCTGCTCGGCGACCTTCTTGCTGCGCCCCGACCCGGTGCCGGCGAGACGGCCGCGCAGGCGGCACTCGACGGTGAAGAGCTTCGCGTGGTCCGGGCCCGACTCCTCGGCCAACCGGTACTCGGGCAGATCCCAGCCGCGCGCCTGGGACAGCTCCTGGAGGCGCGTCTTCGGATCCACCTTGGTGCGCTCGCGCAGAGCCAGGCCCTCTTCGAGCAACGGCCGCACCACCTTGCGGGCGGCCTCGAGGCCGCCGTCGAGGTAGACGGCGCCGATCACCGACTCCATCACGTCGGCCAGCAGCGACGCCTTCCTGCGCCCGCCGGAGCGCTCCTCCCCCACCCCGAGGCGCAGCGCGTCACCGAGGCCGAGGACCTCGGCGCGCTGCGCCAGCACCTCCCGCGAGACGAGGTAGCTCTTGAGCTTCGACAGCTCGCCCTCGGGCAGATCCGGCCGCTCGCCGTAGAGCCATTCGGCGGTGAGCATGCCGAGCACCGCGTCGCCCAGGAACTCGAGACGCTCGTAGTTGCCCTCCGTGCCGCTCTCGTGGGTGTGGGAGCGGTGGGTCAGCGCCATGTCCAGCAGCTCGCGCCGGCGAAAGCGGTGGCCGAACAGGCGTTCGAGGGCGGTGGGGCCGCGGCGCAACAGCATGGCGCCATGCTACCGCTCCGCGGCTTCGGCCGGCAGCACGATCGCCACCTCCATGCCTCCCGCGGGATGATTGCGGGCGACGATCGAGCCGCCGTGCTCCTCGACGATGCGCCGGGCGATGGGCAGGCCCAGCCCGGTGCCGGTATCGTGGGTCGAGAAGTAGGGGTCGAAGATGCGCGGCAGCAGCGCCGGCTCGACGCCCGGGCCGGCGTCGAGCACCACGATGCGCGCCTCCGCCGCCCCGCCGCCGCTCGGCCGGTCGGCCTCGGCGACACCCGGCCGGTGCTCCAGGCGCAGCGTCACCCGCCCGCCGCCGGCGCTCGCGCGCAGGGCGTTCTCGAGCAGGTTGCGCACCGCGCGGGCGAGCAGGCGACGGTCGAAGCGGGCCGGCAGCGGGTCCTCCGGCGCCTCCAGCTCCACCGTCACCCCCGCCGGCGGGGCGGCGCGGTAGGGCTCCACCAGCTCGCGCATCGCCGCCACCAGGTCGCCGGGCTGGCGCTCGATGCGCGGGATGCGGCTGTAGGTCGAGAACTCCGCCGCGATCTGGCGCAGCTCCTCGACCTGCACCAGCACGTTCCTGGTGCAGCGGGCGAAGATCTCGTCGAAGCGGTCGGCATCTCCCGGGCCGGCGGGCCGCCCCTCGCGCTGGCGCAGGCCGTCGCGCCACACCTGCTGCATGTGCTCGACGTTCAGGCGGATCGGGGTCAGCGGGTTCTTGATCTCGTGGGCGATGATGCGCGCCATCTCCGCCCACGCCTCGAGGCGCTGGCCGCGCAGGGTCTCGGTGACGTCCTCCACCACCAGCAGCGCCGCCGGGTCGCCGGGGCCGGGAACCGGCACCCACACCAGGCTCCACTCCCGCTCGCCGCCGGCCGCGGCGTCCTCGCCGGACGATCCTCCGTCCCCGGGAGCCGCCAGTCGGACGGTGCGCTGGGCCGGCTCGCCGGGGCGCCCGGCGGCGAGGGCCTCCAGCCAGTCGCCCACCGGGTCGAGGCGCGGATCGCGGGCCAGCGCCGCCGCCAGCGGCTCGTCCACCCGGACCCCCAAAAGGTCCGCCGCCACCCGGTTGCGCAGCAGCACCCGGCCGTGGTGGTCGAGCGACACGACGCCGGAGTTGATGTGCTCGACCACCCCCTCGACCACCTGCTTCTCGCGCACCAGCCGCTCGCGGGCCTCGGCGATGCGCCGCGCCATGTCGTCCACCGCCTCCACCAGGGCGGCGAGCTCGAGCTCGGTGGGCGCGAGATCGAGGGAGCGGGCGCCACGGGCGATGCGCCGGGTGCCCTCCACCAGCTCGGTGAGGGGCCGCGTGAAGCCGCGGGAAAGCCGCGTACCCACCGCCGTCACCAGCACCACCAGGGCGGCGGTGATCAGCAGCGCCTGGCGGCGCAGCGCGCCGAGCTCCCGCGCCACCTCCTCCTGCTGGGCGAGCAGCGGCATCGAGAGGAAGAAGTTCCTCGGCCCCACCTCCTCGCCCGGCACCTGGAGCGGCGCGTAGAGCTCGAGGTACGAGGTCTCCCCCACCCGGTTCGTGCGCGCCGCCAGGTCGTAGCCCTTGAGCGCGATGCGCTCGAAGCTCTCGCCGGGGATGCGCCGCGGCAGCAGGCGGGCGGCGAACAGCTCCGGCTTGGTGGAGGCCCAGATCTCGCTGCCCCAGTACAGGTTGATCTCGTGGCGCACCACCAGCGACAGGCCCACCAGGAGCACGTCGTCGAGGCCGGTGGCGAGGTCGAACCCGGGCTCCAGCGACGCCAGGTAGCTGCCGAGCATGCGCTGGGCCGCGGCCAGGGCCGCCTCGCCGGTGGCCTGCTGCTCGTCGCGCAGGCGGTCCTCCATGGCGGCGACCAGGACCACGTTGAGCAGCAGCAGGGGGATCACCAGGAGCAGCGTGTAGACCAGCAACAGGCGCTTGGAGTACGAGCGCACCGTGCGCCGCAGCAGGTCGCGGAAGGCGGCCCGCGGCAGGGCCAGCAACAGGGCGAGGACGGTGACCAGCAGCACCGCCAGCACGAGCCCCAGGGCACCGGTGCCGGCGCGCTCGAGGCCGGCCAGGGGCGAGAGCACCGGCAGGTAGAGGACCGCCCGGCGACGCGCGCCCGAGGTGGCCGGCAGCGGCAGGACGGCGGCCCAGGCGGCGCCCTCCGGGGTCGCCACCACGGCCCGGCGCACGCCGTTGCCGGCAGCGAGCGACGCCGGCAGTGGCGGCGCCTCCTGCCAGGGCGAATCCACCGGCCGGCCGGCGTCGTCGTAGAACGCCAGCTTCACGCCTTCCGGCAGCCGGCCCTCGGTGGTCTTGGCGGGACCGCCGCGCAGCAGCGCCGCCTCCACCTCGGCCACCCGTCCGCGGCCGGCGAGATCGAAGCCGGGCAGCGGCACCAGCATCCACTCGAGGCGGGCCCAGCGGCGGCCGCGGTAGGAGAGCACCGCCTCGCCCGTCAGCGCGTCCTCGGAGCGCGGCGGCTGGCCGCGCCAGGACAGGGGATCCCAGATCGGCTCGCCCTCCTCCGACAGCAGCAGACCGAAGGCGAAGCTCGAGGGCGGGCCGTCCAGGGGACGCACCACCAGGGCGGAAGCGGCGTCGAGGCGGGCCAGCGGCGAGCTTTCCCAGAGCACGAAGGCGAGGTCCTGGCGTTCGAGATCCTCCGGTGAGCGCGGCACGAAGCGGCCGAGGTCGCTGTCGCCGAAGAAGGTCTCGACGCGCTCGCCCAGCAGGGCCAGCTCGGCGCCGGACGGCGGCGCCAGGAGGGGCAGCTCGCGCTCGACCAGGTCGCGCCGCAGGAGGCGGCGGTGGGCTGTCTCCCACACGCCGGCGGCGACGAGCACCGCGAGCAGCAGCAGCACCGTCGCGGTGGCGGGGCGACCGAGCTGGCGCCGGCGCAGCCACACCGCCGCGGCACCGCCGCCGGCGGCGGCCAGCGGCAGCGCGGCG
>DATACC010000105.1:0-12301 GCA_036259255.1 Thermoanaerobaculia bacterium | reverse complement strand
GTGGGCGTCGTCTAACACCTGGGTCGGGGGGGCGTGGGGCGCCTCTCCGCCGGCACCGCGGCCGCGGGCGGCGAGCTGGAGGCCGAGGTAGATGCGCGACAGCTCGCCGCCGGAGGCGATCAGCGACAGCGGCCGCGGCTCCTCCCCCGGGTTGGGGGCGAACAGCAGCACCACGTGGTCGACGCCGGTGGGGCCGAAGTCCACCGCCTCCCCGCCCTCCTCCAGGCGCAGCGGACCGTCCTCCCGGGCGCGGCGCTCCAGGGCGACGGACAGCCGCGCCTTGCCGAGCCCGAGGTCGCCCAGCTCGGCCTCGATGGCCCGGGTGAAGCGCTCGCCCCACACCGCGCGGCGCGTCGAGAGCTCGAGGGCGGCCTGGCGGTAGGCGGCCAGCGCCGCGGCGACCTGGCGCTCGAGCGCCTCGCGTCCCTCGGCGTCGCCCTCGATCTCGGCCAGCTCGCGCTCGGCGGCGGCGCGGCGCTCGATCAGCTCGCCGGCGGATTCGGCGCCGTACTTCTTGAACAGCCGCTCGAGGCGGGCGAGGCGGCCCTCCACCTGGTCGAGGCGGCCGGGCTCGGCGTCGAGGCCGTCGAGGCGGCGCTGCAGGTCGCGGGCGGTCTCCTCCAGGCGCACCTGGACCTCGGCCAGCTCGTCGAGGGCGGCGGCGGCCCGCGGCTCCCAGGCGGCGACCTCCTCGAGCAGGGCAGCGCTCTTTGCCACCCGGTCCACCGCGGCGCCGTCCTCCTCGTAGAGCAGCGTGTAGGCGCCGCCCAGGGCCTGGGTGATCGCCTCGCTGTTGCGCAGCACGTCGCGCTCGGCGCGCAGCTCCTCCTCCTCGCCAGCCACCAGCTCGGCGGTGCCCAGCTCGCTGACCTGGAAGCGCAGCAAGTCGATGCGCTCGCGGCGGACCCGTTCGTCGCCGGCCAATCGCCGCAGCCGGGCGGCGAGCTCGGCCCAGCGATCGTAGGCCGCGGCCACCCGGGCGAGCAGCGTCTCGGCCTCGGCGCCACCGCTCTCGTCGAGCCAGACCCGCTGCAACTCGGGGTCGACCAGACCGAGCTCCTCGCGCTGGCCGTGGATGCGCAGCAGCCAGGGGGCAAGGTCGGCGAGCAGGCGCAGGGTCGTGGGCTGGTCGTTGACAAAGACGCGGTTGCGGCCGGCGCGACTGATCTCGCGCCGCACCAGCACCTCGCCGCCGTCGGCCTCCACCCCGGCCTCGGCCAGCACCGCGCGCCACCCCTCGCCGGCGGGCTCGAAGACCCCGGTGACGGTGAGGGTGTCGGCGCCGGTGCGGATCAGCTCGCCGGCGGCCCGCGCCCCGGAGAGCAGGGTGAGCGAATCGACCACGATCGACTTGCCGGCCCCGGTCTCCCCGGTGAGCACGTTCAAGCCCTCGGCCAACTCCACCGAAGCCTCGGCCAGCACCGCCAGGTTCCTGACATGCAGCTCACGAAGCACGAGGCGATTGTAGAGCAGAGGATGCGCAGAAGTGATCGCAGAATTCCTTCACTCGATTGACAGCGGATTTTTCGCCGACCAAGGTCCGATGCCACGGCGATGGGGGGACGAGCCCTCCCGATGCCTCGGCCGGCGACGCGGGCCGCCACCGTGAGGAGCGCGCATGCAACCTGTGACCGGCGGAAGGATCCTCTGGTATGGCACCCTGGTCACGGCTCTAATCCTCGGGACGCCTGGGGCATCGGCCGGAGGAGGGCCGGCCCATCGGAGTCTCGGGAACCTCGAGCACGCGGAACGAAACCTCACCACCGCGGTCTCCATCCTCGATGAGAAAGCGATCACACCAGCAGACCGGGAGCTGCTGGCCACCGCACGGGTCGCGCTGGCCAACGTGTTGAAACTGCAAGGCAAGACCGCAACAGCCGAGGACCTTCTCGAGGCGGTGCGGCAGTACGACCGGGAGAACCTGCCCCCCGACCGCTGAGCCGCTTCCGGTAGACTTCCCGGCGCTTCTTCCCCGGTCTCCGACCGGCCCTAGAACCGTTCCTGGAGGCCCTGTCATGCGCGCCACCCCCTTCCGCGTCCTCGCCAGCCTCGTTCTCTTCCTGCCGCTCGCCATCGCCGCGCCGCCGGCCGCCGGGCAGGCCGGGGAGGGGATCGCGCCGGAGGACCGGCCGATCCCGGTGCCGGAGACGATCACGGCGCGGCACGTGCCGCCCATCCCGCAGGCCGACGTCGCCGACCTGCTGCCCTACGAGAACCTGCGGGGGGCGAGCTTCCAGGATTGGCATCCCAGCGAGCGGCGGGTGCTGATCACCACCCGCTTCGGCGAGGTCACCCAGCTCCACGAGGTGGCCCAGCCCCTCGGCGCCCGGCGCCAGCTCACCTTCTACGGCGAGCGGGTGCTCGGCGGTGAGTACCGGCCGGCGGCATCGGGGCAGATCGGCTTCCGGATGGACGAGGGCGGGGCCGAGAACTACCAGCTCTTCCTGATGGACACCGGCAGCGGCGAGGTGACGCGGATCTCGGACGGCGAGCACCGCTACGAGGGCGCCACCTTCTCCCCCGACGGCTCGCGCATCGCCTACGTCTCGAACCGCCGCAACGGGCGCGACTTCGACCTCTACGTGGCCGACCCCGGCGATCCGGCGAGCGAGCGCCGGGTGGCCGAGCTGTCCGGCGCCTGGTACCCCACCGATTGGAGCCCCGACGGCCGACGCCTGCTGATGCTGCGCTACGTGTCGGCCAACCAGAGCTTCCTCCACCTGGTCGACCTGGCGAGCGGCACCCTCACCGCGCTGACCCCGCCGCCCGCCGACGGCGGCGAGCCGGTGTCCTACAGCCCCGGGAAGTTCTCGGCCGACGGCACCGCCGTCTACACCACCACCGACCGCGGCAGCGAGATGCACCGCCTGGCGCGCCTCGACCTCGACAGCCGCCGCTGGACGACGCTCACCGGGGACGTGGAGTGGAACGTCGAGTCCTTCGACCTGTCGAAGGACGGCGCCACCCTCGCGTTCCTGGTCAACGAGGACGGCTTCTCGCGGCTCCACCTGCGCGATGCCCGCACCAACCAGCCGCTGCCGGCGCCGGACCTGCCCCTCGGCGTCGCCGGCTCGCTGCGCTTCCGACCGGACAGCCAGGAGGTGGGCTTCACCCTGAGCTGGGCGCGCTCCTCCTCCGACGTCTACAGCTGGGACCCGCGCACCGCCCGGCTCACCCGCTGGACCGAGAGCGAGATGGGAGGCCTGCCGCCGGAGCACTTCGTGCGGCCCGAGCTGGTGCGCTTCCCCACCTTCGACGAGGTGGAGCCGGGCGTGCGGCGCACCATCCCGGCCTTCGTCTTCCGCCCCGACCCGCAGCGCCACGCGCCGCCGTGGCCGGTGTACATCGACATCCACGGCGGTCCCGAGGGGCAGGAGCGGCCGCGCTTCCAGGGCACCATGAACCACCTGCCGGCGAACCTGGGCGTGGCGCTCGTCTACCCCAACGTGCGCGGCTCGGCGGGCTACGGCAAGAGCTACCTGCTGCTCGACAACGCGGAGCGGCGCGAGGACTCGGTGAGGGACATCGGTGCCCTGCTCGACTGGATCGCCGCCCAGCCGGACCTCGACGCCGGGCGCGTGATGGTGGGCGGCGGCTCCTACGGCGGCTACATGACGCTGGCCGCGATGGTCGCCTACAACGACCGCCTGTGCTGCGGTTTCGACTACGTCGGCATCAGCGACTTCGTCACCTTCCTCGAGAACACCGAGGGCTACCGCCGGGACCTGCGGCGTGCCGAGTACGGCGACGAGCGGGACCCGGAGATGCGCCGCTTCCTCGCCTCCATCGCGCCGCTCGCCAAGGCCGACCGCATCACCAAGCCGATGCTGGTGGCCCAGGGCGCCAACGACCCGCGGGTCCCGCTGTCGGAGGCCGACCAGATCGTCGCCGCCCTGGAGGCCAACGGCACGCCCGTGTGGTACGTGGTGGCGGCCGACGAGGGCCACGGTTTCGCCAAGAAGTCCAACTCCGACTACCTGCGGGCGGTGACGATGGAGTTCATCGAGACCCACCTGCTGGCGCCGCCGGCGGCAACGCAGGACGGCGGCGCGGCAGACCGCGAGTAGCGCCGCAGACGGCTCAGCGGCCGCCGAGGGAACCGAGCCGCTCGAGGTCCCGCGCGTCGAGCTCGAGCGTCGCCGCGGCGGTGTTCTCCTCGAGGTGGGCGACCTTCGAGGTGCCGGGGATCGGCAGCACCACCGGCGAGCGGTGGAGCAGCCAGGCGAGCGCCACCTGCGAGACGGTGGCGCCGTGGCGGGCGGCCACCTCGTGGAGCGCCCGCCGCCCGCCCTCCCCGACGTTGCCGGCGGCGAGCGGCGACCAGGGGACGAAGGCGATGCCCTCCGCCGTGCACAGGTCCACCACCTCCTCCCACTCGCGGTCGCCCAGGTTGTAGCGGTTCTGCACCGCCGCCACCGGCACCTGGTGCCGCGCCTGGCGGATCTCGTCCACCCCCACCTCGGAGAGGCCGACGTGGCGGATCTTGCCCTCGTCCACGAGGGCCGCCAGCGTGCCGAGCTGGTCCTCCGCGGGAACGGCCGGATCGATCCGGTGCAGGTAGTAGAGATCGATGCGCTCGACCTTCAGCCGGCGCAGGCTGCCCTCGCAGGCGGCGCGCAGGTGCTCCGGCCGGCCGTTCTCCTGCCACTCTCCGGGACCGGGACGCACCAGGCCCGCCTTGGTGGCGAGCACCAGGTTCTCCGGATAGGGATGGAGAGCCTCGGCGATCAGCTCCTCGCTGATCCCGGGGCCGTAGGAGTCGGCGGTGTCGAGGAAGTCGATGCCCAGCTCGAGGGCGCGGCGCAGCACGCGGAGGGCCTCGCCGCGATCCTGGGGCGGACCCCAGATGCCTTCCCCGGTCAGGCGCATGGCGCCGAAACCGAGACGATGGAGCTCGAGATCGCCGCCGAGGCGGAAGGTGCCGGCGGCGCGGGCGTCGGGACGCAAGTCGGGGGTCGTCGTCATGCCGGAGGGGGCAAGCAAGGCGCGCACCGGCCGCCCCGCAACCCGTCCGGCTCGGGCCTCAGCCGCCGGGTTCCTCGTACACGGCGACGCGGTTGCGGCCGCCGCGCTTGGAGACCATCAGGGCCTGGTCGGCGGCGTGGTAGAGGTCGTCGGGGCTCGCCATCTCGTCGGTGAGCTGGGCGACGCCGAACGAGCAGGTCACCCGCACGGAGTACTCGCAGTAGCTGTAGTCGAGGGCCGCCACCCGGTCGCGGATCTTCGCCGCCAGCAGCTCGCCGCCGGCGGTCTCGGTCTCCGGCGCCAGGATCACGAACTCGTCGCCGCCCACCCGGGCGAACACCTGCTCCGGGCGCAGCAGCTCCCGGGCCAGGCAGACGACGCGCTTGAGCACGAAGTCGCCGCACAAGTGCCCGTAGCTGTCGTTGATCAGCTTGAAGTCGTCGAGGTCGAACATCACCAGCGTCAGCGGGCGCTCGTGGCGGCGGGCGCGGGCGAACTCGCGCTCCACCTCCTCCTCGTACTTGCGCTTGTTGAAGATGTCCGTCAGCCCGTCGCGGGTGACGAGCTGGTAGATGGTCTCGTAGTAGGCGTGCTCCGGGTCCTGCTCGTGGAGGAACTTGAAGTGGACGCCGGCCACCTGGAAGCGGTCGCCGCTGCGCAGCACGGTGGCTTCGTTGATCAGCTCGCCGTTGACGTAGGTGCCGTTGGTCGATCCCAGGTCGCGCAGCGTGACGCGGCGGCCGCGGTACTCCAGCCGCGCGTGCTGGCGTGAGATCGACGGCACCTCGGGCAGCGGGATCTCCGCCTTCTCGGAGCGCCCCACCTCCATGCGCCCTCCCGGCGAGAGGCGGAAGCGGGTGCCGAGGCGCCGGTTCTCCGGGTGGGCGATGAGGATGACGTCGGCGTCGCGCAACGAGCGCGACGGCGCCTCCAGCAACCCTTCGCGCTCGGCGGTGTCGTAGGTCTGGGTGAGGCCGCTCTCGGTGAGCGTCGCCAGCTCGATGTCGTCGGTGCTGGGATCACCCCCGTCGCGGTAGCCGCCGTTCTGGAAGCCGGGATCCATGGACTCTTGCCCTGGCCGCTCGGCCCCGTGCCGGCGGACGCTCCGGCGGGTGCCGCATAGAAGCAGGTGAGTGGGAGCCTACCACCGCGCGTGACGCACGGTCAAAACCCCGCGTCCCCCGCTCACAGCTCGCCGCGGCGCAGGGCCGCCAGGAAGCGCTCGAGCAGCGTCTCGGCCACCGGCGTGGGGGCGAGGATGCGGTCGAGGTGGGCGTCGAAGTCGGCGGCGCCCGTGACGTACTCCTGGCGGTACATGCCGAGGCGATGGCGCATCTGGGCGAGCGTCATCTCGCAGTGGAACTGGGTGCCGTACACCGGCTTGCCGGTGACCCGCAGCGCCTGGTTGCGGCAGCGCTCGCTCCACGCCAGCTCCTCGACCCCCGGCGGCAGCTCGTCGACGACGTCGTGGTGGCCGAAGTGGGCGGAGAAGCGCGACGGCAGGCCGCCGAACAGCGGATCGGCGGCGGCGGCCGGGGTGAGCTCCACGTCGAAGGTCCCGACCTCCTCGCGCTCGCGGTCGGTGACCACGCGCCCGCCGAGCGCCTGGGCGATGAACTGGTGCCCCCAGCACGACCCGAACAGCGGCCGGCCGGCCTCGATCCACTCGCGCACGAGGTCGGTGAGCGGGGCGTGGAAGTCGTGGTCCTCGGTGACGCTGTGGGAGCCGGCGCCGCCGATCAGCAGCACGTCGGCGCCGCCCAGCCGATCACGCCCGAAGCGCGGCTCGGCCACCACGTTGAGGGTGACGAGGCGTTCGGGCTCCACCCCGCAGCGCTCGAGGAAGCACGCCTGCTCCTGGAGCTCCGCGCCCCGGTGCCCCGGGGAGCGGATCTGCACCAGCGCCACGCGCGGCGCCGCGCTCACCGCGAGGAGCCGGGGTCGAGCAGCTCGCCGGCGCGCCGCGCCGCCTCGACCACCGCCTTGATCAACGTCACCCGCAGGCCGCCCTCCTCGAGCGCCAGGATGCCGTCCACCGTGCAGCCGGCCGGCGTGGTGACGGCATCCTTGAGCAGCGCCGGGTGGCTGCCGGTCTCCACCACCATTCGGCCGGCGCCGAGGCAGGTCTGGGCCGCCAGCTCGATGGCGACATGGCGCGGCAGCCCGGCCTTCACCCCGCCCTCGGCCAGGGACTCGATGACGATGTAGAGGAAGGCCGGCCCGCTGGCCGACAGACCGGTCACGGCATCGAAGTGCTTCTCGTCGAGGACCAGGGTGCGGCCGACGCGGCGGAACACCGCCTCGGCGGCGGCCACGTGCTCCGGACCGGCGTGGCGGCCGCCGGCCAGCGCCGTCATGCCGGCGCCCACCAGGGTTGGCGTGTTCGGCATGGCGCGCACCACCGGCACCGCCGCGGCGATGCGGGCCTCGAGGGCCGCCAGCGGCACCCCCGCGAGGATCGAGACCAGGATCTGGTCGCCGGCCAGCCGGTCGCCGATCTCGGCCAGCACGCTGGCGGCCACCTGCGGCTTGACCGCCAGCAGCACCAGCCCGGCGCCCTCCACCGCCTCGCGGTTGTCGAGGGTCACCGCCACGCCGAGCCGCTCGGTGAGCCGCTCCAGGGTCTCCGGGTGGGCGGCGGTCGCCACCACGTCGGCGGCGCGCACCGCCTGGGACTCAACCAGGGCGCGGATCAGCGTCTCACCCATCTTGCCGGCGCCGAGCACGGCGATGCGGCGCTCCAGGGGTGCGCTGCGTTCCGTCACTGGCCGTTGCGGCCGAAGGCGCGGCCGAGGGTGGCGCGCATCACGTGGCGGGCGACCTCGGGGTTCTCGCGCAGGCGGCGCATGGAATAGGGATACCAGTCGGTGCCGTAGGGCACGTAGACGCGCAGGCGGTGGCCGGCGGCGAGCAGGATGCGGCGCAGCGGCTCGTCGACGCCGAGCAGCATCTGGAACTCGTAGCGGTCGCGCCCGACGCGGTGCTCGTCGAACAGCGCCGTGGCGGCGCACACCAGGTACTCGTCGTGGGTGGCGACGGCGGCGTAGACGCCGCGGCGGATCATCTTGGCGAGGGCCGCGACGAAGTTGTGGCGCACCGTCTCGTAGCCCTTCCACGCGATCGCCCGCGGCTCGATGTAGATGCCCTTGCACAGCCGCACGTTGGCGCCCTCGGCGGGCAGCGCCTCGAGGTCGGCCAGGGTGCGGCGCATGTAGGCCTGGAGCACCACGCCGAGGTTGCCGAGGCGCGGCTGCAGGGCGTGGTAGATGGCGAGGGTCGCATCGGTGGTGGAGGCGTCCTCCATGTCGATGCGCACGAAGTTGCCCCGCGCCCGGGCGGCCGTGGCGATCTCCTCGACGTTGTCGCGGCAGAACGCGGGGTCGATCTCGAGCCCCAACGAGGTGAGCTTGATCGACACGTTGGAGTCGAGCCCCTCGCGCTCGATGGCTTTCAGCGCCCGCAGGTACTCGTCGACGGCGGCGCGCGCCTTGCCGCGGTCGGTCACCTCCTCGCCGAGCACGTCGATGGTGGCGGCGGCCCCCTGGGCGTTGAGCTCGCGGATGGTCGCCACCGCGTCCTCCAGCGTCTCGCCCGCCACGTAGGGCGCCGCGACACGGCCGACGGCGGACTTCGGGACCAGCGGCAGGGTGGTGACGAGGGCGCGGGAGAACAGGCTCATGGCGGGGGAAGATTACCCCAAGCCGTGCGCGCCGCGGCTCCCCCGGTGCGGCGGCTGCGGCGGCGCCTCAGCCGACCAGGAAGTCGGCCAGGGCGCCGGTCACGGCACCGTCGGCGGCACGGTCGAAGGCGGCGAACATCGGGCCGTTGTTGATCTCGAGCAACAGCAGGCGTCCGGTGTCGGGGCAGGTCTTGAAGTCGGCGGCGGCGAAGTCGAGGCCGAGCTCGCCGAGCAGGCGCAGCAGGGCGCTCCCGAGCTCCTCCGGAACCTCGGGCCACGGCTCCACGCGGGTGCCCGGATCGGTGCGGTAGTCCAGGGCCTCGGAGGCGACGGTGAAGCCGAGCAGGCGTCCGGCGACCGCGAACACCCGCCGCTCCGGCGGCACCAGCTCGCGCTGCACGATGGCCGGCGCCGGGGTCGCCGCGTCCCGCGTCTCGGCCTCGGCGAGGGCGTCGGCGAGGCGCCGGGCGTGGTCGCCGCCGGCCACCGGCTTGACGATCTTCGGGCGCCCCGGCAGGAAGGCCTCGATCGCCGGCAGGTGGTTCGTCACCAGGGTCGCCGGCACGGGGAGGCCACAGCGGGCAGCCAGGTGGAGCTGGTACGGCTTGGCCGGGGCGGCGCGCAGGCCGCCGCGGTTGAGGCTGCGCACTCCGGGATGGGCGTCGATCCAGGCCGCCACGGTGGTGGACCAGGCCAGCGCCCGGTGGGCGGAGGCGGCGCGGCGGTCGGCGAGGTGGGTGAACACATCGTGGCGCAGGAACACGGCGCCGGGGCGCGTCGGCTGACCGTCGATCTCCAGGTGATCGTCGCCGAGCTGCCAGGTGACGGCCGGGTGGGTCTCGCTGCCGACGAGCAGCAGGTGGTGCGGCACGCCGCGGCGCTCGAGGGTGGCACCGAGGGCCCGGAGGTTGGGGTCCCGGTCGCCGCCGGCGACCAGGACTCCCCCGTCGCGAAGCGGCAGCGGCAAGCTAGAAGCGGCCGAAGCCGCCGCCACCACCGAAGCCGCCACCGCCACCCTGCTCCTCGCCCACCGCCATCGTCGTCACCTGCTCCTCGCCGACGGCCAAGGTGGTGACCGGCGTCTCCTCGCCGATGGCCAGGGTGGTGTACTGCTCCTCGCCGATGGCGAGGGTGGTGAGCTGGCCGGCGGGCTGGGCGGCGGATCGATCGGCGGCCTCGGCACCGGCAGCGGCCGCCGAGCGCTCCTCCTCGCCCACCGCCATGGTGGTCGGGTCGCCGCCCTGCTCTTCGCCCGTTGCCATGGTGGTGGGCCCGCTGGCGAGGGCGGCGGTGCGCTGCCCACCGGAGGCGGCCGGGGTGACCTCCTCCTCGCCGACGGCGAGGGTGGTGTAGACCGGACCCTCCTCGCCCAGCGCCAGCGTGGTGATGGGCGGGTCCTCCTCGCCCACCGCCAGGGTGGTCACCTCCGGCTCCTCCTCGCCGAGGGCCAGGGTGGTCTGCGGCGGATCGTCCTCCTCGCCGACGGCCAGGGTGGTGAAACCGCCCCGCTCCGGCTTCGCGGCGCCACCGCCCTGCTTGCCGGCCGCGCCGCCCTTGCGCTTGCCTAGCGACTTCGCGTCTGCCATAGGAAGCTCCTTTCCTTCGAGTCTTGATTGAGAATACTCCGACCCGATGGCGGCTGCAAGAGGGGCCTGCCGGCGGTGGTCCGTGGCAGCCGCGATGGCGGCGAGGATCGCTAGGCCGGGGTGGCGACGCGGGTGGCGGCGGCTTTGGGGTCGTCGACCACCCAGCGCACCGACTTCGAGCACGGGCAGGAGCCGGCGACGCGGCGTAGCTGGGGCATCTTGGCGGCGGCTTGGTCGCGGGTCAGCTCGCCGGCATCCACCTCGCGCAGCGCCTCGACGAACTCGCGGAAGTCGACGCCCGCCAGGTAGGACTCGGGCAGCTCGCGGCGCAGGTGGGCCAGGTACTCGGCGGTCGATTCGAACCGGCGGCCGTCGGCGCCCACCTTCTCGAAGGCGGGCACGCCGCGACGGCGGAAGAAGTCCTTGGCCGGCAGGCGGATGAGGTCCTCCGGCTGGATGCCCCGGAAGGTCTCGCCGGCGAGCACGCGCTCCACCGATTCGGTGGCCTCGGCCATCGACAGCTCCGGCAGCAGCGCCCGCACGTAGCGCATGTTGACGTCCGTCACCAGCTTGCCGACCTCCTGGTAGTACTGCTCCTGGGCTTCGGCGTTCTTCATCGGCTTCAGGCCATAGCGCACGTTGGTGCCACCGCCGCGCTCGTCGCCGAACATCTCGAGGCCGCGGGGCAGCCACTTGTTGATCGCCTTCTGCAGCATGCCCATGGTCACGTACACCTCGCCGCGGGCGGCCTGGGTGGCCCAACGGCGCATCGGCACCACGCCGGCGGCCAGGTGGAAGGCCTCCTCGCGCAGCATCTGCGGCATCGACTCGGCCATGGGCTGGTAGGCGCTCACCTTCTGCATGGCGAGCTGGTACTTGCCGACGCGGTCGATCAGGGCGCAGAAGGTGACGTTGTCGACGAAGGAGTCGAACTCGATGTTGAAGGCCGACAGCAGATGGGAGCCGGTCGTCATCGACAGGATCTCCTCCACCATGTCGGAGGCGGGCTGGTTCGACACGTTGCTCCAGTCGTCCTCCACCAGCAGGTGGAGCATCTGGTAGCCGTGGCGCAGCTCCTCGGCCATCATGCGCAGGATCCAGATCTGCTCCTGCTCCTCCTGAGCCCGGGCCAGCGTCAACCGGTGCTGCTGGATGGAACCGAACTCGGTGGAAGCCTGGGCGCGGATGGCGCCGAACAGGTGCCCCGCCTGCTCGGGAGCCATCTCGGCGGCGCGCTGGTACTTGGGCTTGCCCTTCTGGTCGCCGACCTCGATCTCGGAGCACATGCCGAGCTCCCGGTAGGCGCACAGGTCGAACCGCGGCTCCTTGGGGAAGTGCTTGTCCCAGTTCTCCATCAGGAAGTCGTAGTCCGGCAGGAACGTGTCGCGCCACTTCAGCACGGCGTCGTGGTATTTCTTCGGCAACTGGGCGTTTCTGGTGCTCATCGCGTGCTCCCGCGTGGTTTCCTGTCGGTACGATCCTGACTGCAATCCGGCTTCCAGGGGCGGCGCGGTGCCCCGCGCCTCGAAACCTACAGCCGGCGCACGAAGGGGCGCAGGCGAGAAGGCTCGAAGCCGAGGCGCTCGAAGAACGTGCGGATGTCCTCGCGGTCCTCGTCGACCAGGGTGCGCACGCTGGTGGCCCCTCGCTCCCGGAAGTGGGCCAGCATCGCCTCGGCGAGGCGCCGGCCCACGGCCTTGCCGCGGGAGTCCGGGTCGACGCCGAGGACCTCGATCCAGCCGGTGGGTTCCTCCAGGCCGAACTCGCCGGCTCGCACCTCGCCGAACATGAAGCCCACCACGCGCCCCTCGGCCACGGCGACGTAGGAGCCTTCCGGGTCGCGCCGTATGTAGTAACCGGCGCGGTCCTCCCAGACTTCCGGCCGGTACTCGCCGCCGATCTTCTCGTCGATGGCGACGATGTCGCCGATGTCCAGCTCGTCGAGCGGGCGAATGTCGACTTCGGAGGCCATCGCGGGTCCTTTCGTGCTTCTTCGGCAGAGGTGGAACGGGTGCTGCGGGTGCCGCCGGGGCGGCCGCCCGGGACGGCGCCGGCAGGGCGATGTTACCGC
>DATACC010000104.1:0-9008 GCA_036259255.1 Thermoanaerobaculia bacterium | reverse complement strand
CCTCGAGACCGTCGCCACGCCGGAGGAGGTGGTGGCGGTGCAGCGCACGGTGGCGGAGCTGACCCTGGACCGCCGCATCGTCGAGTACGCCGTGGCGATCGTCCGCGCCACCCGCACCTGGAAGGGGTTGCGGGTCGGCGTCGGGCCGCGGGGCGCCATCGCCCTGGTGCGCTCGGCCCGGGCCCAGGCGCTCCTCGCCGGCCGCGATTTCGTGATCCCGGACGACGTCAAGCGCATGGCCGCGCCGGCGCTGATCCACCGCGTGCTGCTCGCCCCCGAGCTCGAGGTCGAGGGCTACCGCGCCGAGCAGGCGGTGGCGGAGATCGTCGAGCAGGTGGAGGCGCCGCGCCAGTGATGCGGACGCGATGAGGCCCACCCGCGCCGCCCTGGTCCTGGCGTCGGCCTGGCTCGCGCTGGCCGTGGCCGCCGCCTTTCTGCCGGTCCTGCTCGGGCCGTGGATCGCCTGCGGCGCTGGAGCGGCGCTGCTGCTGGCGGCGGACGCCGTCGCCGTGCGCCGCCTGCCCGCGCCGGAGGTCCGGCGCGAGGTGGCACCGGCCCTGCCGCTGGGCGAGTGGACCCGCGTCCGCCTGCGCCTCGCCAACCGCTCCGGCGCCCGCCTGCGTCTGATCGTGTTCGATCACCCGCCGCCGGCCGCCGAGCTGCGCGACCTGCCGCAATCGGTGGCCCTCCCCCGCGCCGGCGGCGCGGAGATCGTCTACCGCCTGCGGCCCACCGAGCGCGGCGACCACCGCTTCGCCCCGGCGGACCTCCTGGTCGCCTCGCCCCTGCGCCTGTGGCGCCGCCGGCTGCGCACCGGCGAGGGTGCCGCCGTCCGCGTGCTGCCCAACTTCCAGGCGGTGGCGCGCTACGCCTTGCTCGCCCTCGACGACCGCCTGGGGGCGATGGGCGTCCGCCTGCGCCAGCGCCGCGGCACCGGCCTCGAATTCCACGAGCTGCGCGACTACCGCCACGGCGACAGCATGCGGCAGGTGGACTGGAAGGCGACGGCGCGGCGCCAGAAGCTGATCTCCCGCGAGTACCAGGACGAGCGCAACCAGCAGCTCGTGGTGCTGCTCGACTGCGGCCGGCGGCTGCGCTCCCGCGACGGCGAGTTGGCCCACTTCGACCACGTGCTGAACGCGGTGCTGCTGCTCGCCTACGCCGCGCTGCGCCAGGGCGACGCCCTGGGCCTGCTCACCTTCGCCGGCGAGGAGCGCTGGCTGGCGCCGGTCAAGGGCACCCGTTCGCTGGCCCGCGTGCTCCACGCCCTCTACGATCTCGAGACCACGACCCGTCCGCCCGACTACCTGGAGGCGGCGCGCCGGCTGCGCACGCTCCAGAAGCGCCGCGCCCTGGTGGTGCTGGTCACCAACCTGCGCGAGGAGGACGAGGGCGAGCTGCTGCCCGCCCTGCGCATGCTGCGCCCGCTCCACCTGGTGCTGGTGGCGAGCCTGCGCGAGACGGTGCTCGGCGAGGTCCTCGCCGTCCCGCCCGACGACCACCCCCAGGCCGTCCTCGCCGCCGCCACCCACCACTACCTGGAGGAGCGCGACCGCGTCCGCGACCGCCTGCGCGGCCGCGGCATCCTCACCCTCGACGTCGAGCCCGCCGAGCTGCCGGTGTCGCTGGTCAACCGGTACCTGGACGTGAAGCGCAGCGGGTTGTTGTAGAGGTGCTCCTCAGCCCCGCCTCTTGGGCACGTCGAGCAGCAGTCGGAAGTCCGCAGTGCCGGACCGACCGAGCATCTCCTCCCACAACTTGCGCAACTTCGAGTTCTGGTCCCGCGTCCCCCAGTGCCGGTTGGGAAGCTGGATCACCGTCACCTGATCGTAGTTGCCGAGGTTCGGCGCCTCCTCCTTCGCCCACGCCTCGTGTTGCGGCAAGCGCAGTTCGAAATTCACCATCTTGCCCCCGTCGTCGCACGCTTCCAGGAGATCGGAGAAGACGAGCATCTCTGCGGAACCGGAGCTGTTGGCCTGCCGGTACTGGTCCGCCCGATGCAGAGCGGTGAGAAGACAGCTATTGAGCCGCTGCCGCTCCGGATCCGCGTGCGCCCGCTCCCAGGAGCCGAGGAGCTCCTGCCGCAGCTCGGCGGAGACCTGCAAGACCTGCTTTTTGAGCTGGCTATCTCGATCGAACGTTTCCTTGCGCTGCAGGTCCCTTTCGAAGAGAGGTGGCGCATGGAGAACGTCCCCGTCGACCTCGAAGACCACCAAGCTCCCACCGTGATCGAAGGCGGCATCGAGGTACGTCTCGAGGTCGTCCAGGATCTTCTCGAAACGCTCGCCGTCCGCCGCCTCCAGAATGGTGGGATCGAAGATCACGACGAGATTCGTGGGATCGGCCGTTGCGGGGCCTCTGCGCTCGCCGCTCTCGTGATCGGCAGCTCGCGTCTTCGGATCGCACCCGGCGACCAGAATCAGCAGGACGGCGGGGGCGACCAGATTCCAGGTCCTGGCGTTCATACCACCTCCCGGCGAAGGGCCCGCTCGAGAACTACCGGCCGCAAGCGCTCCACCAGGTTCGTCGAGGTCAACAGCTCCCGGCGAGCCTCGTCGTAGCCGCGCTCGAAGTCCTCCTGGTGTGCAGCAATCTGGGCCTCGAGGTCACCCGGCTCGCTCAGTCGTTGGCTCTCTCGGTGCAGCCGCTCGATCTCGGTTTCCAGCCGCTCGTTGCGACCGCGCAGCCAGGAGTACAGCAGCTCGTTGCATTGCAGCCGCCGCGACACGCGGAACAGACGGTACCGCTTCTCCAGCGCCTCGTATCCGCGCACGAAGAAACCGGCACTGACCAACGGCAGGCTGAAGCCGAGAACGAACGATACGAAGCCCGGGAAGTTGATCCCGGTGGCCTGCGGCACCACCTCCGGCGTGACGGCCGCTTCCCCTTCGAAGCTCATGGTCAACCGGGCCGCCGACATCAGGAACACGGAAGCGAGGGCGCAGATCAACAGGAAGGTGAAGATCCAGCGCTCCCGCCGACCGCGTCGCACCGGAGTCTGGAGCTCGGTTCGGGGGTCGGCGTCATCGACGTCGCGCCAGACCTTCAGGAAAAAGCCGAGCAGCAGTACGCTCAGCACCAGCCAGAGCAGATCCGGGAACTCGGCGAGGGCAGTGATCGGGTCGCTGAAGATCAGCTTGGAAAACGGCACGTCGCCGCTGAACCAACTGTAGTTGAGGAACCGGGCACTGACCTGGCCGAGCAGTGAGATGTCCGCCAGAATCAGCGCGAGCGACAGGACGAGGTAGAGCCCTCCCTTGATCAGCGAGAACTCCGACGGAAGCCGGTCGCGCTCCAGGTCGAGCTGGCGCTTCTGAGCCCGCAGCCGGTCGACGAGGCTAGCCAGCAGCTCACATCGATGCTCGCGCCTCGCGGCGGCCTTTTCCAGGGGCGCCACAACGCGACGCAGGTCGGTTCGCTGCTGCTGAACCTGCCTCTCGGAGTGCAATCGGATCGCATCGAGAGCCTGGGTGCGTTCCTCCAGCCGGCTTCCCGCGGAACGGCCTTTCTCGTACCACATTACGTTCTCCTCCTCAGGCACCGACGATTTTCAGATCGGGCTTCTTCGGTTCGCGCAAGCGCAAACCCATCTGGTAGGCGGTCTCGCAGCGGGTGATGGTCTCGCGGTAGGCGCGACCCAACTCGAAGGTCTCCTGTGCATACCGGCGGCGCAGTTCGAGGAGTTGGTGCCTGGTCAGGAGCTTCTGTTCCTCGGCAGTCTCGCGCTGCTCGCGCTGCCGGCTCATCTCGAGCTCCAGGCGGTGCAACTCCTCGCGAACCGCGGTGGCCTCGCCCTCGGTCTGAGCGCTCTGCACGCTCGCGGAGTCGATCTCGCCGACCAGATCCGGCTCGATCAGCGTGTCGAGCGAGCGGTAGGGAACCCGGGGAGTGCCGTCTCTTTCGTCGTGGAAGGTCTCCCACAGGGCCCGAACGGTGAGCCGCGGCCGGTCGAAGTGCTCGACCCGGCGCCACCGCTGCTCGATCTCCTCGTACAGGGCGCGCAGGCGCTGGCGGTACTCGGTGGCCTCGCGGTCGTCCAGCGCGACCGCCGGAGCACCCTCGTAGCGGCCGATCTCCATGTCGAGCCGGCGCAGCTCATCGAGAGCGGCGTTCCGGGTGTGAAAGAGGCCCTTGTACATCAGGCCGTAGGCGACGAGGAACCCACCCAGCAGCAGCAACAGGAGGACACCGGGAGCCGAATTGATCAGCCACAGCTTCGTGGCTCCTGCGCTGCCCAGCGCCGCCTGGATCACCACCGCCAGAATCGCCGAACCGCCGAGGACCACCACCTCGAGGTTCTCCACCAGCAGTCGACGGCGGCTGGTGACCGGGCCCCGGCTCTCGAGGCGCGGCTCGACGACGAGCGTGCAATACAGCATCACGAATCCGGCCACGACCACCGCGATGGTGGCACCGAGGAAGGTGTAGAACACCGACTCCCCGGGCTTCGCCCACAGGCCCGCAAAGTTGCCGAGGTCCTCGTCCCTCCCGGCGAAGGCCACCAGGGTCGCCAGCCCCAGCGGCACCATCCACCAGGCATAGAGGATCGGGAGCTTGGCCAGCACCTGGGTGTAGTCCGATCGGCGGACGGTCGCTTGCGGCTGCTTGACGACGGCCCCGCCACTGGAACCACCGCCCTTCCGGCGGCGCCAGCTCCGATCGAAACGGCTGATCAGGAAGTCGTTGAGGAAGAGCATGGCAGCCAGGACGGACACGAACGCCAACGGCAGGAACGCTACGGCCACGAGAGCCAGGATGCCGCCCATGGCGTCGGTCATCGCCGCGACTCCGTGCGCCAGAAGGGTGACCAGGTCCTGCAGCAGGCTCGCCTTGTTGCTCAGTGCACTGCGGATCGCCTCCCCGGCGAACCATCCGAAGGCGGGGAACGAGAGATACCCGGCCCAGATCAGGAAGCCGTAGCTCTTGTGTGTGATCCCTGCCTGCTGCAAGGCCGCCAGCTTGCGGTCCATCGTGGCGAGTTGCTCGGCGACGCGTTCACGCTGGTGGCGCAGGTCCTGCGAGCGCCGCTCGAACTCCTTCTCGTTGAGCTTGCGCCGCTCCTGCTGGAAGCCGTGGTGCTCGCGGTCGAGCTCGAACAACGTCCGCTCACCGTCGGCCAAGGCACGGGCTAGCTCCTTGCCGAGGACCACCTGTTCCTCGACGCGCCGCTGAAGCAGCCTTACCGGGTAGGCGTAACGGCGCCGGGCCAGGGCGCGCAGCAGCGTTCCCCGCACCCGTCGCAGGCTGGTACCGCGGCGATTTAGGGCGCTCAGCTCCGCCCGGCGCTGCTCCGCCTGCTGGCGGACGAGCTCGAGCGCGGCGGTGAGCTCCTCGTGCCGCGCCTCCCAGTCGCCGATGCGCTGCTCCAGGTCGGCGATCTCCGCAGCGTGCTCGTTGGCTTTGTCGTCGAGCCTGCGAGTACGCTCTGCCTCGAGACCTTCGACGATCTCTTCGAGATCGACGCCACCGAGTAGACCGCCAAGCAGACACTGGTCCACCAGCCTGTCGGCGGCCGCCGTACCCGGAGTCGCTGGTTCTTCACTTGCCGGTTGTACTTCCTCGATAGTGGTCCTTCTCCAGACCGCCAAGATGCACCCTCCCTTCCGGTATTCGAGTTTCGATGGGGGGTGTAGCTCCGAGCGGGGTCCACTGCCCGGTCGCCCCCTCAGCAGCGTGTTTGTCCTATAGACCCCATCCGGGCGCACAGGTTTAGTGAAGCACCTCTCGGCAAGATTCACCTGCACCCGCGGACGAGACGGCGGCGAGCCTCGGCTGAGGCGCACGGATCGCCGGCACCCACGAGAGGATCTTCGGCCCGCGCAGCATCGGTCTGGTGTGGGCGAAGCCGGAGACCGGGCAGGCGACTGGCCGACGCCGGTCGCCGCGGCTCTGCTAGCGTCGAGAGGTGGGCGCCCTTCGCGAGTCGAGCACCTTCACCGCGGCGGACGGGCTCGTCCTCCACGTGGAGCACCACCGGCTGCCCCGGGCCCGGGGCCGGGTGCTGATCGTCCACGGCTATGCGGAGCACCACGGCCGCTACGATCCGCTGGTGGCGGCGCTGCTCGCCGCCGGGTTCGAGCCGCACCAGTTCGACCTGCGAGGGCACGGCCGCTCTCACGGGGAGCCGCGGGGGCACGTCGACGGCTTCGAACAGTACCGGCGGGACCTCGCCGGAGTGCTCGCCGCCGTCGAGGCCCGCGCCCCCGCCGCCGCCCGGCCGTTGTTCGTGCTCGGCCACAGCCTGGGCGGGTTGATCGTCCTCGACCACGCGCTGCATCGCGCCACGGCCGTCGGGCCGGCCCCCGTCGCCGGCCTGGTGCTCAGCAGCCCCTACCTCGGCGCCGTCGGCCCCGCCCGCACCCTGCTCGCCGACCTGGTCGCCCACGCCTCGCCGCTGGCGCCCCGGCTGCAGCTCGACAGCGGCCTGGAGGCCGACGGCCTGAGCCGCGACCCCGCGGTGGTGGCGGCCTACCGCAGCGATCCGATGGTTTTCGGCACCGTCAGCCCGGGCTGGCTGCACGAGATCCGGGATGCCCAGCGCCGGGTGCTCGCCCGCGCCGGCGAGATCGCCGCGCCGACCCTGCTCCTGCTCGGCGAGGACGACCCGGTCGCGGCGCCGGAGCGGGGGCGCGAGCTGTTCGCCGCTCTCGGCGCTCCGGACAAGGAGCTGCACGTCTACCCCGGCTTCCTCCACGAGGTGTTCAACGAGACCGGCCGCGAGCGCGTGGTCGCCGATCTGCTCACTTGGCTGGAGCGCCGTTCGCCGTCCCCCGGAGCATGACGCTGGCCTGGAAGCTCGGCGGCCCCCAGCTCTCCACCGAGCCGATGCGGCGGCCGAGATCGCGCTCGGCCGTGGTCAACATCTGCCGCACCCGGCGGCTCCGGAAGTCGGTGAGGAACGGCCAGTCGAGCTCGTCGGCCGAGGGCGCCAGGCTGGCCACGAACAGCGCTCCCCGGCTGCGCCGGTCGAGCTGCTGGGAGCGCCCGTAGAGGTATCCGGGCAGCCGCAGGAGCTGCTTGACCAGCGGCCCCGGCACCCCGGCGAGCACCTGCAGCCCGGCCGGCGCCGGCCCGGGCGCCACCGGGTACGGGTGCGACGACTGGAGGACCAGCACCTGCTCGAGGCCCAGCGCCAGGGCCGGGTCGAGCGGCAGGTTGTTGGTGTAACCGCCGTCGACCAGCGGTTCGGCCGCGGCTTCGCCGCGCCGCACGCGGTGCGCCGGGAACACCGGGAACGGCGACCCGGAGGCGAAGACCACGCTCCGCAGGTACTCCTGGTCCTGCAGGGCACTCTTCTCCCCGCCGCGCAGATCGAGCGGCTCGCAGCCGCGCTCCGCCGCCACCGGCCCCTCGTCCACCAGCACGCGGTAGCGCTGCCAGGTCCCGCCGCTGCCCGGGCGCTGGGCGACGCTGGGGCAGGCCCCTTCCTGGGGGACGAAGAGGAAGAAGCGGGTGCCGTCGTCCTTCAGCGCGTTGGCCGGCGTGAGGAAGCGGGCGCGCAGGCGGTAGGCGCTCTGGTCCGGGTAAACCTCGCCGTAGCTGCGATCGAAACGCTCGGCCACCGCGGCGAGATACCGGAACGCCTCGCCATTGCCGTAGGCGGCCGGCGCCAGCACCAGGTTCCACCACACCAGCGCGCCGGCGCCGACCACCAGCACCCGGGCGTAACGCCGGCGCACCAGTCGCCCGTTGGGGTGCGGCGAGCAGAGGTACTCGAGCCCGGTGCGCACCGCCGCCACCAGCCGCCGCGGGCGCGTGCCCCACCACCCCCAGACGATCAGCACCAGCCCGACGGTCACGGCCGTGGTCAGCAGCCACAGCCAGTAGGCGCTGGTCAGCTCGAAGAACGAGGCCGAGTCGCCGAACGTGCGAGACGCGATCCAGACGACGCCAAGCACCGCCAGGGCATGGAACAGCGCCAAGGCGATGGCGCGGAGGAAGGCGCCGGGCCTCGCCACCCGGTAGTGGGGGGACCAGGCGGTGAGAGCCACGATCTGACCGAGCAGAAGAGCCAGGGCACCGAGGCTCACCAGCAGGCCGCCGAGAGGGGCCTCGACCGCCGTCGAGGCGGTCAGCCAGGTCACCCGACCGGAAGACACCGTGCCGCTCCCGCTCGCCTCGGAGAGCAGGGCCACGGGCAGGGCCACCGCCGCCAGCCCGGCGAGGATCAGGGTCATGCCGATCCAGCGGCGGCCACGCACCCGGCGGGGCGGCTCCTCGGCGAGCACCAGGCAGTGGTCGGCAGCCACCACCAGCAGCACGAGGGCGAAGAACAGCAGGCCCTGGATCGGCGGGACGTGCTCCACCACCCGCTCCCCGTTGGCGAGACGCACAAGCACCGGGATCAGCGCCAGCACGCCGACGGCGAGCAGCCCCCAGCGCAGCCGGAGCGCCGGCCGGGCGGCCGGCGGTGCGACATCCCTCTCGGGCGCCAGCCGCGCCCCCCGTCGCAGGCCGAAGAGGGTCAGCAGCAGCGAGAGGACGAAGAACACCACCACCAGGCTCAGGTAGCGCAGCAGATCGATGCGCGGAAAGATGTCGCTGCTGTCGAGGAAGCCGAGCTCGTCGTCGGCGCGGCACGCCTCGCTCTTGCTCCACAGCAGGCACGACAGGTTCCACGGTCCGTGCTCGCCGAGCCGGGCGACGAAGAAGCCGAGCAGGGCTCCGCCGCTGGTGCCGATGACGGTATCGACCTCCAGCGGGCGCCGGCGCGGCTCGGGGCCGGCACCCGACGCCACGATCCCCGCCCCGGCGTTCTTCAGGAAGCCGTCGCGGTAGAGGGCCTCGGCGACCCGCGACTGGTAGGCCGCCTTGACCCCGCCACCCGGCAGCACCAGGGCGAGCCGGGACCGGCCGGAGATGCGCTGGTCGGCGCGCAGCAAGCGCACGGTCTCCTCCGGCGTGAAGGCGAAGGTGCGCACGCCGAGGCTCGGCTCCGGGTCGGCGAGGCGGGCGAAGGCGGACGGCACCCGCACCTCGGCCGCCGTCGCCTCGCCGCTCGGGCCGAC
>DATACC010000103.1:0-19524 GCA_036259255.1 Thermoanaerobaculia bacterium | reverse complement strand
CCGCGCCGGGCCCGTAGTAGCCGGCGCGGCGGCCGATGCGATGGAAACCGGTGGCATCGTAGAGTGCCAGCGCGGCCCGGTTGTCGGCACGCACCTCGAGGAAGCAACGCTCGCAACCGGCTTCGGCGAGACGTCGGCGCCCCTCGTCGAGCAGCGCCCGGGCGAGCCCCTGGCGGCGTGCCGCCGGCTCCACCGCCAGGCGCAGCAACTCGGCCTCCTCGCCGCCCGGCACCAGGCGGTAGGCGGCGAAGCCGGCGGGTGGATCGCCGCGGCGCGCGGCGGCGACCAGCACCAGGGTGTGCGGCCCCTCGATCTCGCGGGCCAGCGATTCGGCCGACCACGGCTCGTCGAATCCGGCCTCCTCGAGCAGCGCCAGGCGGCGCACCTCGGCCCTGCGGGCGCGGCGCACGACGGGATCGCGGGGGAGGTCCGCCGTCATCCGGCGAGTATACGGAGCCGGCGCTCGGAAGTAGGTGATTCGGTGGGGCTTGCGCTCCGAGCCGGCCGCTCCGGGCCCCCGCCGCCGCCGCCGGGGCGCCGCTATACTCCCGCCCCATGTCTGGCGGTGATCGCAAGCTGACCCCGATGCTCCGGCAGTACCTGGAGATCAAGGCGGAGCACCCGGACGCCATCCTGCTCTACCGGATGGGCGACTTCTACGAGCTGTTCTACGACGACGCCCGCCAGGCCGCGCCGATCCTGGAGGTCCAGCTCACCGCCCGCAACAAGGGCAGCGAGAACGAGGCGCCGATGTGCGGGGTGCCGCACCACGCTCTCGACGGTTACGTCGCCAAGCTGCTGGCGGCCGGGCTGCGGGTCGCGCTGTGCGACCAGGTGGAGGACCCGAAGCAGGCCAAGGGGCTGGTCCGGCGCGAGGTCACCCGAATCATCACCCCGGGCACCGTCTCCGACCCGGAGTTGCTGGAGGGCAAGGAGGAGAACCTCCTGGCCGCGGTCGTCTGGGACGGGGCGGGGGGCGGCGCCGGCGCCGGCGCCTTCCTCGACGTCTCCACCGGCAGCTTCTTCGTGCGCCGCTGGGGCGCGCCGGGGGAGGCCACCGACGACCTCGAGGTGCTGCGCCCGCGGGAGGTGCTGTTCGAGGAGGACGGTCTGCCCGCGGAGGTGCGCGCCTGGGTGGAGCGCCGGGTGCCGTGCTGGTCGGCGCTCGAGGACGACCGCCTCTACGACCGCGGCCGCGCCGGCGAGTTGCTGGAGCGCCACTTCGGCACCGCCACCCTGCGCGGTTTCGGCCTGGAGCCGGGGGAGCCGGCGGTGCGCGCGGCGGCGGCGGCCCTGGCCTACGCCCGCCACACGCAGCACAGCGAGTTGCCCCACGTGCGCGCCCTGGCCCTGCGCGAGGCCCGCGAGCGCATGGTGCTCGATCCGACGACGCTGGCCAACCTCGAGGTCTTCCGCAGCCTGCGCGAGGGCGGCCGGCGCGGCACGCTGCTCGCCGTCCTCGACCGCACCGTCACCGCTCCGGGCGGGCGCACCCTGCGCGACTGGCTGCGGCGGCCGCTGCGCGACCCCGCCGCCATCGACGCGCGCCTCGACGCGGTGGAGGAGCTGGTGGCGCAGGGGTCCCGGCGCGAGCGCCTCCGCGAGCTGCTGGCCGGCGCCGGCGACCCGGAGCGCCTGCTGTCGCGCGCGGTGCTCGGGGCGCTCACGCCGCGCGAGGCCGCGGCGCTGCGCGACACCCTGGGGTTGGTGCCGGAGGTGCTCGCCGAGCTCGCCGGCTGTGCCAGCGAGCTGCTCGCCCGCCTCGCCGCCACCGATCCGCTACCGGCCCTCGCCGCCGAGCTGGCCCGGGTGCTGGCCGCCGAGCCCGGCGCCTCGGTGGAGGAGGGCGGGGTGATCGCCGAGGGCGTCGACCCGGAGCTCGACCGCTGCCGGTCCCTGGCCCGCGACACCAAGCGCCACATCCTGTCTCTCGAGGCGGCGGAGCGCCGCGCCACCGGCATCTCCTCCCTCAAGATCCGCTACAACCGGGTGTTCGGCTACTACGCCGAGGTCACCAAGGCCAACACCCACCTGGTGCCGGACCACTACATCCGCAAGCAGACGCTGGTCGGCGCCGAGCGCTACGTGACGCCGGAGATCAAGCAGCTCGAGGAGCAGATCCTCGCCGCCGAGGAGACCCAGATCGCCCTCGAGCGCGAGCACTTCGAGCGCCTGCGGGGCGCGGTCGCCGCCGCGGCCGCCGGCCTCGGCGCGCTCGCCGCCACCCTCGGCACCCTCGACGTCCTCGCCGGCTTCGCCGAGCAGGCCGCCCGAGCCCGCTACACGCGGCCGCGCATCGGCCCCCCCGGGGCGCCGCTGGTGCTGCGCGGCGGCCGCCACCCGGTGGTCGAGGCCACCAGCCGCGAGCCGTTCGTGCCCAACGACCTCGAGCTCGACTCCGAGCACGCCCAGATCGTGGTGCTCACCGGACCCAACATGGGCGGCAAGTCCACTTATCTGCGCCAGGTCGCACTCATCGTCTTGATGGCCCAGGCCGGCAGCTTCGTGCCGGCGGACTCGGCGGAGATCGGCACGGTGGACCGCATCTTCACCCGCGTCGGCGCCAGCGACGACCTGGCGCGTGGCGAGTCGACCTTCATGGTGGAGATGATCGAGACGGCCAACATCCTGCACCACGCCGGGCCCGAGAGCCTGGTGGTGCTCGACGAGGTGGGCCGGGGCACCGCCACCTTCGACGGCCTGTCGCTGGCCTGGGCGATCGTCGAGCACCTGCACGAGCACCGGCGGCCGAAGACACTGTTCGCCACCCACTACCACGAGCTCACCGAGCTCGCCGCGCTGCTCGACCGGGTGGTCAACCGCACGATGGCGGTCAAGGAGTGGAACGAGGACATCGTGTTCCTGCGCCGCGTGGTGCCGGGCAGCGCCGACAAGTCCTACGGCATCCAGGTGGCGCGGCTCGCCGGGCTGCCGCCCCAGGTGGTGGCGCGGGCCGGCGAGGTGCTGGCCAACCTGGAGGCCGGCGAGTACGACGCCGCCGGCCGGCCGCGGCTGGCCCGCGGCAAGGGACCGCCGGCCTCCGGCGCCGCGCAGCTCGCGCTGTTCGCTCCCGAGGAGCAGCACGTGGCGTCGATCTTGCGAGAGGCGGACGTCGATCGCCTGTCACCGCTCGAGGCGCTGAACCTCCTGCATCGATTGAAAGAGAGGCTGGGATGAGAGGTGGGGATCTCTTGATGGTGGGCCTGCCGGGCAAGGAGCTCACCGGCGAGACGAAGAAGGCGCTGACCGCCATCCAGCCCGCCGCGGTGCTCGTGGCG
Source organism: Thermoanaerobaculia bacterium (assembly GCA_036259255.1). Lineage (GTDB taxonomy): Bacteria > Acidobacteriota > Thermoanaerobaculia > Multivoradales > JBCCEF01 > DATACC01. The sequence goes on along the minus strand of DATACC010000103.1, from coordinate 16,246 downwards.
CCGGCCAACGTCGAAGACGTCGAGCAGCTCGTCGACCTGCTCGCCGAGGTGCGCGGGCTGCTGCCCGAGGCGCTGTTGGCCACCGATGCCGAGGGCGGCCGCCTCGACACCCTGCGCGACGTGGTGGGGCCGTCGCTCAAGCCGTCCGAGCTGGCCGCCGGCGCTCCGTCGCTGGCGCTGGAGACGGGCCGCTGGCTGGGCCACGCGCTACGCCTGTTCGATATCGATCTCGACCTCGCTCCGGTGGTCGACGTCGACCGCGGCGAGGAGAACAACGCCCTCGACGGGCGCTACCTGGGCTCCGACGCCCAGGCGGTGACCGCCCGCGCCCGAGCCTTCGTCCGGGGTCTCCACACGGCCGGCATCGGCGCCTGCCTCAAGCACTTCCCGGGCCTCGGCGGCGCCACCGACGACACCCACTACATGGGCTCCTCGGTGTTCCTGCCGAAGGACGCCATCGAGCTCGACATGATGCCGTTTCGCGAGCTGGGCGAGGTGGCCGGAGCGGTGATGGTGGGCCACGCCAACTACCCGGCCTTCGATCGCGACGGCCTGCCGGCCACCCTGTCGTCGCAGATCCTCCAGGATCTGCTGCGCACGGAGGTCGGCTTCACGGGCCTGGCGATCTCCGACGATCTCGGGATGAAAGCCCTCGAGGACCAGGGGGAGCTCGGGGCCCGTGCCGAGGCGGCCCTGCTGGCCGGCTGCGATCTGCTGGTGCTCACCCGCTCCCTCGAGGAGGTCGCCGCCGTGGCGGACCGCCTGGAGAACGAGCGCTTCGATGCCCGCCGCGAGGAGGCCGCCGAGCGCATGGCCCGCTTCCGCGACCACCTGCGCAGCTTGAAGGTGCGCCACGAGCAGGAGCTGGCGGATTCCGGCGTGCCCCGCGGCTACGATCTCGAGATGGTGCAGGAGAAGCTCGAAAGCCTGCGCAACTCGGCAGCGGCTCGCGGCGAGGATCCGGCCGCAACCCAGGAGGAGTAGAGGGGCGGGCCCGGCGGGAGGGGCGGCCGTTGCGCTGGGCGGGTGGAGGTGGTGGGGCTGCGGACGCGGGGCGACTCGGTAGGGATCAACGGCTGGCCCCGCTCTGCGCCGCCGGCTGCCACCGGCGACGGCCCCTTCACCGTTCCGAGCGGCGCCGGCGACGAGGCCGCTGCCCCACCACCTCCACCCGCCCGGTCGCTCCAGCGGCCACCCCTCCCGCCTCCGTGGTTGGTGAAGGAGAGGAAACCCCACAGGCCTCGCGCCCACCCCCTCGGTCGGTCCAGCGACCATCGATGCCGCCTCACACCCCTGCTCATGGTTGTCCGCCGGGGCCGGCCGTTCGCCGCCGCCCGAGCGGGCCCTTCCGGACCACCAAGCTGCGGGTTCACCTCCCCCTGCCGGGGCCGATCCCCTTCTCTTGGTGAGCAGTTCTGCCGCTACCCTGTCCACCTGAGGACCCGCTCTGCCCGGACCTGACCGCTCCACCCCACGCCCCCTGCTGGTCCGTTCTACCTCCGGCTCGGCCGCCACCGCTTCAGCCGCAGGCTGTTGGTGACCACCGTCACGCTGGACAGCGCCATCGCCAGGGAAGCGAAGACCGGCGACAGCAGCACTCCGAACAGCGGGTACAGCAGCCCGGCGGCGATGGGGATGCCGATCACGTTGTAGACGAAGGCGCCGCCCAGGTTGCCGTAGATGATGCGGACCGTGGCGCGGGACAGATCGATGGCGTCGGCGACGCGGCCGAGGTCGCCGGAGCCGTGGGCCATCAGGATCGTCAGGTCCGCCGCCTCCACCGCCACGTCGGTGCCGGTGCTCAAGGCGATGCCGAGGTCGGCGCGGGCCAGTGCCGGGGCGTCGTTGATGCCGTCGCCGACCATCGCCACCACCGCGCCGCCGGCCTGCAGACGCGCCACCTCGGCGGCCTTGTCCCCCGGCAGCACCTCGGCCACCACGCGCTCGATCCCCACCGCCGCCGCCACCGCCTCGGCGGTGCCCCGCCGGTCGCCGGTCAGGAGCAGCACCTCCAGACCCATTCGCCGCAGCCGGGCCACCACGCCGGCCGCCTCCTCGCGCACGGGGTCGGCGATGCCGAGCAGGCCGAGCAGTCGGCCGTCCCGTGCCACCCACACCGGGGTCGCTCCCTCCCCCGCCAGGCGCTCCGCCTCCGACGCCAGCGGCTCCGGGTCGGCGCCGCGCTCGGCGAGCCAGGCGGCGGTGCCCACGGCCACGTCGCGCCCCTCCAGCCGCGCCCGCACACCGCGGCCCGGCACCGCCTCGAACTCCTCCGTGGCCGCCGCCGCGATGCCCGCCTCCTCGGCGGCGGCCAGCACGGCCCCGGCCAGCGGATGCTCGGAGCGGCGCTCGGCGGCGGCCGCGGCGGCCAACAGCTCGGCGGGGTCGCCGCCCGACACCGGGATCGTCGCCACCACGGCGGGCCGGCCGCGGGTGAGCGTGCCCGTCTTGTCGAACACCACCGTGGTCACCCGCCGCGCCGTCTCCAGCGCCTCCCCGCCGCGCAGCAGGATGCCGTTCTCCGCCCCCTTGCCGGTCCCCACCATGATCGCCGTGGGCGTGGCGAGACCCAGCGCGCAGGGGCAGGCGATGATCAGCACGGTGACGAAGGCCACCAGGGCGTAGAGCAGCCGCGGCTCCGGGCCGAGCAGCATCCAGGCCGCGAAGGCGACGACGGCGAGGGCGATCACCACCGGGACGAAGACGGCGGAAATGCGGTCGGCCAGTCGCTGCACCGGCGCCTTCTCGCCCTGCGCCCGCTCGACGGCGCGGACGATCTGGGCCAGCACCGTCTCGCGCCCCACCCGGGTGGCGCGCACCACCAGGGCGCCGGAGGTGTTGAGGGTGGCACCCACCACCGGGTCGCCGGGAGCCTTCGCCACCGGCACCGGCTCGCCGGTGAGCATCGATTCGTCCACCAGCGAGGCCCCCTCGTCGACCACACCGTCGGTGGGCACCTTCTCGCCGGGGCGTACCACCATGCGGTCGCCCGGACGGATCTCGCCGGCGGGCACCTCCACCTCGCGGCCGTCGCGCAGCACCCGGGCGCTGCGGGCACCGAGGGCGAGCAGGCGGGAGATCGCCTGGGACGCCCGCCCCACCGCCCGCGCCTCGAGCACCCGGCCGAGCAGCACCAGGGCGAGGATCCACACCACCGCCTCGAAGTAGACGTCCGCGGCCAGGCCGGCGCCGGTGAACACCCCCGGTGCCCCGGTGGCCACCGCGCTGTAGAGGAAGGCGGCGCCGGTCCCGACGGCCACCAGGGTGTCCATGTCGAGGATGCCGTGGCGCAGTCCGCGCCAGGCGCCGCGGTAGAAGCTCGCGCCGGGCCACGCCATCACCGCGACGGTGAGCACCAGCAGAAACCAGCGCAACGCACCGTGGGGCAGCTCGTAGAGCCACGGCAGGGCGCGCATCGACACCTCATCGAGCGGGGCAACCAGGCGCAGGAAGAGGTCGGCCCGGCCGAGGCCGCCGTCCCCTCCCGCCCCGGCGTCACCCGCCATGGCGGCACCGTGCATCAGCGGCATGGAGGCGAGCATCGAGACCACCGCCGCCGGCAGGGCGAAGGCGAGGCGGGCGAGGAGACTCCGGTAGCGCTCACGTTCGCGCGCCGCGGCGGCCGTCTCCGGCGCCACGCCGGCCACCGTCTCGAGCGCGCCGGCCAGGCTCTCCTCGGCCGTCGGAGCCGGCACCGCCACGTCGTACCCTGCCTCCCGCACCGCCGCCACCAGGTCCTCGCGTCCCACTCCGGCCGCCGCCACGGTGGCCCGCGAGGTCGCGAAGTTCACGTTCGCGGACTCGACCCCCGGGACCTTCCGCAGGCGCCGCTCCACCGCCGCCGCGCAGGCCGCGCAATGCATGCCGGTGACGTCCAGGTCGTGGCGCTTCCCGCCGGGCGGCCCCTCCTCCCCCTGCCGCGCCGCCCGCTGGGGCGCCCCCGCCGTTTCGATCTCCATCTCGACTCCCATGGTGATGACTCCTCCGAAACAGAGGCCATTATACCCCCCACCGGTATTGGCGTCAAGGGTGCGTGCCGGGCCGCCGCCTCGCCCTCCAGCGGGCGCCATCGCCGCTTTATGGTGCGGCCCCATAACAGACTGACCTGCCACGACTTCCGGCACCGGTCGACGCCTTGACATTCATCGATGCGCCAGTACAATGGCCGGGCTTTTCTTTGACGCAGACCGCTGGGGGTGATGGGGAATCTGCAGGACAGGCACGCCCGGCGGTCGAATCGAACATCGTTTCAAGTCAATTCGGACCGCCCATGGGAAAGACCGTCCACACGATCATCCTCGTCCCCCATGCCCGCGCCCGGCTCCGCAAGTGGCGGGTGTCGAACACGCAGATCGCGGTGGCCCTCGGCCTGTTCGCGATCCTCACGCTGAGCGCGGCCACCGTCACCTTCCTCTACTTCCGGCAGAGCGTCGACAGCGCCGAGATCGCGCGTCTTCGGGGCGAGAACCGGGAGCTGCGCCAGGTGAACACCTCCTTCGAGGGCAGCCTGCGCCAGCTCCAAGACCGTCTCGCCACCTACGAGGACCGCACGATGGATCTCGCCATCGTTGCCGGCCTCGACCCGGCGGCGGCCGGCGCGGAGGCGGGCATCGGCGGCGGCGCGGCGCTGGAGGGGGCGGACCTCGAGACCCTGGAGCAGCGGGCCGCGCGCCTCGACGGTGCGCTCGACCGGGTGGCGGCGGAGCTCGACGAGCAGATGCGCTGGATCTCGTCGACGCCGGCGATCACCCCCGCCAAGGGGATCCTGACCAGCGGCTTCGGCATTCGCCGCGATCCGATCACCCGCGGCCGGGCGCTGCACCAGGGGTTGGACATCGCCGCGGTCCCCGGCGCGCCGGTGCGTGCCAGCGCCGCCGGCGTGGTGACCCTGGCGGGCCGCAACGGCGGGCTGGGCAAGTCCGTGACGCTGGCCCACGGCTACGGCCTCTCCACGCGCTACGGCCACATGTCGGACCTCGCGGTGCGCGCCGGCCAGCGCGTCGAGCGTGGCGACGTGATCGGCTACGTCGGCAACACCGGCCGCTCCACCGGCTACCACCTCCACTACGAGGTGCACCGCAACGGCAAGCCGGTCGACCCGATGGCCTACATCCTGGACCGCCCCACCAGCCGCTGATCCAGGGGCCCCCCGGGCCCCTTCACCACTCTCCACCCGCGACTCGTTTCCGGGGGGCACGCCCGCCGAAGGCGGCGACAGCCGAAGGCGGGAGCCGTCCAAGGAGTTCGGGGTGCGGGGTGCGGGGTTTTCCTCTCCTCCTCCCCTCCCGCCGAGCCCGAAGCCCCCAGGAATCCTCTGCTACGATGCACCGTTGAAAACAGAGTAGCGCCTCAGCGCCCCACCCCTAGAACACACACACCTCGGGACCCCGATGCTCAACCAAATCCTCACGAAGGTCTTCGGCAGCCAGCACGAGCGCGACATCAAGAAGATGCAGCCGATGGTGGCCGCCATCAACGCGCTGGAGCCGGAGATGAAGGCCCTCTCCGACGCCGACCTGAAGGCGAAGACGGACCAGTTCCGTCAGCGCCTGGCCGCCGGCGAAACTCCCGACGACCTCCTGGAGGAAGCCTTCGCCGTGGTGCGCGAGGCGGCGCGGCGCACCCTCGGCATGCGCCACTTCGACGTCCAGCTCATCGGCGGCATCACGCTCCACCGCGGGCAGATCGCCGAGATGAAGACGGGCGAGGGCAAGACCCTCATGTCGACGCTGCCGGCGTATCTCAACGGGCTCGAGGGCAAGGGCGTCCACATGGTGACGGTGAACGACTACCTGGCCCGGCGCGACGCCGAGTGGATGGGCGCGATCTTCCGCTTCCTGGGGTTGACGGTGGGGACGATCCAGCACGACATGCCGGACGCCCAGAGAAAGCTCGCCTACGCCGCCGACATCACCTACGGCACCAACAACGAGTTCGGCTTCGACTACCTGCGCGACAACATGAAGTTCGACCTCGACGCGATGGTGCAGCACGGCCACCACTTCGCCATCGTCGACGAGGTGGACTCGATCCTGATCGACGAGGCGCGGACGCCGCTGATCATCTCCGGCCCGTCGGAGGAATCGGTCGACCGCTACTACCGCATCGACGCCATCATCCCGAAGCTGGTGCGCGGCGAGGAGATCGAGCACGAGGACGGCAGCAAGTCGACCACCGGGGACTTCCTGGTCGACGAGAAGGCCCACTCGGTGGCGCTCACCGACGAGGGCGTGCAGAAGGTCGAGAAGCTCCTCGGCGTCGAGAACCTCTACGAGGCCGGCAACATGGAGCTGGTGCACGGGGTCAACCAGGGCCTGCGCGCCCACCACCTCTACAAGCGCGACGTGCAGTACCTGATCAAGGATGGCGAGGTGGTGATCGTCGACGAGTTCACCGGCCGCATGATGCCCGGCCGGCGCTGGTCCGACGGCCTGCACCAGGCGGTCGAGGCGAAGGAAGGCGTGCGCATCAAGCAGGAGAACCAGACCCTCGCCACGATCACGCTGCAGAACTACTTCCGCATGTACGACAAGCTCTCCGGCATGACCGGCACGGCGGACACCGAGGCGCAGGAGTTCGGCCAGATCTACGGCCTGGGCGTGGTGGTGATCCCCACCAACCGCCCGATGATCCGCGAGGACCGCAACGACCTGATCTACCGCACCACGCAGGAGAAGTGGGAGGCGGTGGTCGAGGAGATCCAGGACTGCGTGGAGCGCGGCCAGCCGGTGCTGGTGGGTACGGTGTCCATCGAGAGCAGCGAGATGCTGTCGAAGATGCTCAAGCCGAAGCGGGTGCCCCACGTGGTCTTGAACGCCAAGTACCACGAGCGGGAGGCGTCGATCGTCGCCCAGGCGGGCCGCAAGGGGGCGGTGACCATCGCCACCAACATGGCCGGTCGCGGTACCGACATCGTGCTCGGTGGCAACCCGGAGGGGCTGGCCCGCGCCGAAGCCGACCCGGAGACCGAGCCGGAGGCCTATGCGGCGGCGCTCGAGCGCTACCGGGAGATCTGCAAGGGCGAGCGCGAGGAGGTGCTGGCGGCGGGTGGCCTGCACATTCTGGGCACCGAGCGCCACGAGTCGCGGCGCATCGACAACCAGCTCCGCGGCCGCTCCGGCCGCCAGGGCGATGCCGGCTCGTCGCGCTTCTTCCTCTCCCTCGAAGACGACCTGATGCGCATCTTCATCGGCGGCGACAAGATCAAGGCGATCATGACGCGGCTCGGCATGCAGGAGGGCGAGCCGATCGAGGCGGGCATGGTGTCGCGGGCCATCGAGCGGGCCCAGGAGCAGGTGGAGGGTCGCAACTTCGACATCCGCAAGAACCTGCTCGAGTACGACGACGTGATGAACAAGCAGCGCCAGGAGGTCTACCGCCTGCGCAAGCAGATCCTGGAAGGCCAGGAGGACCGCGGCTACCTGCTGGAGGTCTCCCGCGACGTGCTCGACTTCATGCTCGACACCCACTGTCCGGAGAGGTCGGACCCGCGGGACTGGGCGCTCTCGGAGCTTGCCACGGACATGCTGGCCTACTTCAACATCGACGTCCACCAGCTCGACTTCCAGCTCGACGAGCACGGCGTCGAGGAGCTGCGCGAGCGCCTGTGGGCGGAGATCGAGGCGAAGTGGAGCGAGAAGGAGGCTCGTCTCGAGGAGATGCGCCCGGGTCTGCCCCGCATCTTCCTGCGCGACGTGATGCTGCGCGTGCTCGACCAGAGCTGGAAGGACCACCTGCTGGCCCTCGACCACCTCAAGGAGGGCATCGGCCTGCGCGGCTACGGCCAGCGCGACCCGAAGCAGGAGTACAAGAAGGAGAGCTTTGAGCTCTTCCAGGAGATGAAGGAGCGGGTGGAGGACCAGGTGATCAAGACCCTCTTCCGCCTCGAGCCCGTCTCCGAGGAACAGCTCGAAGCCCAACGCCGGCGCCGCGCCACGGCCCCGGCCCCCCGCATGCAGTTCTCCGCCCCCGCCAAGAGCTCGGCCCCCCAGAAGCCCGCCACGGTGGTCCGCAGCGAAGAGAAGGTCGGCCGCAACGACCCCTGCCCCTGCGGCTCCGGGAAGAAGTACAAGAAGTGCTGCGGCGCGGCGCAGGCGACGGCTTAGGGAAACCGTCATGGCAGGCAGCGGCTCTCCGCAGGAAAAGTCCCCATCCCGCCGGATCGACGAGAGGATCGACGAACTGGGCGACTGGCGGGGCGAGATGCTCGCCCGGCTCCGTGCCTTGATCCACCAGGCCGAGCCCGAAGTGGTCGAGGAGTGGAAGTGGCGCGGGGTTCCGGTGTGGTCCCGCGACGGAATCCTCTGCACCGGAGAGACCTACAAGAACGCGGTGAAGATGACCTTCGCCCAGGGCGCCCAGCTCGACGACCCCTCCGGCCTCTTCAACGCCAGCCTCGAAGGCAACACCCGCCGAGCCATCGACCTCCACGAGGGCGACGAGATCGACGAGGAGGCGCTGAAGGCGCTCGTGCGCGCGGCGGTGGCGCGGAACGCGTCGCGGTCTGGCGGACGGTCGCGCTGAGTTCCCACCGGCGGCGGCGCAGAGCTCCGGCGAGGAGGACGCGCTGGGGAGCCCGGGCGGCTTCGAGCTTCCGCACCGTGCCGACCGCTCGATGTCGGCTGCCGCTTCCGCCGATCTCTCATTGGAGGGAACAGCTCCTCTCCACGACCCCCTTGCTGCGGCGCAGAACTTGCTTTAGTTCGCGGTGAGCTGGAACGGAAGGAGGATGCGATGCAGCGGATGCTTCTGGCAATTGGGCTGGCGACCTTGACCCTCGGGTTCACCACCTCACGGGCAGCAGCTCCGGGACCGCAGCTCGAGGTCCTGCCGGTCACGGCGTCGGGCGAGTTGGACCTGTCGGCGATCGAGGGGGCCGCCCCGGCCAACGCTCGGCTCCTGGCGGACGGACGGCTGAAGCTCGGAGCCGTGCTGACCCAGCCGACCGCGGGCGGGACCGCCGCGCCCCAGCTCGTGCTTTCGATCGTGGACGTCTCCGGACGGCTGCGGCAGACGATCGAGCTTCCCGTCGAGGGCGAAGCCCTGCTGCCGGGCGAGAGTCGCTACGTCTCTTACGTCCTCCAGGTGCCCGCGCTGCAGCCGACGGACAGACTCACGCTTTCTCCCCTACGGCCGGCCGCCGCGGAACAGGCGGGGGTACAGCGCAGGGTCGCAGCCGACAATACCGATCCGATTCCGGCCGTAGACGACGACTGGCTCGACGACTGCCGCGACTACTGCGACGACCGCCAGACCGACTGCGATTCGACTTGAGTCGGCCCCAACAAGTGTGGGGTGGCGAGCTTCTCGTGCTCCTGCGGCAAGGAGACCACGAGCTATAGCTGCAGCTGCAACACGAACTGCACCATCGGGCCCTGAGCTCTACGGCAGAGGGAGCGTGCCACGCCCTTCCATGGGGGAGGGGGATGTAGCAGATTCGTAGCAGATCGCCCAGGGACCGGGACGGGATCCACGCGGGGAAGCGGACCAGTCCCCAATCACGTGGTGCCGGAGGCGGGATTCGAACCCGCATGCCTTTCGGCGAGGGATTTTAAATCCCCTGCGTCTACCGTTCCGCCACTCCGGCATCCCCAGGCATTTTAGTACGACCTGACCCCAGCCGCCCCCGGCACGCTTCCTGCTCCAGGGAGGCTGCACCCACCGCTGTGGGAGCATGTCTCTCGTGGAGAAGCTCGTGAAATCGACCGTTGCCCTCGGCCTCGTCCTCACCCTCGCCGTCGCCATCTCCCCCGGTGCGGCCGCGCAGGTCGCGGGGACTCCGGTCGAGAAGGAGGACGGCTCGCTGCCCGAGCAGCCGGCCGTCGAACCAGTCGGCCACGAGGCTCCCGAAGGACAGCGCCCCGAAGGCGACCCTGCCGAGGGCGATCCGCAGGAGCCCTCGACTCCGGACCAGCCTCCAATATTCGCGGAAGCGGCGGATCCCGCCGAGTCCGGGGACCCGCCCGAGGCCGCGGAGCAGGATACCCCCGCAGCCGAGACCACCGAGTCCGTCGAGGCCGCCCCCTCCCCCGCCGAGCCACCGCGTCCACCGCGCTACGACGTCTGCGACGTCACGTCCCCCGACGGCGAGGCCACCCTGGATCGCGTGCGCCGCGAGATGTTCGAGTCGGTGTGCAAGTCGGCCCAGTGGTTCGACGGGTTCTTCGGCAACCGGCGGTTCGACGAGGAGGCGCGGCAGACCCATGGGCGGGCACAGCTCCGCATGGTCTGGGACGAGCACGACGAGTTGGAGGTCGACGGGCGCTTCAAGGTGCGCTTCGACCTGCCGAACCTCGACCACCGCGTCAATGCCTTCTTCGGGCGCGAAGACGAGGAGGATTTCGTCAGCGGTGTCGACGAGGGGATCACCTTCCTGCCCGACTTCTTCCGCCAGGAGGGACGCGAGGAGTGGATCCTCGGTCTCGGCTATCGCCCCGTCGGCAGCGACCGCAGCCAGACCGACTTCGACGTCGGGGTCGACGTCGACACGCCGCTCGAGCCGTTCGCCCGCGGCCGCTACCGGCGCTACTGGCTGTTCGGGGACCGGAACCTTCTGCGCGCCCAGGAGACGCTCTACTGGACCAGCCAGCGCGGCTTCGGCAGCACCACCCACCTCGACGTCGAGCGGCCCGTGGGCCAGCGGGCCCTGGTGCGCTGGAACGGCCGCGGCACCGTGGATCAGGAGGCCGAAGGGCTCGATTGGTACACCGGCCTCACCCTCTACCACGGCTTCGGGCCGGACCAGGCCGTCGCGCTGACTCTCGGCGCCGATGGCGAGACCGACGACGAGGTGCCCCTCCACGAGTACGGCGCCCGCGTCACCTACCGCCGGCGCATGCTGCGGGAGTGGTTCTTCGGCGAGCTGATCGGCGGCGTGAGCTGGCCCCGCGACGATCTCCTCGAGCAGCGCGAGACCGCCCTGCACTTCGGCTTCGGGTTCGAGATCCAGTTCTCCGGCGAGGACCTCGGCGTCGGCCAGCGCAGACCACCCCGGCGGCCGGCGCCTGGCCAGGCACCGGATTCGACCCAGGCGCCGTGATCGCCAAGCGACCACACCGCCGCGACGCCGGCTCGACCTTCGACGCCGTCCCCGGGGGCGACCACCGCCTCGAAAGGGGCGCCTAGCTCGACGGCCGTGGCCAAGCCCCGGGCAGCGCCCCGGAAGCGGCCTCCACCGTGTCGGCCACCGGCACGGCGGCCGCGGCGCCGGCGGCCGCCGTAGGTGGGCCGTCGTAGACCACCTGGCCGTCCTCCAGCTTGAGCAGGCGGTCACCGACGTCGAAGTAGCGGTCGTCGTGGCTGATCGCCACCACCGCCTTGCCGCGCTGCTTGAGGTCCGGCAGGATGTGGCGGTAGAAGATCACCTTGAACACCGGGTCTTGGTCCGCCGCCCACTCGTCGAACAGGTAGATCGGGCGGTCCTCCAGGTAGGCGGTCAGCAGCGCCAGGCGCTTGCGCTGACCCTGGGAGAGATCGGTGGTCGACAGCACGCCGTCGCGCACCTCCACCTTGTGGGAAATCTCCAGCTCCTGGAGGTAGCGCTGCGCCCGCTCGTCGAGCTGCGGGTGCTCCAGGCCGAGCAGCTTGTCGAACAGGTGGAAGTCGCTGAACACGGCGCTGAACAGTTGCCGGTAGTCATCCCGCTCGGCCTCCCCCACCGGCCGGCCGTCGAGCCGGATCTCCCCCTCCTCCGGAGCGTAGAGCCCCACCAGGATCTTCGCCAGGGTGGTCTTGCCGCTGCCGTTGCCGCCGACCAGGAACACCAGCTCGCCGGGCACCAGCGACAGGTTCACCGGGCCGAGGGTGAAGTCGTGCTCGCTGCCTTCGCGCCGGTAGGTGTGGGCGACGCCGGCCAGCTCCACCGTGCGCCACGCCGCCGACGGCTCGGGGCCGCCCTCGGGCTCCTGCTGCTCGACGAGGGAGAAGCCGAGAGCGTCGATCTTCGCCACCGCCACCTCGGCGCGACTGAGCGCCGGGACGGCGTCGAGGAACACCTGGAGCGGCGTCATCATGTAGAGCAGAACCAGCGTGTAGGTGAGCAAAGCCTCCGGCTCCACCACGAACGACGCGGGGCGGGCGTAGAGCAGTACGCCGATGACGACGAAGAACAGCAGGTGCCCCCAGGCGGCGGCAGAGCTGTAGATCAGGGCGGCGCCGATGCGCAGCCGCCGCAGGCCGTCGGCGGTGGTGAGCACCGTGGCGAGGAAGCGGTGGCGCCGCTGGCGGTGGAGCTTGAGCTCCTTGCTGCCCACGGTCAGGGCGCGGAAGTGGCCGAACAACGAGTCCTCCCGTTCCCGCGCCTCGCGGAATCGGCGCATGCCGAGCTGGGCCGGCAACTGGTAGGTGGCGATGCCGAAGACCATCGCCACCAGCAACAGGGCGAACAGCCGCAGGTCGACCCAGGCCATGAAGGCAAGGCATCCGAAGACGATCGTCCCGTTGATGCACGTCACCGGCACTACCAACAAAGAGTCCGTCAGTGCGTTGACGTCGTGTGTGAGGGTCGCCAACAGCCGATGGCTGCCGAGCTCCTCCAGGCGCCGGAGGGGTGAGCTCAGGATCTGCCGGCAGAGCTGCAGGCGCAGATCCATCACCATGCCCTGCCCCAGGCGCACGAGCAGGTAGCTGGAGGAGACGCGAGCGATGGTCAACAGCACGCAGACGGCGGCGAAGATCACCCCGACGTCGAACCCGCTCAGCCGCTCGTCGCCCCGCAGCGTGTGGTTGATGAGCGCCAGCAGGGCGACGCTGGCCAGACCACTGACCATGCCCACGGCCACCGCCGCCGTCAACATGCGGCGGGCACCGCTGGAACGACCGAGAACGAAGCGCAGGAATCTCATGACGGCGGGGACACCTCGAGCAGTCTCCAGAGTCGAAGGGACGAAAGATCGATGTCGATGAAACGAGCCGGTAGTATAGCCGCTCCGCTCCACCGCCTTTTCGACAACTCGAGGGGGACCCGATGAACGTCGCCGACGATCTGCGCTACGGCCTGCGCTTGGTGCGCCGCAAGCCGTGGAGCTCGCTCGCCATTCTCGTGATGCTGGCCGTCGGCGTCGGGCTGTCGACGGCCTTCTTCAGCGTCGTCCACGGGGTGCTGCTGCGGCCCCTGCCCTATGCCGAGCCGGACCGCCTGGTGATGCTGTTCGAAGACAATCCGGTGCAGGGTTGGAGCCACCTGGGTACCTCGCCGCCGAACTTCGGCGACTACCGGCGCAACGCCCGGTCCCTCGCCGGCCTCGCCGCCGCCACCGGTGCAACGGTGAACCTCACGGGCAGCGGCGATCCGGAGCGGCTGTCCGGCGCCCGGGTCACGGCCGGCTTCTTCGAGGTGCTCGGCGTCGAGCCGGCTCTCGGCCGCACCTTCAGCGTCGAGGAGGACCGCCCCGGCACGGCACCGGTGGTCGTGCTGTCGCACGGCTTGTGGCGCGAGCGCTTCGGTGCCGACCCGGCGATTCTCGGCCGCACGGTGACCTTCGACGACGGCCCGGTGACGGTGGTCGGAGTGATGGGCCCCGGCTTCCGCCACCCGGGCGACCGGGAACCCGGCGCCACCCGCTTCTGGCTGCCGCTGGCCGAAAGCCTGGAGGAGAGCGGCAACCGCAGCATCCACTACCTGTCGATGATCGGCCGCCTGGCGCCCGGCGTCAGCGTGGAGCGGGCGCGCGAGGAGATGGGCGCCCTGGCCGGGCAACTCGCCGAGCAGTACCCGGACAGCAACGAGGGCCTCCAGGTCTCGGTGGTGCCGCTGCGCGAAGAGTTGGTGGGCGACGTGCGGCGCGCCCTGCTGGTGCTGTTCGCCGCCACCGGCCTGGTGCTGCTCATCGCCTGCGCCAACGCCGCCAACCTGCTGCTCAGCCGCGCCCTGGCCCGCGATCGCGAGATGGCCACCCGCGCCGCCGTCGGCGGCGGCCGGGCCCGCCTGGTGCGCCAGCTCCTGGCCGAGGGTGTGGTGCTCGCGCTGCTGGCCGGCGCCGCGGCGGTGGTGCTGGCGATGCTGGTCACCCGGCTGCTGGTTCGCTTCGCCCCGGCCGACGTGCCGCGCCTGGCCAGCACCACCCTCGACCCGGTGGTCCTCGCCTACGCCGTGGGCACGGCGCTGGTGACCGGCGTGCTCGCCACCCTGCTGCCGGTGTGGCGCCTGCGCCGGCCGGCGCTGGCGGAGGTCCTCGGCCAGGAGGGGGCGCGGGGCGGCACCGGCCGCCGCCGGCGCTTCGCCCACGGCGCGCTGGTGGTCGCCGAGGTGGCCCTCGCCCTGGTCCTGCTGGTCGCGGCGGGCCTGATGATTCGCAGCTTCCGCAACCTGATGGAGGTGGACCCGGGCTTCGACCCTTCCGGCGTCGTGGCGCTGCGCATCTCGCTGCCGGAGTCGCGCTACGGCGAGAACGCCCGCAAGATCGACTTCTACGACCGCCTGGTGGAGCGGGTCGGGGCGCTGCCGGAGATCGAATCGGCGGGGGCCATCAACCACCTGCCGCTGCGCGGCGTCAACGTCTCCACGTTGTGGCGCGAGTCGGTACCCACGGCGCCCGGCGGGCAGATGCCCATGGCGAGCTACCGGGTGGTGGGCGGCGACTACTTCCGCACCGTCGGCATTCCGCTGGTCCAGGGGCGGCTGTTCAACGAGTTCGACCGCGAGGATGCCCCCGGGGCGGCGATCGTCGACGAGGCCATGGCCCGGGCCTACTGGCCCGACGGTTCCGCCCTCGGCGAGCGCATCAGCTTCGCCGGCCCGGAGGGCCCGTGGCACACCATCGTGGGCATCGTCGGCGGCGTGCGCGACTTCGCCCTCGCCAGTCCGCCCTGGTTCACCATGTACGTCCCCTACCGCCAGGACCCCTGGCTCAGCATGTCGCTGGTGGCACGGGCCGCCGGCCGCCCCGAGAGCGCCCTGCAACCGATGGTGCGTCAGGTGTGGAGCATCGATCCCGAGCAGCCGGTCTACGAGGTGAGCACCCTGGAGGGTTACGTGGCCGAGGCGGTCGCCGCGCCGCGCTTCAACATGCTGCTGCTCAGCCTGTTCGCCGGCGTCGCCGTGCTGCTGGCACTGTTCGGTGTCTACAGCGTGCTGACCTACTCGGTGAGCCAGCGGCAGCGCGAGATCGGCGTGCGCATGGCCCTCGGGGCGCAGCGCGGCTCGATCGTCGCCGACGTGCTGCGGCGAGGCATGACGCTGGCGGCGATCGGCGTCGTGCTCGGTCTCGGCGCGGCGTGGGCGGTCACCCGCTTCCTCGCCACCCTGCTGTTCGAGGTCGAGGCGACCGACGTCGCGACCTTCGCCGTGCTGACCACCGTGCTGCTGGCGGTGGCGGCCGTCGCCTGCTACCTGCCGGCGCGGCGCGTCTACCGCTTCGATCCGGCCACGACGCTGCGCCACGACTGAGCCGCGCCGGGGCCGCCCGTACCATCCGATGCACCGACCGCCCTTGCGGAGGAAGCCTTGATTCGAATCCACACGCGCCGTGCCGCCACCGCCCTCGCCGTCCTGCTGCTCACCACCCTTCTCGCTGGCTGCGCCGACTCCGGCCCCGCGGCCGACGATGGCACCCCGGACGACCTCACCGCCGACGCCCTGGTAGGCACCTGGGTGTGGGACTTCGGCGGCGTCTACGGCGTCGACGAGAACGCCATGCGCACCCAGCTCGACATCCAGTCGGTGGCCGACGACGGCACCGTCACCGGCAGCGAGACGTTCTACGCCGGCGGTCAGGAGATGCAATGGGAGCTGACCTCCGCCACCGCCCAGCGCGACAACCGCTGGCGGCTGCACATCGAGCGCGGTCTCGGTACCGACGCGGTGGAGTACGACCTCACGCTGCAGCCCTCGGGCGAGGCGCTCGTGGGCCACTTCGAAAAGGCCAACTGGAGCACCGACGAGGCCACCTTCAACAAGCAGCCTGCTCCCTAGGGCGGGACCACTCCGCCAGCCAGTCCGCCAGCGCGCCGACCACCGGCGGCCGCAGCAGGCCGTGGTGGTCGGCTGGCAGCTCGAGCACCTCGACGCTGCCCGCGATGCGGCGGCGCCAGCCGGCGGCGTCCACCACCCCCGGCGCCCCGGCGGCGGCGCGCACCAGCAACGCGTCGCCGGGGATCACCCCCTCCGGGCGGTAGGTGCGCGCCGCCTCCAGGTTGTGGCGGAAGCGCTCGAACAGCTCGAGCAGCCGGTCGGCGGGAAGATCCGCCGGCAGCCGCCCGGCAGCCTGCTCGGCGGCCAACAGCTCCCGCGCCGTGGCCTCCGGGGGGG
>DATACC010000102.1:0-2321 GCA_036259255.1 Thermoanaerobaculia bacterium | reverse complement strand
GGTGAACTGCCAGGCGACCTTGGAGCCGGCCGCGTTGCGCCGGCGCGTCCAGTGCCCGATCCGGCGCCGGAGCGTATCCGAATGGGCGATGCGGCGGGACAGGCACTGGCGGGCGAGCGCGCTCAGTTCGATCTCGGCGATGTTGAGCCACGAGCCGTGCTTGGGCGTGTGGTGGATCTCCAGCCGGTCCGCGATGCGCTTGGCCTCGTCCGGCGGGAACGCCTCGTACAGCGAGGCCGGCGAGTGCGTGTTGAGCTGATCCATAACCAGCACGATCCGCTCGGCATCCCGGTACCGCCCATCGGCCAGGGATCGGATGAAGTGTGCCCAGTCGCAGCGGCACCGGTGCTCGGTCACGGCCACGTGGCGCCACCCGGCCAGCGGCTCGGACGCCAGGAACAGGCTCGCCACGCCGTTGCGGACGTACACGTGGTCGTAGCGTTCGACCGCGCCCGGCCGGGGCGGCAATGGCTCTCGTGCCTCGCCGATGAGCTGCTTGAACGTCTCGTCCATGCAGACCACCGGGCGCTTCGGGTCATACGGGCGGCGGTACACCTCCAGCACATCTTCCATGTGGTAGACGAACTCGGCCGACTGCTTCGGCGGGATGCACCACATCTTCCTCAGGTGCGGCTTGAGCGCGTTTTTTTGAGCGCCCGGCGCACCGCCTCGTGGGAGACCGAGGCGACGTAGCGCAGCTCGACCATCCGCCGCGCCAGCAGGCGCAGCGTCCAGCGCCCGTGCCCGTCGGGCGGCTTGGCACACGCCAAGGCGACGAGATGGGCCTCCTGCTCCCCGTCGAGCTTGGTGGCATAGATCCGCTTGCCGCCGCGGTACGGGCTCAGCGCCGCCGCCAAGCCCTCCTCGACGAAGCGCCGGCGGACGCGGGGCACGGTCGCGAGGCCCACCCCGACCGCCTCGGCGATGCGCCCATCACCCCACGCCGGCCCGCCCGCGGCCTCATCGGCCTTGAGCAGGATCTGCGCGTGCTTGAGCTTGCGCACGTCGGCCTTGCCGCGCGTGAGCAGCCCCCCGAGTTCCGTGCGCTCCGCCGCCGCTAGCGTCACCCGGTACCTCTTCATCGTCAGCCTCCTGCCGTCCCAGCATGACCGGCTAACGGCAGGCAGCCCCACGCATCACATCAAGGCTGACGGACCACTAGAGGCTACACGCAGTGACCGCCTGAGGGCCCGTTCCGTAGCGAGTTACCGCACGAGGGGCCCGGGGCGGCCCGCGCGGCGGCGCTCCGGTTGCGGCCGACGGCGCGCGGCGCTATGGATCGGACCCGGGCGACGGTGGCCACCACCACCACGGTGACACCGGCCGGCTTCCGGCTGCGGCCCCACCACGAGGACCGGTCGGAGCAAAACCTGCTCTCCTCCGTTCTCCCCGCGGATCCCCGTTCCCCCGCCGATGCCCCGCACAGAGCAGCGCAGCACGACCATGGACTACCTGCGGTTCGTCCGCGACAACCGCCGCTTTCTCGCCTTCGGCTTCCTGTTCGGGCTGTGCTCCAGCTTCGGGCAGACCTTCTTCATCGCCCTGTTCGGCGGCGAGCTCCGGGCCGAGTTCGGCCTTGGCCACGGCGAGTTCGGCTTCGTCTACTCGCTCGGCACGCTGCTCAGCGGCCTGTGCCTGATCTGGCTCGGGCGGGTGATCGACCGCGTCGATCTGCGCGCCTTCGGCGTGCTGGTCGCGCTCGGCCTGGCGCTCGCCTGCCTGCTGATGGCCGCGGCGTGGTCGGTGCCGCTCCTGTTCGCCGCGTTCTTCGCGCTCCGCCTGACCGGCCAGGGCCTGATGGTGCATACCTCCGCGACCAGCATGGCCCGCTACTTCGACGCCGGGCGCGGCAAGGCGATGAGCATCGCCGCGCTGGGCCTGCCGGCGGGAGAGATGCTGCTGCCGCTGCCGGCGGTGGCGCTGATCGTCGCCGTCGGCTGGCGCGAGACCTGGGCGGCCGCCGGCGTCGCGCTGGCGCTCGCGCTGCCGCCGCTCTGCCTGTGGCTGCTCAAGGGCCACGGCGCCCGGCACCGGGCCCTGGTCGAGCGCACCGACCGCGGCGAGGCCGCGGCGGGGGCCGCCGGCGGGGAGGGTCGGCGGCAGTGGTCGCGCCGCGAGGTGCTCCGCGACCCGCGCTTCTACCTGATCCTGGTCGCGGTCATGGTGCCCTCGTTCGTCATCACGGGGCTGTTCTTCCACCAGGTCCACCTCGCCGCCGCCAAGGGCTGGAGCCTCGCCTGGCTCGCGAGCTGCTTCACCGCCTACGCCCTGGCCTCGACCGCAGCGGCGCTCGGCCTCGGCCCGCTCGTCGACCGCTTCGG
>DATACC010000101.1:0-9882 GCA_036259255.1 Thermoanaerobaculia bacterium | reverse complement strand
GCTCGTCGAGCAGGCGGCGGCGCAGGTCCCAGTCGACGGGGCGGCGGTTGTCGGGATCGACCAGACTGAAGTTCCACAGCTCGGTGCCCTGGTAAAAGTCCGGTACGCCAGGCGAGGCGACCTGGAGCACCACCTGGGCGAGGG
The DNA here is from genome assembly GCA_036259255.1 of Thermoanaerobaculia bacterium. GTDB lineage: Bacteria > Acidobacteriota > Thermoanaerobaculia > Multivoradales > JBCCEF01 > DATACC01. Next base: position 9,738 of record DATACC010000101.1, on the reverse strand, counting down.
ACCCCCAGGCGCCGTAGAAGGCGACCAGGGCGTGGAATCCGAGCAGCTCGTCGAGGAAGCGGTTGGGGCCCGGATCGAGCAGCGCGCGCACGAAGGCGACCAGCGCCTCCTCGTACTCTGCGTCCGGCTCGAGCCAGCTCGTGTGCACCTTCGCCTCCCGGGCGGCCTTGACGAGATACGCCTCCAGGCGTTCGGCGAACCGCGCTTCCTCCGGGTCGCGCAGCGGCCAGGCGCCGACCAGGGTCTGGTAGAGGAAGATCTCCTCGTTGGCGTCCGGCACCAGCCGGCCGCGGACGCTGCGCTTCTTGCCCCGGTTCCACGCCGTCCAGCGCTCGACCCGCTCGCGCCAGCCCTCCGCCAGCTCGGAGAGCACGTTGACCCGCGAGCGCACGTCCTCGCTGCGCTTGGCATCGTGGGTCGAGCTGGCGGTCATCGCGTAGGGCCACTGCTCGCGGCGCTGGGCGTTGCGGCGGTGGTAGGCCGCCGCGTCGCCGGGCGGATCGATCCCCTCCGGCTCACCGCCCACGGCGTTGAGGGAGATCAACCGGTTGTAGACGTAGAGCGCCGTGTCCTCCAGCCCCTTGGCCATGGCCGGGCCGGTGAGCTGCTGCCAGCGGGCCGTGAAGTGGAGCCAGCCGGCGGCGACCTCCTGCTCGCTCTCGCCGGCGCTCGACGGGTCCACCGTCAGCACCCGCTCGAGGAAGGCGAAGGCCGCGGCGGTGAGCGGCCGCGGGGCCAGGCGGGCGCGGGCGTCGGCCAGCGCCCGGGCGAGGAGCTCGCGGTCCTGTCCGGAGGGGCCGTCGTCGTCCACGTAGGTGCGGTAGACAGGCAGGCAGGCGGTGACCTCCAGCAGCACCCGGGCGAGCTCCGAGGGCGGCAGGTCGCGGGCGTGGCGGTCGGCGGCGGCGAGCGCCGCCAGGTGGCGCCCCAGCGAGCGCAGCTCGCCGGCGAACAGCTCCTGGAGGGCCTGGTGCTTGCGGCGGTAGCGCACCTCCTCGAAGCCCTCGGTGAGCCCGGTGTAGCGGGCATAGACGCGGTCGAGGGTGGCGAGCCCGTGGGGGTCGACGAACAGACCGGTGAGCGCGTTGAGGGCGTCGTAGCCCGTGGTGCCGGCCACCGGCCACTCGGGCGGCAGGTCCTCCTCGCCGGCGAGGATCTTCTCCACCACGACGTAAAACGGCGCCTCGCCCGCGCTGCCGCCCTCGCCGCCGGCCTGCGCGAGCGCCGCCTGCAGGCGCTCCAGGTACTCCCGGGGATCGTAGAGCCCGTCGATGTGGTCGATGCGTAGCCCGGTGACGAGACCTTCGCCGGCGAGGCGCAGGAACAGGCGATGGGTCTCGGCGAAGACCACCTCGTCCTCCACCCGCAGGCCGACCAGGTCGGAGATGTCGAAGAAGCGGCGGTAGTTGACGATCTCGGAAGCGAGGCGCCACAGGGCGAGCCGGTAGGGCTGCTCGGCGAGGATGGCATCCAGCAGGTCGGGGTCGGGCCGGCCGGCGTCGTCGCTCAGCGCCTGGAGGTCGCGGGCGCTCCGCACCGGCAGCACCAGCTCGTGGTAGCGCACCACCACCTCGTCGCCCTCCCGCCCGAGGCGCAGGGCGCCCCCCTCCAGCTCCTCGCCGAAGCTGGCGCCGAGCACCGGCAGCAGCACCCGCCCGCGTCCCACCGCCTCGGACTCCCAGTCGATGTCGAAGAAGCGCGCCCAGGGCGAGGCCGCGCCGCGGGTGAGCACGTCGCGCCACCACGGGTTCTCGACGCTCGCCGCCATGTGATTCGGCACGATGTCGAGCACCAGCCCCATGCCGTGCTCGGCGAGCTCCACCGCCAGGGCCCGCAGCGCCTCTTCCCCCCCGAGCTCCTCGCGCACGCGGGTGGGGTCGGTCACGTCGTAGCCGTGGGCGCTGCCGGGGCGCGCCTCGGACAGCGGCGAGCTGTAGAGGTCGGTGACGCCGAGACGGTGGAGGTAGGGCACCCGCTCGGCGGCGGCGGTGAGGGTCTGCCCCGGCTCGATCTGCAACCGGTAGGTGGCAGTCGGCAGGTGCCGCGGCCGGACCCGCGGGGGGACGGTGCTCATCGCGGCTCGAGCAGCAGGAACGACCAGGGGGCGACGTGCTCCCCGGCCTCGCCGGGACCGGGGCCGGCTCCGCCCTCCGGCTCGCGCCCTGCCGACGCCTGTTCGGCCGCCCCGGGCCGCCCCGGGCCGCCCCAGCGCGGATCGGCGGAATCGAGCACCACGCGCCAGCTCCGGCCCTCGGGCTGGCCCACCGGATGCGGCTCGGGCGAGAAGTTGAGCACCGCCAGGCGGTCGCCCGCCGGGTGGCGGCGCCACAGGAAGAGCAGGCCCTTGTCCTCGCCCACCTCGGTCTCCACCTCTTCGCGGGAGCGCTCCGCCAGCGCCGGCACCTCGCGGCGCAGGCGCAGCAGCTCGCGGTAGAGCTCGCGCAGGGCGGCGTTGGGCGGCTGGGCGGCCCGGGAGCGGTCGAGACGGGAGCGGCGGAAGGTCTCCTCGTCCTGGGGATCGGGCACCTCGCCTTGCCAGCCGAAGGCGCCGAACTCCTCGGCGCGGCCCTTGCGCACCGCCTCCACCAGGTCGGCATCGCCATGGTGGACGAAGTACTGGAACGGTGCCACCTCGCCGTACTCCTCGCCCATGAACAGCAGCGGCGTGAAGGGCGAGAGCAGCACCGCGCCGGCGGCGAGCTTCAGGCGCTCGAAGTCGACCAGGGCCGCCAGGCGCTCGCCGCGCATGCGGTTTCCCGTCTGGTCGTGGTTCTGGGAGAAGACGACGAAGCGGCGCGCCGCCACCCCGGCGGCCGGCTCGCCGTGGCGCCGGCCGCGGAAGGGCGAGTACTGGCCGCGGTACACCCAGCCCTCGCGGTAGGCGCGGGCGAGCTGGCGCAGGGTGCCGAGGTCGCGGCCGAAGTCGCGGTAGTAGCCGGCGTCCTCGCCGGTGAGGGCCACGTGCAGCGCGTGGTGGAAGTCGTCGCTCCACTGGGCGTCCATGCCGCAGCCGCCGTGCTCCGAAGAACGCAGGAAGCGCAGCGTGTTGTTGGCGCTCTCGGCGAACAGGTGCACCCGGCGGCCGAGCTTGTCGCCCAGGGCGTGGACGGCGGTCGCCAGCTCCTGCAGGAACGGCCGCTCGGAGTTGTCGACGATGGCGTGGACCGCGTCCAAGCGCAGGCCGTCGAGGCGATGCTCGGCGATCCAGGCGAGGGCGTTCTCGACGAAGAAGCGGCGCACGCCGTCGCTGCCGCGGCCGTCGAAGTTGAGGGCGTCGCCCCACGGGGTGGCGTAGTGGCCGGTGAAGTAGGGGCCGAAGTCGCGCAGGTGGTTGCCCTCGGGCCCGAGGTGGTTGTAGACCACGTCCAGGATCACCGCCAGCCCCTTGCGGTGGGCGGCGTCGACCAGCCGGCGCAGCCCCGCCGGGCCGCCGTAGGAGTGCTGGGCCGCGTACGGGTAGACCCCGTCGTAGCCCCAGTTGCGCTCGCCGGGGAACTGCGCCACCGGCATCAGCTCGAGGGTCGTGACCCCCAGCTCGGCCAGCGCGTCGAGGTGCGGGATCACGCCCTCGAAGGTGCCCTCCTCGCTGAAGGTGCCGACGTGGATCTCGTAGAGCACCGTGTCGGCCAGGGGCACGCCGCTCCAGCCCTCGGCCTGCCACGGATGGTCGCTCGCCACCACCTCCGAGGGGCCGTGGACGCCGCGCGGCTGGTGGCGCGAGGCCGGGTCGGCGCGCTCGATCGTCTCGCCGCCCTCCGCGAGGTGCAGGCGATAGCGGTAGAGAGTGCCCGGAGCGGCGTCTTCCACCGCGGCGCGGAAGTATCCGGAGCGCTCCGGGCCGCCCTGCTCGGCCTCCAGCTCGAGCACCCGCTCCCCCGGTTCCGAGATCAACAGCTCGACCCGCCGCGCCCGCGGCGCCCACACCCGGAACCGGGTGACCCCCGCCTCCGGGTCGTACAGCGCACCCAGGCTCAGCTCCCGCTCGGGGTGCTCCCCCGGCGGCCGCGGCACCCTGCCGGCCCTCCCGGCCTCCCCCGCGCCGCCCTGCAGCGCCCTCTCCCGATCCACTGGCCCACCAGAGCCCACTCCGTTGCGATTCATGTCCGCTCCTCGAAAACCGCCGCGCTCGTGGCCACTCACCGGTCGCTCCCTTCGCCGCCGGACCTCTCCCCCGCGCTCTTGAGCAGCACCACCCCGAGCGGCGGCAGGGTCAGCGGCACGGAGTGGGAGCGGCCGTGGAGCGAGGCCGGCGCCGCCTCGACGCCGCCGACGTTGCCCTGGCCGGTGCCGCCGTACTCCCGGGCGTCGGAGTTGAGGATCTCCTTCCAGAACCCGCCCCGGGGCACCCCCACCCGGTAGCTCGGCCGCGGCACCGGAGTGAAGTTGAACACCGCCAGCACCACGTCGTCGGTCGACCTGCCGAGGCGCAGGAAGGAGAGCACGCTGTTCTCGGCGTCGCCGGCGTCGACGTACTGGAAACCGGCCGGGTCGCAATCGAGCTCGTGCAGCGCCGGCTCCGCGCGGTAGGTGCGGTTGAGGTCCGCCACCCAGCGGCGCACCCCCTCGTGGCGCTCGTCGTCGAGCAGGTGCCAATCGAGGCTCGACTCGTGGGCCCACTCGCTCCACTGCGCCAGCTCGCCGCCCATGAACAGCATCTTCTTGCCCGGCTGGGCCCACATGTAGCCGTAGAGCAGCCGCAGGTTGGCGAGCTTCTGCCACGCGTCGCCGGGCATCTTGCCGGCCAGCGACCCCTTGCCGTGGACGACCTCGTCGTGGGACAGCGGCAGGGTGAAGTTCTCCGAGAACGCGTAGATCGAACGGAACGTCAACTTGCCCTGGTGGAAGCGCCGGTGCACCGGATCGTTGGCCAGGTACTCCAGGGTGTCGTGCATCCAGCCCATGTCCCACTTGTAGCCGAAGCCGAGGCCGCCGACGTAGGTCGGGCGCGACACCATGGGCCAGGCGGTCGACTCCTCGGCCCAGGTCTGCACGTCGGGGAAGTGCTCGTAGATGGCGCCGTTCATCTGGCGCAGGAACTCGATGGCCTCCAGGTTCTCGCGCCCGCCGTGGACGTTGGGGACCCACTCGCCGGCCTTGCGCGAGTAATCGCGGTAGAGCATCGAGGCCACCGCGTCCACGCGGATGCCGTCGACGTGGAACTTGTCGAGCCAGTAGAGAGCCGAGGAGATCAGGAAGCTGCGCACCTCGTGGCGACCATAGTTGAAGATGAAGCTGCCCCAGTCGGGATGGAAGCCCTCGCGGGGATCGCCGTGCTCGAACAGATGGGTGCCGTCGAAGTAGGCCAGGCCGTGCTCGTCGGTGGGGAAATGGCTCGGCACCCAGTCGAGGATCACGCCGATGCCCCGGCGGTGCAGGCGATCGATCAGGAACATCAGGTCCTGGGGCGTGCCGAAGCGCGAGGTGGGAGCGAAGTAGCCGGTGGTCTGGTAGCCCCAGGAGCCGTAGAACGGGTGCTCCATCACCGGCAACAGCTCGACGTGGGTGAAGCCCATGGCCTCGCAGTAGTCGGCCAGCGGCTCGGCCGTCTCGCGGTAGGTCAGGGGGCGGTTGCCCTCCTCCGGCACGCGACGCCAGGAGCCCAGGTGCACCTCGTAGATCGACACCGGGGCCTCGAGCGCGGCGCGGCGGCGGCGCTCGGCCATCCACTCGGCGTCGTGCCAGGTGTAGTCGAGGTCCCACAGTACCGAGCCGGTCTTCGGCGGGGTCTCGGCGTGGACGGCGAAGGGGTCCGCCTTGTCCACCCGGTAGCCGCCGAAGCGCGAAGCGATGTGGAACTTGTAGTGGGCGCCCTTCGGCACGTCGGGAATGAAGCCCTCCCAGATGCCCGAGTTGCCGCGCACCGTCAGCGGATGAGCCTCCCGGTTCCAGCCGTTGAAGTCGCCGAGGACGCTCACCCGCTCGGCGTCCGGCGCCCAGACGGCGAAGCTATAGCCGCTCTTGCCGCCGAGGCGGCGCGGATGGGCGCCGAGCTTCTCGTAGAGGCGGAAGTGGCGGCCCTCGTTGAACAGATAGACGTCGTCGTCGGTCAGCAGGCTCTCGCCGCCGGCCAGGGGGCGGGCTTCGCCGGTCGCCTCGAGCTCCTCGGTGGAGGGCTCGGCGAGGGCGATGGCGGTGTTCGGGGAGCGGTCGGTGTCCTTCATGCGGTCACCTCCGGGGGGTGTGTTCTCGTCGTCTTCATTCGGAGGGACTCTCTTGCGGGCATCGTGCCCGCCGGCGTCGGCGGCGGCCCCGGCGGCCTCGCCGCGGCGGGCGCGGTCGAGGCGCGCGAGGCTCGCGGCGACCGCCGGATCGCGGCGCATCTCCTCCAGCGTGAGCCGGGCCCGGCGGCGCCAGTTCACCCGCTCCTCGCTGGTGCCCGGCGTGTTCTGGGGCTCGGTCTCGCCCCACAGGTCCTCCAGGGAGGCGAGCACCAGCCGTGCCTGGCTGGCGCCGAGGGAGGCGAGGGCGGCATCGAGCACCGCGCGGCCGTCGGGCTCGCCGCCCCGTTCCCGCGCCGCCTCCCGCAGGTGCCCGGCGGCGGTCAGCCGCTCGGCCCAGTCGTGGCGCATGCGGCGGCGCGACTCCCGTTCGCTTGCCGCCTCGTCCTCGTCGAGCAGCCCCAGGTCCACCCGGTCGGCGACGTCGCGGCCCTCCCAGAAGGCGCGGAAGGTCGGCATGTCGTGGGTGTTGACGCTCGCCACCGTCGGCGCCGGCACCGGGCGATGGAGGCGTCCCTTGCTCCCGTCCCCCTCGATCTCGAAGGGCAGGACGAACATGCGCAGGATGCCGTGGCGCTCCAGGCTGCGGTTGACGTAGCCGGGCACGGTACCCAGGTTCTCGCCGAGGAGGCGGGCGCGGGCCCGGTGGGACTCCAACGTCAGCACCGCGTAGAGCTCCTCGGCCGGGTAGCGCACGTAGACGCCGTCGGTGGCGCGCAGGCCGTGGGGCACCCAGTACAGCCGGTGGAGCTGCATGACGTGGTCGATGCGCAACCACCCGGCGTGGGCGAGGTGATGGCGCACCACGGCGACCCAGTGGGCCAGCCCCTGCTCGCGCAGCGCCTCGGGGCGCACCGGGTGGAAGCCCCAGTCCTGGCCGCGAGTGAAGAAGGCGTCCGGCGGCGCGCCGGCCGAGGCTCCCCGGGCGAACAGGCCGGGCTCGCTCCAGGTGTCGTAGGACGAGGGGTGGACCCCCAGCGGCAGGTCGAGGTACAGGCCGCCGCCGCCGGCCGCCAGCTCGCGCCCGGCGGCGGCGATCTGCTCGCCGGCGACGAGCTGGGCGTAGAGGTGGTAGCGCCGCACCGCCTCGTCCCACGGCGGATCGGCCTGCGGCGCGGCCGCGCCGGACCGGCCCAGGTCGCCGGAGCGCAGCGGCTCGGGCCACTCCTGCCACGGCCGGCCCTGGCGCTCCCCCACCGCCCGGAAGGCGGCGTAGCGCAGCAGCTCGGGGCGGCGGTGAACCTGCTCGTCGTAGGCGGCGCGGCGCTCCTCCGGCGCGCCGGCGAAGAACGCCTCGGCGCAGGCGGCGAGCACGCGGCGCTTCAGCGCCGAGGCGCGACGGTAGTCGACCACCGGCTCGGCGGCGAGGCGGCGACGCTCCGCCAGGAAGTCGGCGGAGGCCAGCAGGCGCCGCGCCTCCTCGGACCGTGCGAGCTCCGGCAGGCGCTCGACGTCGACGAACAGCTCGTTCCAGAACAGGCGGCTGGCCGGCGCATAAGGCCCCGGCTCGTGGAGGTCGTCGCCCAGGAAGGCGGCAAGCAGCGGCAGGGTGGCCACCGTGCCGCCACCCTGCTCGCGCACCCAGTGGTCGAGGTCCACCAGCCCGCCGAAGTCGCCCACGCCCCAGTCGCGCTCCGGCTCGCGGCGCAGGGCGTAGAGCGGCAGGAACACGCCCCAGTCGCGCAGGCCGGCCGGGTCCCCGCCGGCGGCTTCGTCGCCGTCGCCGTTCCAGGTGCGCCTCGGGGCCGAGATCACCGTCACCTCCCGCTTCAGGCCCCCGCCGAAGTCGAGGTGCAGGCGGTGGTAGCCGAGGGGAAGCTCCCTGGGCAGCGGCAGGCGGTACGCGGTGGCACCCGGCGGCACGAACGACTCGCGGCCGCTCGCCGGCAGCCGCGCCAGACTCCGCTTCCAGGCGAGGGTGCGGCCGTCCTCGAGCACCAGGCGGGCGTCGAGCGGCCCCTTCGCCTCGCCCAGCACCAGCTCCACGGCGCCGCCGCGGCCGTCCCAGGCCACCGCCACCGGCTCGGCGCGGCGCGCCGTGACGTGCTCGCACCAGGCCGCCAGCGCCGCCTCCGCGTCCTGCGCTCGCTCCACCGGGTGGCCGAGGGCGCGCAGGGTGCCGAGCAGGGCCTCGGGGGTGGCGGTGCGGCGCTGCCCGGTCGCGTCGCGGTAGACCGTCTGCAGGTCGGCCGCCGCCGCGAGCTGGCGCAGGGCGCGGCCGGCGGTGCCGCGGCGCCGGCTCAAGCGGCACCTTCCACGAGCTGGAGGATGCCGGCCAGCGGGATGCCCACCCAGCCCGGCCGGTTGTTCAGCTCGTAGCGCAGCTCGTAGAGCGCCTTCTCGAGCAGGTAGACGTCGAGCAGCAGGGCCAGCTCGTCGGCACCGCCAGGCAGCAGCTCGCCCTCGCCGCCGCCCCAGCCGAGGCGGTCGAGGTAGGCGGCGAGGAAGGTGGCGGACACCCAGCGTTGCCAGTGGGCGGCCCAGCCGGCGAGCTCGGCGGCCTCCTCCTCGGACACCAGGCCGCCCTCGCGCTGGCGGCGCAGCTCGGCGTGGGCCGCGTAGTCGAAGCTGCGCAGCATGCCGGCCACGTCGCGCAACGGCGAACGCTTGATGCGCCGCTCCGAGAGCGCCCGCGCCGGCTCGCCTTCGAAGTCGATGATCAGGAAGTCGCGCCCGGTGTAGAGCACCTGCCCCAGGTGGTAGTCGCCGTGGATGCGGATGCGCTGGGCGTCGAGCTTGCCGCCGAGCAGGCCGCCGAAGCGCTCCAGCACCCCGTCGCGGCCGGCGAGCAGCCGCTCGGCGGCCTCCGCCTCGCTGTCGGCGAGACGGTCCCGGCGGTCCTCCAGGAGCTGCAGCGAGCGGCCGGTCAGCGAACGCATCGACTGGTAGAGGGAGCGCTGGTAGAGGGTGCCGAAGGGCTCCGGCGCGAAGTCCGCCGAGGCGGTGTCGGAGGCGAGCGCCAGGTGCATCTCGGCGGTGCGGTGGCCGAGGGTGCGGGCAGAATCGAGGTACGTCCCGAGGAGGCCCGGGTCGAGGCCCGGTGGCGGCTCCTCGCTGCCGGAGGGGCGTTCGCGCAGCTCGCCGGCGAGGGTCACCGGCGTGTCCCGCGGCACCGGCGCCGGCGGCACCCCGCCCTCGGCGCTGCGCGCCAGCACGCGCTCGTAGAACCGGCCGACGGAATCGAGCGTGTAGCTCCAGGCGTCGCCCTCGTTCATCGCGTACTGCTGCAGGATGCCGACGGTGCGCGGCTCGTCGCCCTTGCGACGGCCGTGGGGCTCGAAGGCGAGGGACCCGGCGACCGACGGCGTGTGGGGGAAGCGGCCTTCCTGGGTGAGGAAGCGGCCGATCTCGAGGTCCGGATTGAGGCCCGGTTCCACCTTGCGGAAGAGCTTGAGGATCAGCCGGTCGCCGAAGATGATCGAGGTGTTGCTCTGCTCCGCCGCGATCCGCCGCACCGGCGTGCGGGACCCGTCAAGCTGGGCGAGCATCTCCGTCTTCTCCCCCACGAAGCGCCCGTTGT
>DATACC010000100.1:0-11717 GCA_036259255.1 Thermoanaerobaculia bacterium | reverse complement strand
ATCCCGCGGCCCGCCGCCCCGCGCCGCGAGACCGCCTGGCCGGAGATCGCCGCCTACACCCGGCGGGCGCGGGAGAGCTGGCAACGCTGGCACGACGATCCCGGCCCGACACCGTTCGGCGACGTCTGCGGCAGCGGCTTCGAGCACGTGGTGCTCGTCGCCCTCGGCGAGGCGGCGGCGTTCCTCGGCGAGGACGGGGGTCCCGGGCTGGAGCTGGTCATCGAGACCGACCTGCCGGTCGGCCGCGGCTTCGGCAGCTCGGCGGCGACGGCGGCCGGCACCGTGGCCGCCTACCTCGGCCTGCGCGGCGCCGTGGTGACGCGGGCCGAGCTGCAGCGGCTGGCCGTCGAGGTGGAGCGGCGCCAGCACGGCCTGCCGTCCGGCGTCGACCCGGCCACCGTGCTCCACGGCGGCGTCCTGTGGGCGGAGCGCGACGCGGCCGGCGAGCTGGTGGTCTCCCCCATCGCCGGAGCCTCGCTGCTGCTCTCCCGGCTCGCCGTCTTCGACACCGGCCAGCCGCCGGAGCCCACCGGCGAGGTGGTCGGCCGCGTGCGCGAGCTCCAGCGCCGGGACCCGGCGACGGCGGCCGCCGCCTGGAACGCCATCGAGGCCGCGACCCGGGCGCTGCGCGACCTGCTGGTCGATCCGGCCGCCCCGCCGCGCGCCGCCCTCCCGCTCCTGCGCCGCTCCGAGCGGGCGCTGGAAGCGCTCGGGGTCGTCCCGGAGCCGGTGCGCCGGGTGGTTCGTGAGATCGAGGCGGCCGGCGGGGCCGCCAAGGTCTCCGGCGCCGGCTCCCTCGCCGGCCCCGGCGCCGGCTGCCTGCTGGCCCTGCACGAGGACCCCGCGCGCCTGGCCGGGATCGCGCGTCCGGGGATCGCGCCCCGCGGGCTGGCCCCGGCCGGGGCCGGCCGGCCGGGGGCGGAGCTCGGCGTCGAGCGGCTCGCCGTCGGCCTCGGCGGCCCGGGCCTCGCCGTCGAGGCGGGCCCATGAGCCGGTCCGCCCGCGCTGCGGGCTCCGCCTCCCCGGTGCGCCGCGCCACCGTCACCGCCCCGGCCAACATCGCCTTCGTCAAGTACTGGGGTGCCCGGGACCTGGCGCGGGCGGTGCCGGTGAACCCGTCGATCTCGATGACGTTGGCGCGCTGCGTCAGCCGCACCTCGGTGGAGCGGCTCGACGGCGCCGGCGCCGACGAGGTGTGGCTTGCTGCCGGGCCGGCCGAGGTCGGAGCGGCCGCGGCCGCACCCATCGACCCCGGCGAGGCCTTCCGCCGTCGCGTCACTGCCCATCTCGGCGAGCTGCGCCGCCGGCTCGGTGTCGAGGGGCAGCGCTACCGGGTGACCACCGCCAACAGCTTCCCGGCCGCCGCCGGCATCGCCTCCTCGGCCTCCGGCTTCGCCGCCCTGGCGGTGGCGGTGGCCGCGGTGGCCGGCCGGCAGGCGGCGCCGGAGGAGCTCTCCGCCCTGGCCCGCGCCAGCGGCTCGGGGTCGGCGTCACGCTCGGTGCTCGGCGGCTACGTCGAGTGGCCGGCCCCGGGCTCGCCCGAGGACGACCCCCGGGCCGTGCAGCTCGCCCCCGCCGACCACTGGGACCTGCGCGACGTGATCGCCGTGGTCGAGAGCGGCGCGAAGGAGGTCTCGTCCCTCGACGGCCACCGCCGCGCCGCCTCGAGCCCCCACTTCGCCCGCCGTCTCGAGCTCCTGCCGGAGCGCCTGCGCCGGGTGCGCCGGGCCATCGCCGAGCGCGACGTCCACGCCCTCGGCGAGACGATCGAGGAGGAGGCCATCGAGCTCCACCTGGTCGCCATGTCGTCGCACCCGCCGGTCTATTACTGGAACCCCGGCACCGTCGAGGTGCTCGCGGCGGTGCGCGCGCTGCGCGCCAGCGGGGTGCCGGCGTGGTCGACGATGGACGCCGGCGCCAACGTCCACGTGCTCTGCCCCCCGGAGGCGGAGGAGGCGGTGGCCGAGCGGCTCGGCCGCGTCGCCGCCGTCGAGCGGTTGATCCGCGACGGGGTCGGGGCGGGGCCGCGGGTCGAGGAGGTCGTGGAGTGAATCGCCGGGGCGCGGCATGAATCGGAGCGGCGGCGGGTCCCCGGAGGGCGGGCCGGTGCTGCTGGTCAAGCTCGGGGGCAGCCTGCTCACCGACAAGCGACGGCCGGAGACGGCGCACCCGGAGCGCATCGACCGTCTCGCCGGCGAGCTGGCGGCCGGGCTCGCCCGGGGCCTCGGTGGAGACCTCTCCGGTTTCCGCCTGGTGCTCGGCCACGGCAGCGGCTCCTTCGGCCACGTGGCGGCGCGGCGCCACCGGCTGGCCGCGGGTCTCGCTGGCGGCGCCGGGCAGCTCGCCGGGGTGGCCGAGACCCAGGCCCGCGCCGCCGCCCTCCACCGCCTGGTGCTCGACGCCCTCGCCCGCGCCGGGGTGAGCACCTTCTCCATCGCGCCGTCGAGCTGCCTGGTGACGGACGGCGGCCGACCGGCCGAGATGGCCGCCGAGCCGGTGGCCCTCGCCCTGCGCCGCGGGCTGCTGCCGGTGGTCTACGGGGACGTGGTGACCGACCGCTCCCAGGGCGTCGCCATCGCCTCGACGGAGACGGTGTTCGCGGCGCTCGCGGCGGCGCTCCCCCGCCACGGCTACCGCGCCGCCCGCGCCCTGTGGCTCGGCGACACCGCCGGCCTGCTCGACGCCGCCGGCGCCACCGTGCCGGAGATCGCGCCCGAGGCGGCGGACGCCGCCCGCCCCCTCGCCGGCGGCGCCGCGGCCACCGACGTCACCGGCGGCATGGCGCATCGCCTCGACGCCGCCCTGGCGCTGGCCGGTCAGGGCGTCGAGTCGCGCCTGGCCGACGGCACGGTGCCGGGCCTGTTCGCCCGCGCCCTGGCCGGCGAGGCGGTGCCGGGCACCCGGATCACTGCGCGAGCGCTCTGCTAGGCTCGCCACCATGCCGGTGACCGACACCGTCCTGCGGGACCCGGAGCTCGACCGGCTCCTCGAGGCGACCAGCCGCACCTTCGCGCTGTCGATCCCGCTGCTGCCCGACCCGACCCGCAGCGAGGTCACCATCGCCTACCTGCTGCTGCGCATCGCCGACACCTTCGAGGACGCCGCCCTGTGGCCCCGGGAACGGCGCATCGCGGCCCTGGAGGACTTCGCCGACCTGCTCTCCGCGCCGCCGGCCGACTGCGTCGCCCGTGCCGAGCAGCTCGCCACCGGCTGGGCCGCCGAGCTGCCGTCGAGCCACGAGGGCTACGTGGAGCTGCTCGCCGCCACGCCTTTCGTGCTGCAGGGCTTCTGCGATCTCGATCCGGAGGCGCGGCAGATCGTCGCCGAGCACACCACGCGCACGACCCGCGGCATGGCCGGCTTCGTCGCCCGCACCGGCCCCGGCGGCCGCCTGGAGCTGTCCGACGAGGGGGACCTGCGGCACTACTGCTACGTGGTGGCCGGCATCGTCGGCGAGATGCTCACCGAGCTGTTCCTGCTGCACCGCCCGGTGCTCGCCCAGGACGCCTGGTTCCTGCGCCCCCGGGCGGCGGTGTTCGGCGAGGCGCTGCAGCTCGTCAACATCCTCAAGGACTCGTCGGCCGACGACGAGGAGGGGCGGCGCTTCGTGCCCCGGGGCGTGCGCCGCGACGACATCTTCCGCCGTGCCCGCCGCGATCTCACCATCGCCACCGAGTACGTGCTGTGCCTGCAGAACGCCCAGGAGCGCGGCATCGAGCGCGGCCTGGTGGCTTTTCTCGCCCTGCCGGTGCTGCTCGCCGCCGCGACCCTCGACCGGGTGGAGGCCCAGGGCTCCGGCGCCAAGCTCACCCGCCCGGAGGTCTACGCCATCGTCTCCGAGCTCGAGCAGGCCCTGGACGAGGGGTCGCCGGCGGTGCCGGGCCCCGGCACCGGCTGAGCGCGCGCTAGAATCCGCCCTGCACCGGCCGCACCGCCGGCCCCTCGCCGCAATCTTCGGGAGAATCCGCATGTCCTCGACCCTGTCCCGCCGCCTCCCCCTCGCCGCCCTCCTGCCGCTGCTGGTCCTGGCGGCCGCCTGCTCCTCGCGCAGCGGAGCGCCGGCGCCCGTGGTGCTGCCGGACGACGCGCCGGGAGCCGCCCAACGGGTCGACGACCCCCACTCCTGGGCCGAGCCGTGGGACGTGGCGGTCACCCACCTGGGGCTCGATCTCGACGTCGACTTCGCCGCGCGCCAGCTCGCCGGCACGGCGCGCCTCGATCTCGACAACCGCACCGCGGCCACCACGTTGTTCCTGGACACCCGGGACCTCGACGTGCGCGCCGTGCGCCGGGACGACGGCGAGGCGGCCCACTTCGAGCTCGGCCCGGCGGACCCGGTGCTGGGGCGGCGGCTGGCGGTGGCCATCGAGCCGGACACCGAGTGGGTGGAGATCGAGTACGCCACCTCGCCGGCGGCGGCGGCGGTGCAGTGGCTCGACCCGGAGCAGACCGCGGGCGGCGAGCACCCGTTCCTGTTCACCCAGTCCCAGGCGATCCTCGCCCGCACCTGGGTGCCGCTCCAGGACACGCCGAGCGTTCGCTTCACCTACGACGCCACGGTGCGGGTGCCGCCGGAGCTGATGGCGCTGATGAGCGCCGAGAACCCGACGACGAGGAGCGCCGACGGCGTCTACCGCTTCCGCATGCCGCAGGCGATCCCGTCGTACCTGATGGCGCTGGCGGTGGGCGACCTGGAGTTCCGCAGCGTGGGCCGCGTGGCGGGCGTCTACGCCGAGCCGGCAGTGGTCGAGCGGGCTGCCTGGGAGCTCGAGGAGACGGACGAGATGATCCCCGCCGCCGAGCGCCTCTACGGGCCGTACCGCTGGGGCCGCTACGACGTGCTGGTGCTGCCGCCGAGCTTCCCCTTCGGCGGCATGGAGAACCCGCGGCTGACCTTCGCCACGCCGACGATCCTCGCCGGCGACCGCTCCCTGGTGGCGCTCGTCGCCCACGAGCTGGGGCACTCCTGGTCCGGCAACCTGGTGACCAACGCCACCTGGGACGACTTCTGGCTCAACGAGGGCTTCACCGTCTATGTCGAGCGCCGGATCATGGAGGAGCTGCGCGGCCGTGAGTACGCCGAAATGCTGGCCTCGCTGGGGCTGCGCGACCTGCGTGAGACGGTCGCCGAGCTGGGCGCCGACTCGCCCGATACACGGCTCCACCTGGAGCTGGCGGACCGCGACCCCGACGAGGGCATGACCGACGTCGCCTACGAGAAGGGCGCGTTCTTCCTGCGCATGCTGGAGGAGGCGGTGGGGCGCGAGCGCTGGGACCCGTTCCTGCGCTCGTGGTTCGAGGAGCACGCCTTCGAGTCGGTGACCACGACCCAGTTCCTCGACTACCTGAACGACGAGCTGCTGGCGCCGGCGGGCCTCGATCCGGACGCGCTGCAGGTCGACGCCTGGGTCTTCGGACCGGGGCTGCCGAGTAACCTGCCGGAGCCGTCGCCGGCCCGCTTCGACCGGGTGGACGCGGCGCGCCAGGCGTGGATCGCCGGCGAGCTGGCCGACGCGCTGCCGACCGCCGACTGGACCACCCACGAGTGGCTGCACTTCGTGCGCGGCCTGCCGGAGGACCTCTCGCCCCGCCAGCTCGCCGAGCTCGACAGCGCCTTCGGCTTCACCGCCAGCGGCAACTCGGAGATCCTCACCGCCTGGCTGCTGGTCGCCCTCGCCAACGACTACGAGCCCGCCTACGCGGCGGCGGAGCGCTTCCTCACGACGATGGGCCGCCGTAAGTTCCTGGTGCCGCTCTACGGCGCCCTGCTCGCCGCCCCCGGTGGCCACCAGCGAGCGCTGGCCATCTACGAGCAGGCCCGCCCCGGCTACCACTCGGTATCGCGGGGGACCATCGACGAGATGCTGGGCTGGGGGGACCGGGAGAACTGAGGCGGGCTCGGAGGCTCGCCGGGAACGGCGGCCTCAGAGCCCCATGGCGGCCGGGGACTCGGCGGTGAGCACCCGGCCGGCCAGCTCCTCCAGCTCCTCGGCCGAGGCGACCGCCTCGACCCGCTGCCGCACGTCGTCCGCGAGGGGCCCGAAGCGCAGCTCCATCTGCCGCAGCAGGAGCCGGCGCATTCCTTCCTGCCGCCCTTCCTGCCGCCCCTTGCGTTCTCCCTTGCGTTCGCCCTTGCGTTCCAGCTTCTCTGCCCAGGTCAGGGCCATGATCCTCACCTCCCGGTCCGTCTCGCCGCGCAGGAGCGCCGCGTACTCCGCCGCGTCCTCGCCAGTCCATTGTAGGTAGGTTTCGACGAAGTTCGCCAGCAAGAATCGACGCGCCTCGTCCATCGGTGCCCGAGCGATGCGGCGCAGGCAGGCGAGCTTGAGCTCGGCCGGCGACAGCCGACCCCGTCGCATCAGGGCCGCCAAAGCCCACGCCAGCGGCTCGGGACGCTCCAGGTAGCCCTCTGCATCGGCGCGCGCGAGGCCGAGGGCGAAGTATCGGAAGCGCCCGAGCTCCTCGTCCTCCAGCCGCTCACCGACCTCCTGCGCCATCGCACCCGCCGGGCCGCCGCGGCGGTACACGACGATCGACACCACCATCCGACGGTGGCGCAATCGGAGCTGCATGGCATAACGCCACAGCCGGCTCCCCATCGAGGAGCGCGCCGACGCCTCCGCCTCGACGTGCACCAGCACCCGCCCCACGGCCGCGTGGCGCACCTCGGCCACCAAATCGAGCTGCCGTCGCGCTCCGGAGGGGATGTCGGTGAAGTGCTCCTGCTCCAGGAATCGCGCGCGGCTCCCGTCCAGCTGCCGCGCCAGTGCCGGCACGGCCAGGGCGAGCAGGTCGGCGAAGAACGCCTGCAGGAGGTCCTTGAAGAGCTGGTCGTGTCCGGGCACCGTTTCCGTCCTCTACCAAGGAAGACGGAAAACGGACTCGGAATCTCGCCGACAGAAGCGAAGTCGGGGGGAGACCGCCGGGGAAGACCGGGCGGGGCGACCGCAGGAACCGGCGCGTACGGCCGGGATCCAGCGGCTGCCGTCGATCGGGCCGGCCGGCGCCTGGAGGTCAGCGCATCAAGGACGGGGGCGCAGGCGGCGCAGGAATCGGCCGGCCCAGGCGTCCATCTCGTCGAAGCCCAGGAGGTGGGCGGCGGCGAGGTAGGTGACGGCGTAGGTACCGACCACCAGGGCGGCGACGATCGCCACGTGCCACTCCGGCAGCAACCACCACAGCAGCGTGGCCGGGGCGGCGGCGGCCAGGGCGAGGGCCGCCATGCGGCCCGCCCGGCGCCACGGCAGGTGGAGCGCTCCGAGGTTGGCGCGCAGCGAGCGGCGCAACGCCAGCAGCTCCACCCACCCACCGACCGACGAGCCCAGGGCGAGCCCGACGCCGCCGAGGAAGAGCGTGCGCCCCACCGTCGGCAGCCCCGCCGCCCCCACCGCCGCGGTCACCGATACCCGGTCGAGCAGGTACATGGTGGGCACCGCCACCACCGCCGAGACCACCACCCGCAGGATGGCGATCTTCGCCGGTGTCCGCGTGTCACCGGCAGCGTAGAAGGAGTTCTGAAGCAGCCGCGCCACCGAGGTGGCGAGCAGGCCCAGGGAGTAGGCGGCGAGCACCAGGTACACCAACCAGTTGTCGTTGAGCTCGAAGGCGCCGTGGCGGAAGATGGCGCCGACCACCAGGAAGCCGAAGAGGAGATAGCCGACCACCGTCGGCACGGTGAGGAAGAGCATCTGCCGCGTCGAGCGGGCGATGCGGCTCGCGAAGCGCTGCGCCTGCTCGCGTCCGACCCGGGACAGCTCCGGCAGCTCGGCCGCCGCCACCGACATGCCGAAGAGACTCACCGGCAGGGTGTAGAGGATCAGCGCGTAGCGCAGGGCGCTCGGGGCGCCCGCGGCCAGCAGCGAGGCGAGCACCACGTCGAGGTAGCCGGAGATCTGGTAGGCGCCGCGGCCGGCGAGCACCGGGCCGGTGGCCCGCAGCACCTCGCCGACCCCGGCCACCTTGCGCGAGAAGCTCACCCGAAAGCCGCGCATCTCCCGCAGCACCACGGGCAACTGCACCACGAACTGCAGCACGCCGCCGGCGAGAGCCCCCCAGCAGATGGCGAACATCAACCGCCGCTGGGTGGCGTCGGTCATGCCCTGGATCGCCTCCTCCGACAGCGGGTCGCCCAGCACCGTCCAGGCGGTCGCCACCACGGCGGCGATGATCGCCACGTTCCACAGCACCGGCGCGAAGTAGGCGAGGAAGAAGCGCCGGTGGCTGTTGAGCACGCCCAGCGCCCAGGCCGCCAGCACCAGCACGCCGGTCATCGGAAAGATGATCCGCACGCACTGGACGGTGAGCGCGTAGCGGTCCACCGCCCCCGGGGCGCCCTCGGTGTCGTCGAGATAGCCGAAGGCGAGCGCCGCCACGATCGGTTCGGCGAACAGCACGCCGAGCAGCGCGATGCCGGCGGCCACCGCCAGCAGCAGGCCGAACACCGCCCCGGCGAGGCGTCCGGCGTCACGCTCCCGGCCCTCCGCCAGCAGTCGGGTGTAGACCGGGATGAAGGCCGCCGAGATGGTGCCCTCGCCGAGCAGGTTCTGCAGCAGGTTCGGGCTGCGGAAGGCGGTCTGCACCACGTCCCCGTAGGCGGAGACCCCCAGGTAGTGGGTGAACACCGCCTCGCGCACGAAGCCGAGCACCCGGCTCGACAGGATGCCGGCGAAGATCTTCGAGGCGCCGCCGCCCTCCCCCTCGTCCCCCGACAGTCCGGGGCCCTGCGGGCCGCCCCCGCCCGGCCCCTCCCCCTCCGGCCCGTCGCCGGCGCTGCCCGGCACCGGGATCGCCGCGGTGGCCGACTCCGGCGCCGGCTCGGCGGCCACCGGCGGGTCGGGATCGCTCATCGCGGCAGGTCGTTCCAGTGCAGGATCACGTTGTAGAGGAAGCGGAAGTCGGAGTGGTTGAGGTAGCGGTGCAGCGGGTTGAAGGAGAACAGCAGCACCCGGCCGCGGCCCGCCGGCACGTCGAGGATCGCCGGTTGGCCGGCGAGGTCCTTGGGCGCCGATACCCAGCCGGAGAGCACCAGCTCCCGCGGCGCCGCCTCCACGCCGTCCGGGGCGCCCCCCGCGGCCGCGGCGTCCGTATTCATGCCGAAGTCCACCTGCGAATCCGGGGCCGGCGGCACCTGCAGCTCGGCCAGGCCGTCTTCGCCGAGGTCCTCCTCCTCGAGCTCCTCCTGCGCGACAGGCATCGGCGCGACCGCGAGGTCCTCCTGCTCGATGGGCGGCGCCCCCGGCGGCTCCTCGTCGCCCTCCGGCAGCTCGTCGCCGAACTGCACCACCGCCCATCGGCGGTCCCGCTCGTCGACCTGCCACACTGGGCCGTTGCCCCGGAAGACGCTGGTGCGCTCGTCGTAGCCGTAGGCCACCGGGTGCTCCGGGCGCAGCACCCGGGCCGCCACCTCGGAGCCGGGGCTGCGCAGGCCGCCGCCGCCGCGCTCCACCCGGCGCACCATGCCGCCCTCCACCGCCACCGCGCCGGCGTCCATCACCGCCGCCAGCACGCCCCCCGCCTCGACGAAGCGGCGCAGCTCCAGCAGCCCCTCGAGTCCCATGCCGCCGGTGATGTCCTCCGCGCCGTTGGGCACCCCGTGGCTCGGGAACTCGGCCGTCTGCGTGTAGGCCAGGGGCGACCAGCGCGGGTCGATGCCGTGGACGATGCGGGCGAAGCCGCCCCAGGTGTCGGGGAACACCAGCACGTCGAAGCGCTCGGCCAGGCCGCCGCGGCGCAGCACGGCGGGCGACACCAGCTCGTAGGGCATCCCCGCCTGGTCCAGCGTGTAGCGCGCCCAGCCGGCGTCCTGGGTCGCGGTCCAGGTGTGCACCAGGCCGAGGCGCGGCAGATCCACCAGGTGCATGCGCACCCGCGGCATGGCGCCGGCCACGAACTCGAGGCCGAGCCGTTCGCCGACCCGGCGCACCAGGTCGCCCGGCGCCTGCACCACCCAGCTTCCGGCCGGGTAGTCGACACCGCCGGCCGAGAAGGACTCCTCGACGGCATCCACCTGCCAGCCTTGCAGCAGCAGGCGGGCCGCGAGCAGGCCGTTCTGGCCGCGGTCGGCGAGCAGGAACACGTCGCCCGCGCCGCGCACGCCGCCGACCGGCGAGAGCGCCGTCGTCACCGGCTCCATGGCGGCTTCGAGCACCGCCCGGTCGTCGACCCGCTCGCCCTCGACGCCGTAGAGCAGCGGCCAAGTCCAGGCGACGTCGTCGTAGGGCGGGTTCGGCTCCTCCGGCGGGAAGCGCTGCTCGGAGAGGAAGTTGACCGCCGCGTTGCGGTACGGCTGGTCCATGCGCACCACGAAGCTCCCCGCCGGCCAGGTGCGCGCCGCCTCGCCGTCGCCCAGGCTGAGCTCGGCGGCGAGCCGGTGCACCTCGATGCGGTGGGCGCGGAGCTGGTTGACCAGGTAGGCGAGGCGGGCCGGGTCGCGCTGCTCCGCCGGGAACACCCAGGCGTAGGGCGCCTCGGTGCGCCCCTTGTCGAGCGAGCGCGCCGCCTTGGTCCAGGAGTTCTCGAGCAGGTCCTCGCGGTGGCGCGCGGCGTACTCGAGGCCCTCGAGCACGCCGGCCTGCATGTAGTTCGTGTTGTCGCGCAGCGACCAGGTGACCTTCTCGCCGGGCGGCCACGGCCGGTACCACTGCGCCTCGGTCACCGGCTTGCCGACGAAACGGGTGTCGCCCAGGTCGCGCTCGAAGGTGCCCGGGTGGGAATTGCCGAAGGTCTCGTAGAAGCGTCCCACGGCGTTGTGGTTGTTGGCCACCGAGAACAGGTAGCCGGGCCACCAGCCGTCCCAGAAGCCCCACACCCACACGCCGGGCATGCCCAGGGCGGCCAGCGCCCCCGCCTCGTGGTGGGCGAGCTGGGTCCACTCGTTGATCGTCACCGGGTCGATGGCCTGGCTGTACGGCCCGTGGCCGGTGGAGATGTAGAGCAGCGGCAGCGACTCGTGGAGGTCGTGGATCACCTGCGGGCGCAGCGAGAAGAAGACGTCGTTGACCGCCCGCGTCAGGGCCAGGGTGAGCTGCATGCCGTCGCGGTTGTTGTCGTGGAAGGCGTAGTGGCCCCAGTAGGGGGGCGAGCCGATCTCGCGGAACTCCTCCCAGGTCAGCTCCCGGCCGTCGATCCGCCGGCCGCGCAGGTGGCGCTCGTACCACTCGACCACCCGGTCGCGACCGTCGGGCTCGACGACCGGCGTGATCAGCACCACCACCTCGTCGCGGATACGGCGGATCTCGGGGCGCTCGGACACCGCCAGGCGGTAGGCGAGCTCCATCAGCATCTCGGGCGAGCCGGTCTCGGTGGAGTGCAGGCCGCCGATCAGGTAGTAGACCGCCTTGCCCTCCGCCACCAGCGCCGGCACCGCCTCGGCCGGCGTGCGGCGCGGGTCGGCCAGCCGGTGGCCGATCTCGGCGATGCGGTCGAGGCGGGCGAGGTTCGCCTCGCTGGAGACGACGGCGAGCAGGATCTCGCGCCCCTCCTCGCTGGTGCCGACGGGGCGCACCTCCACCCGCGGCGACGCTTCGGCGAGACGGCGGAAGTAGCCGTGCACGGTGGCCACCGAGGACAGCTCCCCCGGCGCGCCGGCGACGTGCCCCAGCACGTCGGACGGCGACGGCACGTCCGGCGAATCGGGCACCGAGGCGACGGTGGCGGCCAGGTACTCGGGCGCCGTGGTGGCCGCCGCGATCGCCTCGGCGCTGCCGGGCTCCGGCGTG
>DATACC010000099.1:0-3704 GCA_036259255.1 Thermoanaerobaculia bacterium | reverse complement strand
GCACCGCGGCCGACGACCCGCGGCTGCTGTGGCTGGCGATGGAAGGGCCGGTGGCGATCCTGCGCCAGATCACGGCCGACCTGCCGGAGCCGCTGCGGGACGAGGACTTCGACGGCATCTGCGCCGCCTGCGCCACCCTCCACGGCACGCCGGAGTACCTGGAGCGCATGGAGCGGGCGCTGCCGGCCAAGCTCCCCTCGCTGCGTTTCCAGGAACAGGTGTTCGGCATCCTGGACGCCGCTGCGGCGACCCCGGCCGCCGCGGCCGGGGTCGCGTCGGCCGAGGAGGGCGCGTGAGGCCCCAGGTGGTGCTGGTCACGGCTCCGTTCCTCTCGGTGGTGCGGCCTCCCCTCGGGGTGAGTCTGCTGCAGGCGGCCCTCGAGCGCCGGGGCATCCGCGCCGTCGTCGAGCCGCTCCACGTCGCCTTCGCCGAGGCGGTGGGCGTCGACGTCAACGAGCACGTCGCCGAGACCCTGCCGACCCACCTGCTGTTCGGCGACTGGGTGTTCGCCGCGGCGTGGCGGGGCCGGCGCCGCACCGAGTCCGAGGCGGGCTACCTGGCCGAGCTGGCGCCGTGGCTGGACGACGGCAGGCTGCCGCCGGTCGACGCCCTGATCGCCACCGCGGCCGCCTTCGTCGAGCAGGCCGCGGCGCGGCTGGCGCGGCACCGCGCGGCGGTGGTGGGCTTCTCCTCCACCTTCCAGCAGAACCTCGCCTCGCTGGCCATCGCGCAGCGCCTCCGGCGCCTGCGGCCCGAGACCTTCCTCTGCCTCGGCGGGGCGAACTGCGAGGGCACCATGGGCGAGGCGCTGCTCGAGGCCTACCCGTTCCTCGACGCCGTCTTCTCCGGCGAGGCCGACGACACCTTTCCGCAGCTCGTCGCCGCCCTGCTCGCCCGCCCGCCCGGCGCCGCCGCCCCGGTGCTGCCGCGGCGGGTCGTCTCCGGCACGGCGCCGGTCGCCCTCGACGAGCTGCCCGTGCCCGACTACCGCGACTACTTCGCGGCCCTGGACGCCGCCCCGTTTCGGGCGCGGGTGGAGGTGGGGGTGATGTTCGAGAGCAGCCGAGGCTGCTGGTGGGGGGCCAAGCGGCACTGCCGCTTCTGCGGCCTCAACGGCTCCGCGATGGCCTTTCGCGCCAAGCGCCCCGAGCGCGTGCTCGAGGAGCTCGAGGCGCTGGCGGCGCGCTGGGGGCTCGGGCGCTTCGCGGCCGCCGACAACATCCTCGGCATCAAGCACATCGGCGGCGTCTTCGGCGAGCTGGAGCGACGCCGTCCGGGCTACCGCCTGTTCTACGAGATCAAGGCCAACCTCGGCAGCCATCAGCTCGAGACGCTCGCCCGGGGCGGCATGACCTGGGTGCAGCCCGGCATCGAGAGCCTCGACGACGACGTGCTGGAGCGCATGGACAAGGGGGTCACGGCGCTCCAGAACGTGCGCCTGCTGCGCAACTGCGCCGAGCTCGGCATCGCCGTCGTGTGGAACCTGCTGGCCGGCTTTCCCGGCGAGACGGATGCCCCCTACCGGCGGATGGCCGAGCTGCTGCCGAAGCTGGAGCACCTCGATCCGCCGACCTCCTGCACCCCGGTGCGGCTCGACCGCTTCAGCCCCTACTTCGAGCGCGCCGCCGAGCTCGGCTTCACCCAGCTGGCGCCGATGCCGGCCTACGCGGTGGTCTACGAGCTGCCGGAGCCGCTGCTGCGCCGCCTGGCCTACTTCTTCACCGGCACCCCCGCCGCGGCGGCCGGCGAGGAGGCGCTGGCACCGCTGCGCCGGCGGATCGGCGCGTGGCGCCGCCGCATGCGGTGCGACCCGCCGGTGCTGAGCCTGATCGAGCACGACGGCCTGCGCCTGGTCGCCGACACCCGGACCATCGCCGGCCAGCCGTGGAGCGCGCTGGACGCCGTGGAGGGCGCCGTGCTGAACGCGCTACGCGACCCGGTGGAGGTGGGCGCGGCGCTGCGCCGCGTGGTCGCCGAGGGCGCCGGCGGGCGCTCCGACGGGCGGACCGCCGAGCGGGTGGAGGCGGCCTTCACCCGCCTCGCCGGGCTCGACTTCGTGCTGGTGGACCGGGGCCGAGCCGTCAGCCTGGTGGTGGAGACGGCCCGGCGCGTGCACCCGCCGGAGGCCGCGGCCGATCTGCCGCTGGGCCGCCTGCTCCCTGCGGCGGCCTCGCCGCTCCGGCCCGAGCCACCGGCACCGCCGCGCCCCGCGGCGGCCGCCATGGCGCAGGAGGCACCATGACCGTCGAGCTGCGCCCCCTCGGTGTGACCTGCAACATCCGCTGCAGCTACTGCTACCAGAACCCGCAACGCGACGCCGGCAACTTCGGCCGCCGCTACGACCTGGAGGCGATGAAGGCCACGGTGGCCGAGATCGGCGGCCCCTTCACGCTGTTCGGGGGCGAACCGCTGCTGGTGCCGCTGGAGGACCTGGAGGAGCTGTGGTCGTGGGGCTTCGAGACCTACGGCGCGAGCTCGCTGCAGACCAACGGGACGCTGATCACCGACGAGCATCTGCGGCTGTTCCGGCGCTACGCGGTGAAGGTGGGCATCTCGGTGGACGGCCCGGAGGATCTCAACGTGGAGCGCCGGGCCGGCTCGGACCGGCAGACCGCCGAGCGCACCCGCGCCACCCACCGCGCCATCGCCCGCCTCTGCGAGGAGGGCACGCCGCCGGGAATCATCGTCACCCTGCACCGCACCAACGCCGCCGCCGACCGGCTTGCCCGGATGAGCGAGTGGTTCCGCCACCTCGACGCGATCGGCGTGCGCCGGGTGCGGCTCCACGTGCTCGAATGGGAGGAGTCGACCCCCGACCCGGAGCTGATGCTCACCCCGGAGGAGAACGCCGCGGCGCTGCTCCACTTCGCCCGGCTCGAGCCGCAGCTCGCCCACCTGCGCTTCGACCTGCTCACGGAGATGCGGGCCATGCTCCTCGCCCGCGACGGCGAGGCCTCCTGCGTCTGGCACGCCTGCGACCCCTACACCACGGCGGCGGTGCAGGGGGTCGAAGGGCGCGGGCAGAGCAGCAACTGCGGGCGCACCAACAAGGACGGCGTCGACTTCGTCAAGGCGGCCACCGTGGGCCACGAGCGGCAGGTGTCGCTCTACCACACGCCCCAGGAGCACCTCGGCTGCCAGGGATGCCGCTTCTTCCTGGTCTGCAAGGGGAACTGCCCCGGCACCGCCAGCGACACCGACTGGCGCAACCGCAGCGAGCACTGCGCATTGTGGATGCGCCTGTTCGAGCACCTGGAGGCCGAGCTGGTCGCCGAGGGGCGGGTGCCGTTGTCGCTCCACCCGCTGCGCGAGGCGGTGGAGCGGGAGCTGGTGGCCCTCTGGGCCGAGGGCGGCGACGAGCCCCTCGCCTCGGTTCTGCAACGCCTGGAGCGCGACGGCGCACCCGGCGCACCGCCGGCGGCAGCGGGCGCCCACCCCGTGGCTGGCCGCCTGCTGCCCGCCTTCTGCCGCGTGAGCTGGGTGGGCGACCGCGCCCGCGAGGTGTGGCGCCCCCGCCTGGACGCCGTGCGCCGGGCGTGGCGGCAGGTGGAGGCCCGCAGCGTGGCCGAAGGCCTGCGCGCCGCGGCCGTCCTCGACGTGCCGCCCGACGAGCTCGCCGAGCTGGCGGAGCGGGTTGGGGAGTGGGGGCTGACGGCCTTCGCCCTCGGGGTGGCGCTTCCCGCCGCCGACGGCGGCGGCGGCGG
>DATACC010000098.1:0-24976 GCA_036259255.1 Thermoanaerobaculia bacterium | reverse complement strand
AGCGCCCACAGGGCTCCCGCCGCCGCGGCGGGGGCCAAGCCGGCTCCGCGGTGCGCCGCCCCGGTGCGCACCGCCCGGTGGCAGGCGGCGGCCAGGGCCGGCGCCAGGGCGACCCCGGCGATCAGGTTGAAGAAGGTGAGCTGAGAGGCGAGGAAGCCGGAGAAGCCGTAGCAGATCCCGGCCGCCCAGGCGGCGCGACGCTCGAGCCCCAGCTCCCGGGCGAGCCAGAAGAGGGCGAACGGCGCCACCAGCAGGTGCACCAGCAGATGGGCGTTGAGGGCCGCCAGCAGCGGCAGCACGAGGTGGAGCAGGGCGGTCGGGTAGAACGCCACGGCGTTCGGGTTTCCGGCCAGCGGCTGACCGTCGCGCAGCGGGTCCACCAGCGGCAGCCGTCCGTCGGCAAGTCCCACGGCCACCGCGTGCCGCATCTCCAGATGGGTGCTGAACAGGTCGCGCAGGAAGAAGGTCTCCTGGCCAGCGATCACCGGCCCCAGGACCCAGGCGGCCAGCACCAGGGGCGGCAGCACCCAGGCGAGGAGGAAGCGGAGCCCGGCCGGCCGGCGGCCCGGCGATGCGACAGCCGTGGCCGCGGAAGCCGCCGCCGGAGGAGCCGCCGGGGAAGGGTTGTCCGGGCGGGAGCCGCTCACGGCGCGCCCACCGCGGCGTCGTGTCGTCCGCCGCGCCGCCGCTGCCGCCACGCCAGCAGCAGGGCGGCGGCGACGGTGAGCAGCGCCATGCCCCCGGCCAGCCGCTCCGGCCCGGAGCCGACCGCCAGCACCACCCGGTGCTCGCCCGGCGGCACGACGACGCCGGTGAGCACCAGGTTCACCGGAAGCGTCTCGAGCCCGTGTCCGGCGGCGCGGGCGTGGTAGAGCGGGTGGTAGTTGCGGCGGACCACCACCAAGCCGCCGTCGCGGCTGGCGACGGCGAGCTCGATCCTCCCGGCCCGGGCCGCCACGAGCCGCACCGCGCCCGCCGGGTCGTGCTCCACGGCCCGCGGCGCCACCACGGTGGCGACCGGATCGCCCAGCGCCGCCACCCGGGCGAGGGCCGCCTCGGGACCGGCCGAGGCCTCCACCGCCCGCGGCCACCACGCCGCCGGCGCCGGGTCGCGCACCGCGTAGAGCCGCGAGGGCTGCCCGTGGCGCTCGGCCCGGTCGAGCAGGGCGAGGTCGGGGTGCGGCGGCACCGGGCGGTGGGTCACCAGCGCCTCGACCCCGACCGCCCGCAGCCACGGAACCCGCGCACGCCACGGCGCCCGGGCGAGCTGGACGGTGAGGTAGGTGTAGAGCGGCGGTGCCAGCCCCTCCATGTCGGGCCACAGCGGGTAGGTGAGGCCGTGGAGCACGCCGGGGGTGCCGGCGAGGTCCAGGGCGTTGCGCCGGTGCGCGGCGGCGCGGTTGCCCACCTCCTGCCGATGCGGCACCGGCGCCTCCCAGGGCGGCCGCGGCTCCAGGGTGTAGAAGACCGCGGCGCCGCGGCCCGGCCCCTCCCGCCCGCCTCCGTCGCTCCCGGGCCCCTCGTTCGCCGGCCTCTCGTCGGCCACGCGCCCGGCCCACGGCGGCGGCTGCCGGAACGGCTCCACCGGCGCCGTGCGCACCAGTGGGAACAGCGGCAGCAGGGCGACGAGCTGGAGGGCAGCCAGCAGCCCGGCCCGGTGCTCCGAGAGCAGCGACTCCCGCCGCACCACCCAGGCGACACCGAGCAGCAGCGCGCCGCCGGCCAGCAGGCTCAGGCTCCACGCCCCGGCCTGGAACGACACCAGCCGCTCGACGCGACCAGCCAGCTCGCTGCCGGCCGGGGCGGTGCCGGCGGCGAGCCGCGCCAGCAGCGGCCGGCCGGCGCCGAACCCCAGTCCGAGCACCGTCAGCACCGTGCCGAGGGCCGTCGCCAGCCGCCGCGCACCCCGTGGCCGCGCCAGCGCCTCGTCCAGCCCCCAGCCGGCGAGCAGCGGCGCCGCCAGCGCGAACCAGAACAGGAAGCGCTCCGGAAAGCGGAACACGCCGAAGGTGACGGCGGCCAACAGCTCCGGCTCGAGCCCCCACAGCCAGGCGAAGGCCAGCCCGGCGACCGCCAGCGCGGCCCACGGCGCGCGACGCCGCGCGGCGACGGCGGCGAGTACCAGGGCGACGACGCCGAAGTGGAGCGACAGGTAGTAGGTGACGTTGGGCGCCGAGCGCGCCAGCCACCAGCCTTGGGGCCCCACGTCCAGCGGCCAACCCCAGGGCAGCGGCACCACCAGCTCGAGGTAGCGCAGCGGGTTGAGCGTGAAGGCGGCCACCTGGGGCAGCGCCGCGCCGTGGCTGCCGCGGAAGGTGTAGCCGAGGATGCGGGCCGTCGCCACCACCTGGGGGGCCGCCACCAGCAGGCCCACGGCGCCCACCCCGAGGGCGTGGAGCAGGCCGCGGCGGCTGCCGTGGCGGCCGACGGCGGCGACCAGCAGCGGCAGCATGCCGAGGGCCGCGGTGAGGGGCTCGCCGCCGAGCAGCGCCAGGCCGCAGGCGGCGCCGCCCAGCGCGACCCCACCCGCGCCGCCGCGCACCGCCCCGGCCATCGCCAGCGGCCACCACGCCGCCACGGTGAGGGTGTTGTAGAACGACAGGCACGAGAGCACGAACCCGGAGCCGGCGTAGGTCAGGCCGGCGGCGAGGGCCGCGGCCCGGCCCATGCGCAGCTCCCGCGCCAGCGCCGCCATGGCTACCAGGGCCAGCAGCCAGTGCAGCGCGAAGTGGAGGTTGAAGGCGCTCCACAGCGGCAGCACCAGGTAGAGCAGGTTGTCCGGGTAGAAGGCCAGCGCGCTCGGGTTGCCGCGGAAGGGCAGGCCGAGGCCGAGGGCGGGATTGAAGGCGGGAATCTCGCCGCGGGCCAGGGCGGCGGCACCGAACGCCTTGAGCGGCAGGTGGTTGCCGAAGACGTCGCGGAAGAACAGCGTGCGCTCACCGAGGGCCAGGGGCACCGTCACCACCAGCCAGAGGAGCAGCGCCGCGGCGGCGACGAGGAGGGTCGGACCGGGCCGGCGACGGGGCGGTCGACGGGGCCGGCGCTCGGGCGCGGAGCGCTCCGCCGCCTCGCTGCGGGACGCCGGCGGCGGTGTCATGCGTGCGGGCTCCGTATGATACGCGCCATGTTGCGCGGCCTGCTCCGATCGATGCGCCCCACGCAGTGGGCGAAGAACCTGTTCGTCCTGGCGCCCCTGGTGTTCGCCCACGGGCTGCTCGCCCCGGTGCTGATCGGCCGCGCGGCGGCGGCCTTCGCGGCGTTCTGCGCCGCCGCGAGCGCGGTGTACCTGTTCAACGACCTGCGCGACCGCGAGCACGACCGCCACCACCCGCTCAAGCGCCACCGGCCCATAGCGGCGGGAACCCTACCAGCTCCCGTCGCGGCGCTGGCGGCGGCGCTGCTGACGGCGGCGGCGGGCGGCGCCGCGGTGGTGCTCGGCGCCGGCTTCGCCCTGTGGCTCGCGATCTACCTGGTGCTCAACGTCGGCTACACGCTGGGGCTCAAGCGGGTGGTGATCCTCGACGTGATGATCATCGGCTTCGGCTTCGTGCTGCGGGTGCTGGCGGGGGGTGCGGCGGTGGGGGTGGAGGTGTCGCGCTGGCTGCTGCTGTGCACCATCTTCCTCGCCCTGTTCCTCGCCTTCTCCAAGCGCCGCCACGAGATCGACCTGCTGGCGGCCGACGCCACGGCCCAGCGCGCGGTGCTGACCCAGTACAGCCCCGCCTTCCTCGACCAGATGATCAACGTCGTCACCGCCTCGGCGGTGGTCTGCTACGCGATGTACGCGATCGCCCCGGAGACGACGGAGAAGTACGACACCCAGGACCTGGTGTGGACCATTCCGCTGGTGCTCTTCGGCATCTTCCGCTACCTGTACCTGGTCTACCAGCGCCAGGACGAGCGCAATCCCACGGAGGCGATCCTCACCGACGTGCCGTTCCTGGTGAACATGGTGCTGTGGGGGGCGGCGGTGGTGTGGATCGTCTACGGGTAGAGGGTCGCGTCTACGGCGGGCCGGAGCGGACGGCGTAGAGGCGCCACAGGCCGGCCCGGGTCCTCGCCTCCAGCCGATCCCGCTGCGCCAGCCGTGCGTGCACCCCGGGCGGCGCCCCGACCACCAGGTGGTCGAAGTGCGCCAGGTCGCCGTCGCGGAGGCGCTCGGGGAACCACTCCAGGCCGCCGGTCCAGGGGGCGTCGCGGGGCGGGTCGTAGACCACCAGGCTGGGGGGGAAGTCGGCGAAGGAGAAGTTGAGGGTGCCGCCGGCGACCACCTGGGACCAGGCGAAGGTCTGCAGGAACGGACGGTTGTCCAGCCAGCGGCTCTCGCGCAGCAGATCGAGGCCCAGCACCCGCGGCGCGTCGGGCAGCGCGCCCAGCGCCTGGGGCAGGCCGGAGAGCTCGACCCGCTCGACCCGCTGCCAGACCACCGCCACCACCAGGCAGTAGCCGGCGACGACCAGCGCCGCCCCGCCGCGCCGCAGCCCGGCGGGCACCCGAAGCGGCGGCGCCGCCAGCAGCAGGACGGCGAGCCCCGGCGACAGCCAGCGGGTGTTGAACTCGATGGTGTTGGTGAACTTGTCCGGCAACAGCAGCGCGCAACCGACGAACAGGGCGGCGAGCAGCGCCAGGCGCAGGTCGGTGCTCTCGCGCAGGCGACGGCGGCTGCCCCAGGCGGCGAGCAGCAGCCAGGCGAGGAGAACCGCGAAGGCGAGCGTCTCCGCGCCCCCCTTGAGCAGGCCGAAGGCGGCCTCCACCCACCAGCCGGGATCGAGGCGTTGCGCCGGGGCGATCCACAGCGGCGGCGTCGAGAACGAGGTGGCCGAGAGGCGCAGGAACCACAGGGCCGCCACCGCCACCACCGGCGCCACCGCCACCGCTCGCGGCCACAACGCGCGCCACTGCCGGCGGCGGCGCAGCCCGTCGAGGCCGAGCCACAGGAGGCCGGCCGCCCACCACAGCGCGTGGGCGAGGTAGAGGAGCACCGCCAGCGCGAACAGCGCCAGCGCCTCGCGGCCGCGGCGGCCGGGCGGCGCCGGATCGCGCTCGACGCGCAGGAACCACGCCACGAACACCGGCCAGCCGACCAGGAAGCTGGCGAAGCCCCAGCCCAGGGCGTGGTGGAAGACCAGCACCGAGGCCACCATCGCCGCCGCCGCGCTGCGCCCCCGGCGCTGCGCCAGTCCGTGGATCGCCGCCACCCAGGCCAGGGCGACGAGCAGCATCGCCAGCCGCGCCCCCAGCACCGGCCCGGCGGTCACCGACCCCGCACCCGCCAGGCCGGCCAGCAGGCGCCCGGCGCCGAACAGGACATAGACCAGGCTGTACGGCGTCGCCCACTGCACCCGGTAGAGGCTGGCTTCCTCCCCAGGCACCTCGCCCCCCCGGCCCAGAGCCTCGCCCAACAGGCGCACCTGGGCGGCATGCTGCGGCAGGTCGGCCAGGGGCGGGAAGTCGACGACCAGGAACGGCAGGGCCACCGCGGCGGCCGCCAACGCCGCCAGGAGCCACCGGGTGCGGGGCCGCGCTCCGGGGCTCACGGCGCCTCGCCGGCGGCGCCGGCACCGGCCCGGCGGATGCGGGCCAGGCCGAGCTCCGGCTGCTCGAGCCGCAGCTCCAGGCCGGCGAGGCGGCCGTCCCGGCCGAGGGCCTGCCACAGCTCCGGCGGGAACACGGCGTAGACCGGCCGCCCCGCCGCCAGGTGGTGATCCACCAGCCGGCGGAAGTCGGCGAACTGGTCGCGCGACGGCACCGCCAGCCGCACCCCGGGCTTGTCGATCAAGCCGAAGTACGGGTCGGGGTAGGGCACGAAGAGGATCGAGTCCTCCGCCACATGGGGCGCCAGCGCCTGGGCGACGGCGAGGTTCTCGGCCCGGTGCCGGCGCGCCCGCGGTGCGTCGTGGGTGAAGGTGACGAGCGCCGCCCAGGTGACGCCCAGGGCGACGAAGACGGCGGCGAGCGAACGCAGGGCGCGGCTGTGCGCCAGCAGCTCCCCCGCGGCTCCGGCCAGCAGCGCGCCGAGGGCGAGCAGCAACGGAAAGGTGAGGTAGACGAGCTCCTGCTGCGCCAGGGTGGGAAACGCGGGGCGCAGCACCAGCAGGTAGAAGAGCGCCACCGCCACGCCGGCCAGCGGCCCGGCGGCGCGCCGCGCTCCGCTCCACGCTTCCGGCGGCGGCCGCAGGCGGGCCAGGGCCACCGCCGTCAGCACCGAGGTGAACGGCAGCAGCGGCGTGAAGTAGCGCAGGTTGAGCGCCAGCCCGCCGTGCCAGGCGTGGAGCGCGTAGGGCGCCACGTAGGCGGCCGGCACCACCGCCAGCAGCGCCACGCGCCAGGCGAGGGCCCGATCGCGCCAGGCGGCCAGCGCCGGCACCACCAGGATCGCGAGGTACGGGCAGCTCTGGAGCAGCGACTTCTTGAGCGCTCCCAGGTACACCAGGCCGCCACCCGGCGAGCGCGCCAGGGCCGGCTCCGGCAGGTCCGGTCGCCCGCGGAAGTCCACCAGGAGCTGCCAGGCTCCGTCGGCCAGCCGCACCACCAGGTGCCGCGCTGCCGGCACCACCAGCACCACCACGCCCAGGGCCACCAGGGCGACGGCGGGCGCCACCGGACCGAGCCGCCGCAGGACCCCCTCCCGGCTCAGCAGCCAGGCGGCCGCCACGGCGACCAGGGCGAGGGCGACGAGAGCCAGGTACGGACCCACCCCGGAGCTCACGCTGTCGTCGGTCTTGCCGTAGGACAGCGGGTTCCAGGTGCCGAACTTGGCCCGATTGACCGCCGAGAGCAGCGCCAGCCCCGGCACCAGGCCGGCCGCCACGGCGCCGGCGATCCGCCAGCGCGGCGGGCGGGCGAACAGCGGCGGCAGGAGCAGGGCGGGAATCGCCATGGCGGCGTCCATGCGCAGGCCCGGGCCGAGCCCCGCCACCAGCCCGCAGGCGAGGGCCCAGGCGACGGCGCGGCCCGGCGCACGGGCGGTGAGCGCGCCGGCGAGACACCACGCCGCCCCGGTGACGAACAGCGTGGCCACGGCATGGGGCCAGGCGGCCTGGGAGTAGTCCCACAGGAAGGTGGCGAGGGCCAGCACGAGGCAAGCGTCGAGGGCCACCTCGGGGTCCGCGAACAGGCGCCGCGCCAGCCCCCAGGCTGCGGCCAGCACGCCGAGGAACGCGAGCGCCTCGAGCAGGAACAGGCCGCGGTAGCCGAGGGCGGCGTGGAACGGCGCCGCGAGGTAGGCGAAGAGCTGGGCCGGGGCGGCCACCAGGCGCCCCTGCTTCTCCATCAGGGCGCCGGCCCGCAGCTCCGGCGAGGGCAGCTCGCGGTAGCCGTTCCAGATCTCCACCCAGCGGCCGGCCGCCGCATTGCTGGCCATCAGGTGGTAGGTGCCCTCGTCCACCGAGAGGTAGCCGGGGACGACGAAGAACAGCGACACCACCAGGTGGAGGGCGACGAAGGCGGCGAGCAGGGCCTGCTTGGCGCGCAGGCGGCGGCGGGCGGGCGGCGCGGCCGGGCCCGCTCCGGTCGGGGCGGCGGCCGGGGAGCCGGCACCGGCCGCGGCCATCAGGGCTTGCGGGCCAGCACGGCGATGCGGCGGCGCAGCGGCGGCACGAAGCGCTGCAGCAGGCGCTCGGCCTGGCGCAGCCCCGGCAGGTGGCCCTCGGCGTAGTAGGCCTTCTCGAGGACGAAACCGTCCGCCTCGAGCATCTCGCGCAGGCGGGCCATCGACTTGTAGTCGACGTGGCTCTCGGCGCGCCGCAGCACGATGTCGTTGTTCTTCAGGATCTCCAGGACGTGCCCCCGGTGGGGCGTCCAGATGGAGAACCGGCCCCCCGGAGCGAGCACGCGGAAGGCCTCGCCCACCACCCGGCGGGAGTCCTCCGGGTAGAGGTGCTCGAAGAGATCGGCCGCCAGCACCACGTCGAAGCTCGCGGCGGGCAGCCCCGTGTCGCCGGCGTCGGCCTGCAGGAAGCGCACGTTGGGGAGGCCCAGCTCGGCCAGGCGCTGGCGGCACAGCTCGACGCTGCGGGCACTGAAGTCGACCCCCACGATCTCGCCGACGCGGGGCGCCAGAGCCCACTCGAGGGTGCCCCAGCCGCAACCGAGATCGAGCACCCGCTGCTCGGCGCCGGGAGCGAAGATCTCCAGCACCTTGGCCACCCGGTAGCGCTGAAAGGGGCTGTCGAAGTCGAGGTGCTGGTGGGCCGAGTCGAAGTAGGTGGAGTCGTAGTAGTCCGCGTCGATCCGACGCTCGTCCTGGGGGGTGTTTGCCATGGGTCGCGGGGCCGCCGGCCGGCCGGAGCCGCCTAGTATAAGCTGACCCGAATGATCCGTTCCGCGCAAGCCGGTGCTGCGGCGGACGGCCAGCAGGCGGCGCCGGTGCTGCTGTCGCTGTTCTTCTGGCGCCGCCTGGAGCTGGAGGGCGGCTCCGCCCTGGTGCGGGGGCTGGTGGAGGCGGCCCCGCGGGGGATGGAGCTGCGGCTGCTGCTGCCGTCCCCCGTCCCCGGCCTGCCGGAGGCGCCGGTGGTGAGCTACGCCCGGCGGACGCGGCTCGGCACGCTGCTCGCCTACCTGCGCCACCTGCGCCGGGAGGCGCGGCGCGCCGGCACCCTGGTGCTGCTCGACAACAACCCGGCCTTCCACCTGCTGTTCAGCCCGCTGGTGCCCGGCCTCCGCCGCGCCCTGGTCTTCGTGGTCGCGCCGTGCTTCGAGAGCCGGGTCGCCCCCACCGGGCGCGGCCGCCGGCCCGATCGCCAGGCGTGGGCCCACCGGCTGGGCAAGTCGGCCGCCGTCGCTCGCTGGGCCGGCCGCCTGTTCGGGCACCGCGCCCTCGCCTACGTGGTGAGCACCGCCTATCAGCAGGAGCAGCTCGCGCGCCTCGGCTTCCCCGCCTCCCGGGTGATGGTGGCACCGTTCGGCGCCGCTGGCGAATTCCCCGCGCCCGTCGCCGCGCGGGAGGGAGACGGCGGCGGCGAGCGCCTGGTGATCGGCTACCTGGGGCACTACTCGCCGGTCAAGGGGGTGCCGGAGCTGGTGCGCGCCGTCCACGCCCTGGCCGTCGCGGCGCGACCGGTGGAGCTGCGCATCGCGTGGAGCGGCAAGGGCACGGAGCGCGCGGAGGTCGAGTCGCTGCTCGCCGCCGTCCCCGCTCCCGGGATCGTGCGGGTGGAGGGGCGGGTCGACGTGGCGAGCTTCCTCGCCGGCCTCGATCTCGTGGTGCTGCCGATGCGCCACGAGTCGTTCCCCCATCCGCCGCTGGTGCTGGTGGAGGCGCTGGCGGCCGGCGTGCCGGTGGTGGCGAGCGACGCCGGCGGCCTGCCGGACCTGCTGGCGCCGGGCCCCTTCGGGGCGGTGTTCCCGCGCGGCGACGCGGCGGCCCTGGCGGCGTTGCTGCGGGAAATCGAGGCGGACCGTGGGCGTCTCGCCGCCTGGCGCCGCAACATCGCCGAGGACGCCGGGCGCCTCTACGACAACCGGGCGCTGTGGGCGAGGCTGATGGCGCGGCGCGGGACCGGCAGCGGTGCCGGGGCACCGGGAGGCGCCCCCGCCCGGAGCCCCGCGGCGCCCGCCCCGGGCGAGCCCGGCCGCGGCGACGCGAGATCGGTGAGGGCACGCCCGTGAAGCTGGTGGTGCTGATTCCGGCACTCGACGAGGAGGCGACCATCGCCGAGGTGATCGCCGCCATCCCGCGGCACCTCGAGGGGGTCGACGAGCGCGAGGTGCTGGTGATCGACGACGGCTCCCGGGACCGCACCGCCGAACAGGCCGTGGCGGCCGGCGCGTCGGTGGTCTCCCACGGCACCAACCTCGGTGTCGGTGCCGCCTTCCACACCGGGCTCGACGAGGCGCTGCGCCGCGGCGCCGACGTCCTCGTCACCCTCGACGCCGACGGCCAGTTCGATCCGCGCCACATCCCGGCCCTGATCGCCCCGATCCTCGAGCGCCGCGCCGGCATGGTCACGGCGTCGCGCTTCCTCGACCCCAGCCTCTTGCCGCGCATGCCGGCGAGCAAGCGGTGGGGCAACCGCGGCATGGCCTGGCTGATCAGCTTCCTGGTCGGCCGCCGCTTCCGCGACGTCTCCTGCGGCTACCGGGCCTACTCCCGGGAGGCGGCCCTGCAGCTCAACCTGTTCGGCCACTTCACCTACACGCAGGAGACCTTCCTCGACCTCACCGCCAAGCGCATCCCGATCCTCGAGGTGCCGCTGCGGATCCGCGGCGAGCGCGCGGTGGGCGAGTCGCGGGTGGCCTCGAACCTCACCCGGTACGCGCTGATGACCACCCGCATCATCGGCCGCTTCATCCTCGACTTCCGGCCGCTGCAGGTGATCGGGGCGATCGCCGCCGTCTTCCTGCTGCCCGGCCTCGTGATGCTCGCCGGGCTGGTGGCGCACTACCTGCGTACCGGCACCTTCACGCCGTACAAGGCGGTGGGCTTCGCCGGCGGGTTGCTGGTGTCGCTCGGCGTGGTGGTCCTGGTCTCCGCCCTGGTGGCCGACATGCTGCTGCGGGTCCGCCTCAACCAGGAGCGCATCCTGCTGCTGCTCAAGCGCCAGCGGGTGGGCCCGGGGTTCGGCGATGCGGAGCTCGGCGCCAGGGGGCTCGGCGACACCGCGACCCTGGCGGCAGGCCTTGCGGAGACCGCGGGCGCGGCCACCGCCCCGGCGGAGACCGCGCCGCGGGTGGCGCCAGCATCCGTCCGCGGGGCTTCGCCGCCCCGGTCGTCGGCCCCCGCGCCGCCGGCGCGATGAAGGTCCTCCTCGTCACCTGGAACTTCCCGCCGCGGCTCGGTGGGGCCGAGAACCTGGCCTACCACCTGGCGGCGAGCCTCGGCGAGATCGAGGAGGTGACGGTGCTCACCGGCGCGGCGCCGCGGGCCGCCTCCCCCGCCGCCGAGCCGTTCCGCCTGCGCCGCGCGCCGCTGCCCCGGTTCGCCGGCTTCCTCGCCTGGCTGCCGTGGGCGCTCGGGGCGCGGCTGCTCGGCCGCCGGCCGGACGTGGTGCTGGTGCTGAGCGCGCCCCTCGCCGGCCTGGTGGTGCTGCCGTGCCTGCTCCTCGGCGTGCCCCGCGTCGCCCTGGTGTTCGGCTCCGACATGGCCTACGGCGGCGCCCTCTATCGGCGCTTCCTGCGCTGGACGCTGCCACGCTACCGGCGGGTGCTCGCCATCAGCCGCCACGTCGCCGGCCTGGCCGCCGGGCTCGGCGTGCCGCCCGGGCGCATCGACCTGCTGCCGCCGGGCGTCGACCCCGCCTTCGCCGCCGGTCCCGCCGCGCCCGAGGCGCTGCCGGCGAGCGACGCGCCGGTCGTCCTCTTCGTCGGCCGGGTGGTGCCGCGCAAGGGGCTGGGGCCGTTCCTGCGCCACGCCTTTCCGCGGGTCGCCGAGCGGGTGCGGGCGGAGCTCTGGGTGGTGGGCGGTGAGCCGAGCGATTCGCTGGCCCACCGGGAGGGCGAGCTGGCCCGGCTGCGCGGGTGGCTCGCGGCCGACCCGGTGGGCCAGCGGGTGCGCTTCCTCGGCCGCGTGCCGGACGAGGTACTCCGCGCCGCCTACCGCCGCGCCGCCGTGCTGGTACTGCCGGCGGTGGTCGACGAGCGCGACGTCGAGGGGTTCGGCATCGTCTTCCTCGAGGCCGCCCTGTTCGGGGTGCCGGCGGTGGCGACGGCCGCCGGCGGCATCCCCGACGCCGTCGTCGACGGCGAGACCGGCCTGCTCGCCGCGCCGGGCGACTGGGAAGGACTCGCCGGTTGCCTCGTGCGCCTGCTCGAGGACGGGGCGCTGCGCGAGCGGCTCGGGGCGGCGGCCCGGCGGCGGGCGGCCGGCGAGCTCGCGTGGGGTAACATCGCCGAGCGTTGCAGTCGACTGCTCCACGGCGCCCGGCGATGAGCGACAACCCCCACGACGATCCCGAGGCGCGGCAGCGCTGGGAGGAGGCCTACCTCCACGGCCGCCGCCAGCTCTGGCTGCGCCGGCTGCGGCTGCGTCGCTTCTTCCGCGCCCGGCGCGACGGCCGCGTGCTCGAGCTGGGCTGCGGCGACGGCCTCAACCTACGCATCCTGCGCCAGCTCGGCTACCGGCGGCTGGTGGGCCTCGAGTACTCCGTCGACCTGCTGCTGCGCAACCCGGCCGGGCTGCTGCTGGCCGGCGACGGCCACGACCTGCCCCTCGGCGGCGACACCTTCGACGGCATCCTGGTCGACAGCGTCCTGCACCACCTGACGGACTATCCACGGGCGGCACGGGAGCTGCGCCGGGTGCTGCGACCGGGCGGTTGGC
Source organism: Thermoanaerobaculia bacterium (assembly GCA_036259255.1). Taxonomy (GTDB): domain Bacteria; phylum Acidobacteriota; class Thermoanaerobaculia; order Multivoradales; family JBCCEF01; genus DATACC01. The sequence goes on along the minus strand of DATACC010000098.1, from coordinate 12,717 downwards.
TGGTCTACTTCGAGCCCCGCCCGGGCGTGCTGCGGACACTGCTCGACCGCATCACCCTGGGGCCGCTGGGCCGCTTCCTGCCGGTGCTACGCCACCGCCACGACACCATCCTCGAGGAGCTGCCGCTCTACACCCGCTGGCTGCGCGACCACGCCGAGATGGAGCGCGCGCTGCGCGCGGAGGGGCTCGAGGCGCGCTTCTACCGGCGCGGTCCCATCGGCATGTTCGTCGGCTTCGCCAAGCCCCTCCGTGCCTGAGGAGGCGGATCTCCGGAAGCGCCGCCAGTGGGCCGCCTTCCGCGACGCCGAGGCCTACGAGAGCCGCATCGGCCGCTTCGCCCTGGCGGTGGACGGCGACGCCGTGCTCGAGCTGCTGGCCGCGGCCGGTCTCGGCCCGGGCACGCCGGTGCTCGACCTGCCGAGCGGCGCCGGCCGCATGACCGCACTGCTGGAGCGCGAGCGCAGCGTCCGGGTGATGGCCGCCGACTACAACCTCGACATGGTGCGCGTCGCCCGGCGCCGCACCGCGTCCCCCGGCGTGCGCTGCGACGCCTTCGCGGCGCCGTTTCGCGACGGCAGCTTCGGCGCCGTCGTGACCCTGCGCCTCGCCTTCCACTACACCGACCTCTCCGGCCTCGCCGCCGAGATCGGCCGCATCCTCCGGCCCGGCGGCATCTGGCTCTTCGACACCCTGAACCGGGGCAGCCTGCGCCACGCCGGCGAGCCGCTGGCGGTGCTGGCCGGGCGGCGGCGTTCGGGCGGGCTGCGCTTCACCGCCCCCGCCGCGGTGGCTGCCGAGCTCGAGCGGCAGGGCTTCGAGGTGCTCGCCTCGCGCAGCACGTACCTGATGCCGACGCGGCTCTACCGCTTCCTGCCGGGACCGCTCCTGCGCCTCGCCACGGCCATCGAGCGCCGGGTGCCGCCGCAGCGCCGGGTGCTCACCTTCTGGAGCGCCCGGAGGAGGTCGTGACGGGGGTCGGCGGGGCGACCGCCGGCGAAGCGAAGCCGCCGCGGCCGGCGGAGCACTCCGCCCTCGGGACCGGTTCCCCGGCGGCGGCCGACGGCCCCGGGGACGACCGCGACCTCCGGGCCGGCGCAGCGGGGCGGCCGCGGTGGCGGCGGGTGGCGGGAGGGCTGCTCGCCCTCGCCCTGTTGTTCGCTGGCGCGGTCTACCTCTACCAGCGCCGCGACGTCCTGCTGCAGCATCTCGAGCTGCGGCCGGCCGTGCTGCCCCTGGTGGTGCTCTTCGAGACCGTCCTGCTGGTGACCCGCGGCCTGCTCACCCGCGAGGTCGCCCGCCCCTTCGGCGTGCGCCTGCGGGTGGTCGAGGCGGTGAACCTGTCGAGCTGGTCGACGCTCGCCAACTACCTGGCGCCGCTGGTCGGCGGCACCGGCGTGCGCGCCGTCTATCTCAAGCGCCAGCACCGCCTCCCGTTCAGCCACTTCCTGAGCCTGCAGATGGCCACCTACACGCTGCACTTCGCCATCACCTCGGCCCTCGGCCTCGCCGCCCTGGCGGTGCTCGGCCTGCCCGGCGGCGCCGTGGCGCGGCTGCTCGCCGTGGCGTTCGCCGGGGTCGGGGCGTCCTGCCTGCTGGTGCTGGCGGCGGCGCCGCGATTGGCGGTCCCGCTGCGCTGGCTGCCGGGACGCCTCGCCCGCCGCCTGGCACCGGTGCTCGACGGGGTGGTGCGGCTGCGGGGGATGCGCAAGGGTCGGCTGGTGGCCCTGCTGCTCGCCATCCTGCTCGCCTCCGCCGCCTCGATCCACTCGGCCTTCGCCCTGGTGGGCGTGCCGCTGGCGCCGTGGTCGGCGCTGCTGGTGGCCACGGTGGCGGCGTTCTCGGTGGTGCTGAGCATCACGCCGGCCGCCTTCGGCATCACCGAGTCGATCATCGTCTTCGCCGCCGGTCTCGTGGCGGTGGCGCCGGCGGTGGCGCTGACCGCGGCGGGGATCAAGCGGCTGGTGGCGGTGGCGGTGGTCACCGCCGGCGCCGGCCTCGCCGGCCTCGGCCGCCGCGGCTGACGGTGGGGGGAGCGGCCTCAGGGGCGGGCGGCGCGCCGGCGCACGACGCGAAGCAGCCACGGCAGCGCCAGCAAACCCAGGCCGACGGCGAACCACAGGGTGGCGGCGCGGATGATCAGGGTGGCCGAGGCGGCGGCGGCGGGGTCCAGGCCCTGGGTGCCGAGCAGCGCCGCGAGGCTTCCCTCGGCGGCGAGCAGACCGCCGGGGAGCATCGAGAGGGCGCCGGCCAGGGTCGAGGCGCTGTAGTCGAACACCGCCCGCAGCAGGCCCGCCGCCGGCGCGTAGTCGCGCACCACCAGGAGGAAGCCCACCCCCTCGGCGCCCCAGGCGACGGTGGCCAGCGCCAGGCCGGCGGCCAGGGGGCCGGCGGTGAGCAGCCGGCGCAGGTCCGCGTAGAGCGCCTCCAGGTGGTGCACCCGGGGGGCGAGGCGGGGCAGGCGGGCGAGCAGCGCGAACAGTCGCCGGGCAGCGGCGGACCAGGCGACCAGCGCCACCGCGGCGGCCACCGCGGCCACCCCGGCGGCGGCGATCCAGCCCCCGCCTGGAAGGGCCAGCGCGCCGAGGGCGGTCAGCAGCACGACGCCGAGCAGGTCGGTCACCCGCTCGGCGAGCACCGCCGGCACCACCCGCAGGGCCGGTCCGCCACCGCACTCGCGCACCAGCCAGGCCTTGCCGAGCTCGCCGGCCTTGCCCGGGGTGATCGAGAGGACGAAGCCGGCGAGCAGGATGGCGACGCTCACCGCCACCGGCAGCCGCGACCCGAGACGGCGCAGGTAGAGCTCCCAGCGCACCCAGCGCAGGGCGTAGTTGACCAGCGAGAGCGCCAGCACCGGCGCGAGTAGCCAGGGATCGAACTCGCCGAGGCGCGCCGCCAGCTCGCGGGCGTCGGCGAAGAAGGTGAGGGCGACCAGCGCGGCCAGCGCCAGCACCGCCGGCACCAGCAGGCGGCGGGCGAGGTGCTCCAGGCCGGAGCGGGTCGGCTCCGCGCCGGCGGCCTCCGGAGAATTCGGGGCGGGCGCGGTCCGCGCCGGCCGGGACGCCGCCGCGGCGGCGGGGCGCGGATCTTCGTTCATCGTGGGCGAGCCGCCCCGGGGCGGGCGCGGCGGGTGCCGCTCAGGCGGCCCGTTCCTCGGCGCTCGACTCGGGGTACTGCTCGAACAGGCGCATCCACTGGCTCTCCCGCCGGTACTTCTCGGTGCGCCGCTTGCCGATGGTCGGGTACCACACGTAGTCGTGGTAGAAGAACGAGCCGAACACGAAGAAGTACACCAGCGGCGTGCGGAAGAGCAGCTTCTGCAGGCCGTGGAGCGGCCCGAACCACACCAGGTCGCCGAAGCGCGACACCGCGTTGTCGCCCACGGTGAAGCGGAAGTTCCAGCTCGAGACGTCCTCGCCCACCACCTCGATCTCCCGCGGATCGCCCACCCCGAGCCCCGCCTCGTGGGCGAGCCGGATGTACTTGATGGACATCGGGTCGAAGCCCATCATCCTGGCCGCCACGGCGTCGATGGCCACCTGGTCGCCGGAGGCGAGCAGGACGTTCTTCTCCACCGGCACCATGGTGCGGGGACCCGGCCCGTTGCCGCAGGTGGTGCCGTCCTTGACCGCGAACAGCCCCGAGTGGATCTCCTTCTGGATGCGCAGCAGGTCGACCAGCGTCTCGTGGATCCACGAGTGGGTGTAGTGGCGCCGGGTGTTGAGCAGGCCGCCGAAGGCGTTCTTCATCGCCCCCGTGGTGGTGGTGTAGATGTGGCACTTGACGGTCGGCAGGTGAACGATGTTCTTGCCGAGGAAGAACTCCGGGATGGTGATGCCCTCGGGGAAGATCTTGGGCAGCACCAGCATCGGCCCCTTCGGCTCGTACCGCACCCACTGCAGGTCCTCGGGAAAGCAGTTGTAGCGCACCGGCACGCCGTGCTTGCCGAGCACCGGCAGGTACCGGTTGAGCCGCTCGCCCTTCTTCGGATCGGTGACCACCGTGTCGTTCTGCACGCACACGAGGTCGCGGTAGCCGTCCTCGCGCAGCTTCAGGATGGTGCCCTCGAGCTGCCACGGGGTGGTGTTGGCGCCGGGGAACGGGAAGTGCCAGGAGATGTTGTCCTTGAGGATGGTCGTCGCCGACGGGTCCAGGTGCTCCCGGACCCCGGCGAGCTCCATCGTCCGCCCGACGTCGTCGAGGACGGTGTCGGGCTGGGTCTTGACGACCGCGACGCGGGCTTTGGTGGACATGGGTGTCTGCGACCTCCGGGGATGGGTTCAGGGCGGCGCGGCGGGCGCCTGCCACGGAACCAGTATAGCGGGCGCGGCAGGAGGTGACCCGGTCGCCGTCTCGGGCCGGCGGGCGTAGAACACCGCCGAGCGCTCGTCGTGCCAGGCGAGCTGCCAGCGGCCGCTGGCGAGCTCCGCAGCGAGCTGCTCGACCTCGCGCCCCGACAGCAGCAGCGTGCCGACGCGGTGGCGGCGGGCGACCTCGGCGAAGGGGGTGGTGGCGAGCTCGCGCACCAGCGGCGCGAACACGTCGTTGCGGCCGTCCCAGAACAGCGGCACGCCGAGACGCCAGGCGAGGTAGCCGCCCCAGTTCTGGTGGTGGAACAGACGGCCCCGCACGCCGTGCTCGGCGAGGAAGCCCACGGCATCCTCCGGAAAGGCCGGCGAAACCGCGCCGGGAGGGCGGTGACTGGCGATGAGGACCGCCAGCACCAGCGCCACCGGCGAGACGACGGCGGCGAAGGCCCACCCGGCGCGGCGCGCCGCGGGCAGGGCGGCCAGTAGCGGCGCCCAGGCCGCCGCCGTCGCCGGCACCGCCAGCACCGCCAGCTCGATTCCGACGCGGGCGGTGCGCAGCGACAGCGCAGCGAACACCACCAGGGCGATCCAGCCGAAGGCGGGCCAGCGCTCGCCGGCGGCGCCGAGGCCGCGGCGGCGGGCCAGCAGCAGGCCGGCGAGGGCGGCCGCGGCGAGCAGGGCGAGCAGCGCCTCGCGCCCGCTCCAGCCGCCGGCGAAGTGGCCGCGGGTGAAGCCGCTCGCCGGGTCCGACAGCAGCGCCGCCAGGCGCAGCGGATAGAGCAGCGCCTCGAGACCGTTCGGGTTGACGAGGGCTGCCAGCCCCGCGGCGGCGGCCAGCGCCAGCCACGCACTGGGCCGTGCGCCGCTCCCCGCACCCTGGCGGCGCCCCCGGACCACCCCCTCCGCCGCCGCCAGGCCGAGCAGGAAGAGACCGAAGATCACCCCGGAGTGGAGGTTCGCCCACAGCAGCACCAACGGCACGATGGGCGCTCCCCGCCGCCAGCCTGGCCGCTCCGCGAAGCGCGGCAGCAGCAGGACGAGCAGAGCGAAGCAGAGGGCGCCGGCGAGGGCGGCGCGCAGGATCAGCTCGAGGGAGACGGCGTACACCGCCAGGGCGACCAGCGGCGCCACCAGCAGGGCCGGCGGGAACGGCGTCGCCGCAGCGGCGGGATCGTGCGGAGCCGAGCGCCGCGCCGCGCGCCAGGCGGTGGCAGCCACCGTTGCCCACAGCGCCAGCGCCAGCGCCAGCTTGAGGCCGCTCAAGGCCCCGAGGCCACCGAGGCGTTCGCCGGCCCACACCAGCAGCGAGAACGCCCACTCGTGGGTCACCCAGCGCTCTCCGGCCCGGGTGTGGGAGAACGGGTCGGTGGTGGGGACGGCGCGGTGCTCGACGATCCACTCGCCGGTCTCCAGGTGCAGGAACAGGTCGTCGTGGGACAGCGGCAGCCAGGCGGTGGCGGCGGCGAGCGCGGCGGCGCAGACGAGGGCGGCGAGGCCCGCCTGGACGGCGGCACGCTGGGGTCCGGCACTCCGCAGGGAGCCGTCGGCCCCACCCGGTCGGGACGCGCCGGGCCGGGAGGACCGCAGCCGGGAGGAGGCGGTCCGGGCGGGGTCGGCGGCGTCGGCGGTGCCGCCGGGCGCGGGAGGCCCGGGCGGCGGTGCAGGGGAGCCGGCCCGCCGCGCCGCCATCAGCCCTCGTAGAACGCGCGCACCGCGGCGCCCACCCGCTCCACCTCGTCGTCGGTGAGCTCGGGGAACACCGGCAGGCAGAGCAGCTCCCGGGCCGCCGCCTCGGCCACCGGCATCGCCTCGCCGGCCTGGCGGTGGTCGGCGAAGGCCGGCTGGCTGTGCACCGGCTCCGGGTAGTGGATCGAGCTGCCGACGCCGCGCTCGGCGAGGAAGGCGGCGAGCTGGTCGCGCCGGGCCGTGCGCAGGGCGAACTGGTGGTACACGGTGAAGGCGCCGGGCCGGTCGACGGGGAAGGAGACGTCGCCGGCGCCGGCGAGCAGCCCCTGGTAGCGGCAGGCGATCTGGCGGCGGCGCTCGTTGTCGGCGGCGAGATGCGCCAGTCGGCAGTTGAGCACCGCCGCCTGCAGCGCGTCCAGGCGGCTGTTGGTGCCCACCAGCAGATGATGGTAGCGGCGATCCTGGCCGTGGTTGGCGAGCAGGTACACGCGGTCGAGCAGGGCGCGGTCCGGGCCGGTCACCGCGCCGCCGTCACCGAAGCCGCCGAGGTTCTTGGTGGGATAGAAGCTCCACCCGGCGAGGCGACCGAGGGTGCCCACCGGGCGCCCCTGCCAGGAGGCGCCGTGGGCCTGGGCGGCGTCCTCGGCGAGCCACAGGCCGTGGCGGTCGCACAGCGCCTGCAGGCCGTCGGCGTCGAAGGGGCGGCCGTAGAGGTGCACGCCGAGGACACCGACGGTGCGCGCGGTCACCCGCCGGCCGGCATCTTCCGGGTCGAGGTTCAGGGTCTCCGGGTCGACGTCGGCGAACACCGGCACCGCCCCGGCCAGGGCCACCGCCTCGGCGGTGGCGAAGAAGGTGAAGGCGGGCACGATCACCTCGTCGCCGGGCTCCACACCCAGGGCGCGCAGCATCAGCACCAGGGCGTCGGTGCCGTTGGCCACCGCCACGCAGCCGGCCGCCCCGACGAAGCGGGCGAAGCCGCTCTCCAGCTCCTGGACCTCGGGGCCGAGCACGAAGGCGGTACTGTCGAGCACCCGCCGCCAGCGCGCCTGGAGGTCGTCCTCGATGCGGGCGCGGGCGCGGGCGAGGTCGAAGTAGGGGACGTTCACGGGCCGGGATTGTAGCGTCTAGGATTCCCGTTCCCCGGGAGGAGAGCCGCAGGACGACGCCGGGCGGAGCCGGAAATCACGACGAGGGGGCCGATGGCGAGGGCAGCACACGGGCAACGGTTCAGCCGGGTGGAGCGGCGGCGGCGCACCAGCGCCCGCATCGCTCTCTACGGCAGCCTGGCGGTCACCGGGGCCGTGGCGGTGCTGCTCGCGTTCTTCCTGGTGCCCCGGGTGGAGCGCGACGGCACCATGGCGTGGTCGGCCGAGCGCTACGCGCTGCTGCCCGAGGTGCAGATGCTGCGCGAGTACATCGCCATCGACACCACTCCCCAGGGCAGCGAGCTGGCCGGGGCCCTGTGGCTGGCCGACCGCCTCGCCGAGCTCGGCTTGGTGCCGGTGGTCGAGCGGGTCGGCGACGACGCCAACGTGTGGACGGTGATCGAGGGCCGCAGCCACGAAGCGGTGGTCCTCCACCACCACGTCGACGTGGAGGCGGTGCTGCGGCCCGAGGCATGGAGCCATCCGCCCTTCGACGGCGTCATCGACGGGCCGTGGCTCTACGGCCGCGGCGCCTTCGACATGAAGAGCGTGGCAGTGGCCCAGCTCATGGCCCTGCGCCGCCTGGTGTGGAGCGGCGAGCGCCCCGAGCGCTCGGTGATCTTCCTCGCCACCACCGGCGAGGAGGTGGGCAGCCATCTCGGCATGCGCTTCTTCCTCGCCACCCACCCGGAGCTCGTCCGCCGCTTCGCGGTCGTGCTCACCGAGGGCGGGGCGGTGGAGGGGCGGCGCCCCGGGGAGGCGAAGTACTGGGGCACCGAGTTCGCCCAGAAGCGGCTGGTGCGGGTGACCCTGTGCAGCGGCACCCGGGAGCCGCTGGCGGCCCTGGAGCAGGACATCCTGGACAACGCCCGGCTCTATCGCGGCGAGCCGAAGCTGGTCCCCGAGACGGAGCGCTTCCTGCGCTCCTACGCCCCGACCCGCGATGCCCGGCGGTTGCGTGAGCTGCTGACCCACCCCCGGACGCTGCTCCTCGACCGCCCGACCTTCGACGATCTGTCGGCCTACCTGCGCGGCTTCTTCCAGAACGTGCTGCTGCCCCAGGGCCTGCACCCGGTCGCCGGCGGCGGCTGGGAGCTGCGGCTCAACCTGCTGCTGCTGCCTGGCGAGGACACCGGCCGCGCGCTCGACGAGCTGCTGCCGCCGTGGACGCGCTTCGCCCTGCCGGAGATCGTCGTCGAGGAGAGCCCGCCGGGCACCAGCAGCCCGCTGGACCACTGGGCCTTCCAGGAGATCGACCGGCTGATGGAGGAGCGCTACCCGGACGTCGTCCACGGGCCGCTGATGCTTCCCTCCACCATTACCGACGCCCGCTTCCTGCGCCACCACGGCATCACGGCCTACGGCTTCTCGCCCTTCAACGTGCTCACCCCCGAGGTGCTCCAGATGAGCCAGTACGGCACCCTCAACGAGCGCATCTCGCTGACCGGGTTCGAGGAGGGGGTCCGCCTCTACGAGGCCCTGCTGCTCCGCCTGGCGGGGGCCGACGATTCTTGACGGGGGTGGTGACAACCAGTGTCACAGAGCGCCGGGCGAGACACGGAATTCGCAGTGGTGACAGGGGTTTTCACCCTCGGCACAGTCCCTGCACTCCACCCCGGACGAACGGACCGCCAACATCCTGGCAGCCATACCTGGCAAGGAGGACTGGAACATGATGATGAGGAAACTGATGCGGCGCCAGCGGGGCTTCACGCTGATCGAGCTGCTGATCGTGGTCGCGATCATCGGCATCATCGCCGCCCTGTTGATCCCGAACTTCCTGGAGTCGCTGCAGAAGGCCAAGCAGAAGCGCACCATGGCCGACATGCGCAACTGGGGCACCGCCGCCATGGCGTGGCTCACCGACGAGGTCGGTGCGGCCGCCGCGGGCGCGGACGTCCAGGGCATCTACGACAGCTACTCCGGGGCCGACTTCACCAACTCGCGCACCGAGGTGGAGAGCTTCCTGGTGCCGGCCTACATCAACGAGGTGCCGCTGCGCGATGGCTGGAAGCATCCCTACGGCTACGCCCTGAACACCGGCAACCCGCTGGCCCGCAACGTGATGGGCGTGGCGAGCGGTGGCCGCGACGCCGGCGCCGACATCGCGAGCTGGGGTGCCACCCTGTCGCCGACCACCACCGGGCCGTACAACCCGACCTCGTACGACAACGACATCTTCTGGGCCGACGGGTACTTCCTGATCTGGCCGGAGAAGACCACGGCGGTCGGCGAGTAACACCGCCCCCGTCGCGCCGCGCTCGCGCGCGGCGCCAGTGTGGACACGGTGGGGTGTCGCTTCGGCGGCACCCCATTCGTGTTTCCGGGCCTCCCGCACCCCGGAACCATTGCTGCCGGAACCATTGCTGGTAGCCTCCCGCACCGTGCTGCGCCTCCCCCTGCCGTCGCGCCCGGCTCTCGCTGCCCTGGGTTTCGCCGGCCTGGTTCTCGCCACCGTGGCCGCCGCCGCCGCCGTGTTCGCCACCACCGTGTTCGCCGCCGTCCCGGCCGGCGCCGCCGCTCCACCGCTGCCGCCGGCCGATCCGGTCGGCTGGCTGCAGGATTACCTGCGCATCGACACCACCAACCCGCCTGCCCGCGGCGCCACCGGGGGCGAGGCGCGGGCCGCCGGCTACCTGGCCCGCATCCTCCACCGCCACGGCGTCGCCACCACCACCTACCACACCGCCGACGGCCGGGCGAGCCTGGTGGCCCGCGTCGAGGGGAAGCGGCCCGGCGAGGCGCTGCTGCTGATGCACCACCTGGACGTGGTGCCGCCCGGACCCGACTGGCGGCGGCCGCCGTTCTCGGGCGATCTGGTGGCCGGCGAGCTCTGGGGTCGTGGCGCCCTCGACGTCAAGAGCCTCGGCATCGCCCACCTGGTGGCGTTCCTCGAGGTGGCGCGGCGCCCCGAGCCGCCGGAGCGCGGGCTGGTGTTCCTGGCCGTGGCCGACGAGGAGAGCGGCGGCGTCCGCGGCACGGCCTGGCTGCTCGACCACCACCCGGAGGTCTTCCGCGGCGTCGCCGCCGTGCTCGGCGAGGGCGGCACCAACAAGGTGGTCGGCGACCGCCTGCTGTGGTGGGGCATCGAGACGGCCCAGAAGCGCCCGCTGTGGCTGGAGGCCACCACCTCCGGGCGCGGCGGCCACGCCTCGGGGCTCAATCCCCACAGCGCCGCCCACAGCCTGATCCTCGCGCTGGCCCGCGTGCTCGAGCTGCCGCCCCAGTGGCGGGTGACCGGGGCGGCCCGGCGCTACTTCGGCGCCCTGGCGCCGCTGCACACCGGTGAGACCCGGCGCCGCTTCGCCGATCTCGACGCGTGGGTCGGCCCGGACGGCCCCCGCGGCGGCATGCTCCCGGGCCAGGCCAACCTGTTCCTCGACACGGTGCAGGTGACGGAGATCGAGGCCGGCGAGCGGATCAACGTGGTGGCCCCGACGGCCACCGCCCGCCTCGACGTGCGGCTGCTGCCGGAGACCGACGCCGACGCCTTCCTCGACCGCCTCCGGGAGGCCTTCGGCGGCCAGGTGGAGGTGGAGGTGCTGCTCTCCTCGCCGCCGTCGCCGGCCTCGCCGGTGGAGCACCCGGCCTACCGGGCGGTGGCCGAGGTGCTCGGTGCGGAGGGGCCGGTGGTGCCGGCCCTGATCGCCGGGTTCACCGACTCGCGCTACTTCCGCGAGCGCGGCATTCCCGCTTACGGGGTCTCGCCCTTCGCCCTCGAGGGACCGATCCTCGCCGGCATCCACGGCCGCGACGAGCGCGTGCCGGTGGACGAGCTGCGGGCCGGCATCGAGCGCATGCGGCGGATCGTCGCCGCCTACGCGAGCGGCACCGCCGGCTCCTCCAGGTAGAATCGCGCCGTGACCGCACCCGAGCCGTCCCCCACCCCGCCCGCCCGCTTCACCCGCGGTCACGGCCTGCTCGAGCCGCTCCTCGCCCGGCTGCGGGCGCGCCAGGCCGAACGCCTGCTGCCGGCGGAGCTGCGCGGCGGCCGCATCCTCGACATCGGGTGCGGCAGCTATCCCTACTTCCTGGCCCACACCTCGTTCCGCGAGAAGCTCGCCATCGACCGCCAGCAGCCGGCGGCGCCGCCGGCCGGCATCCGCTGGCACGCCCTCGACCTCAACGCCACACCGGAGCTGCCGTTTCCCGACGAGCACCTCGACGCGGTGACCATGCTGGCGGTGGTCGAGCACCTCGATCCGGCGAGCCTGGTGGTGCTGTTCAGCGAGGTGCGGCGCACTCTGCGCCCCGGCGGCCGGCTGGTGGTCACCACCCCGGCGGCGTGGTCCGACGGCCTGCTCCACGTCATGGCCCGGGTGGGGTTGGTGAGCCGCGAGGAGATCGACGAGCACGTGTACGCCTACACCCAGCCACTGCTCGGCTGGTACTTCGGTCGCGCCGGCTTCTCGATGGATCGAATCCGCTTCGGCTACTTCGAGATGCGTCTCAACCTCTGGGCCACGGCCGAACGCTGAGCCGCCGAACGCTCGGCCGCCGCGCCCCGCCGCCGGGCACCGCACCGTCGCCGCTCCCGTAGAATCGCCGCGGTGCTTCTCCGCCTCCTCCTCGACGTCTACGCCACGCTGCTCGGCCTGGTGGTCGGCAGCTACCTCAACGTCGTCATCCACCGCCTGCCGCGGGGACTCTCGACGGTGCTGCCGCGCTCGCGGTGTCCGTCCTGCGGCGAGCCGATCCGCGCCCGCGACAACCTGCCGGTGCTGTCGTGGCTGCTGCTGCGCGGCCGCTGCCGCCACTGCCGCGCCTTCATCGCCTGGCGCTACCCGGCGGTGGAGGGGCTGACCGCGCTGCTGTTCCTCGCCGCCGTCGAGCGCTTCGGCCCCACCCTCGACGCGGTGGCGGCGATGCTCTTCTGCGCCCTGCTGGTGGCGCTGGCCGGCATCGACGCCGAGCACTACCTGCTGCCCGACCGCCTCACCCTGCCGGGAATCGCCGTGGGCCTCGCCCTCCAGCCCTTCGTCTCCTGGGGCTCCCTCGGGTCGGCGGCGATCGGCGCCGCCCTCGGGGCCGCCATCCTGCTCGCGCTGTGGGGCGGCTGGCTGCTGCTGCGCGGCGAGGAGGGGCTGGGGCTGGGCGACGCCAAGATGCTCGCCATGATCGGTGCGTTCCTCGGCTGGAAGGGCACGCTGGTGACGCTGCTGTTCGCCTCGGTGGCCGGCTCGGTGGTGGGGCTGGGGCTGATCGCGCTGGGCCGCGGTGGCCTGAAGAGCCAACTCCCGTTCGGCGTCTTCCTCGCCCTCGGCGCCGGCTTCGCCCTGTTCTGGGGCCAGCCGCTGGCCGATGCCTACCTCCGGCTGCTGTGAGCGCCGCCCGCCCTTCCTGGCGCCCCTCCTTGCGCAACGCCTCGTCGCGCCGTTCCGCGGCGCCCCGCCGGGCTCCGGACCTGCGGCGCGAGGGCGCCGTGCTGGTGCCGGTCTCGCTGTTGCTGCTGGTGGCCCTGGCGGTGTTCACCCTGATCTCCTACCGCACCTCGGTGCGGCTGCTGGTGGAAGAGCGCCGCGAGGAGGCGCTGACCTCGGCCCGCGTCCTGGCCAGCCGCCTCGCCGCGGCGCCCG
>DATACC010000097.1:0-3968 GCA_036259255.1 Thermoanaerobaculia bacterium | reverse complement strand
GGCTGCTGGCGCTGCTGCGCGAAGCGTCGGCAGCGCCCTCCACCGGCGCCCTCTCCCGGGTGGTCGCGGCGGGGCTGCCGGAGCTCGTCGCGGCCCGCTCGGTGCGCCTGCTGTTCCACGACGCGGACGGCGACCTGCTGTGGCGCGAGGAGCGCGACGGCAGCCGCCGCTCCGACAGCGCCGCGGCCGGCATCCTCAGCTTCGTCCTGCGCTCCGCCAGCCCGGTGCGGGTCGAGACGCTGGCCGGCGACCCGCGCTTCGACCCCGAGCTGGATCTCGCCGGTGCCGGGGGCGACGGCGGCGCCGGAGCGGCCGGCCGGTCCGCCGGGGCGGAGGGCAGCGCGGACCGCCTCCTGGCGGTTCCCGTGCGCGATTCCCTGGGGCGCGCGGTGGCCGTGCTGGCGGCGTGGCGCCCGCCGGCCGAGCCGCCCTTCGACGCCGCCGACGGCGCCGTCCTGGACCGCTCGGCCCGGCTGCTGGCGCCGGCCCTCGAACGGCTGGCCCTGGAGAGCCAGCTCGCCCGCGAGACCCGCGCCCCGAGCTTCTTCCGGCAGGAGGCGCTGGAGCACCAGGGGCGGGGCCGCGACACCGAGGGGCGCCTGCTCGAGGTCTCGCCGGTCTGGCTGCGCCGCGGATCGCTCCTGCTGGTCACCCTCTGCGTGGCCGCCTTCGCCTTCGTGGCGCTGGTCTCCTACGACGAGTACGAGACCGGGCCCGCCGTGGTGCAGACGGCGCCCGCCGCGGTGGGGAGCGCCGGAGTGGGGAGCCGCGGGGACGGGGAGGCCGGAACCGAGGCCGCCGGGGCTGCCCACGCCGGGGACGGCGCCCGGGTGATCGCCCTGCTCCCCGGCCGGCTGCGGCCCCAGCTCCACGAGGGCATGCCCGCCCGCCTGGAGCTGAGCGGCTACCCCAACGTCTTCCAGTCGCTGCAGGTGGAGCGCATCGGCGACCGCGTGCTGGCCCCGGAGCAGGCCCGCCGGCGGCTGCCCGGGAGCATCGCCGAGGCGGTGCCCATCGCCGAGCCCAGCGTGGTGGTGGAGGCGCGCCTGCCGGCGCCGCGATTCGTGGCGGGCGGCGAGCGCTACGCCTACTACGACGGCATGCTGGGCCGTCTGGAGGTGCACACCGGCCGGCGCCGGCTGATCGTCTCCCTGCTGCCGTGGCTGGAGAACGTCTTCGCGCCGCCGGCCCGGGAGGCGGCGCGATGAGCGCCGGCAGCGCGCGGCGGCCCTGGTGGCAGCGGCTGGCCGGCCGAGGTGGCCCCGGCCTCGGCCCGGGCCGGCGGCGGATCCCCTTCATCCAGCAGACCACGGCGGCGGACTGCGGGGCGGCCTGTCTGGCGATGGTGCTGGCGCTGCACGGCAAGCGGGTGCGGCTGGACGAGGTGCGCGACCGGGTCGGTAGCGGGCGCGAGGGGGCCCACGCCCTGGCGCTGCTCGAGGCGGCTCGCCGCTACCACCTGCGGGCCCGGGCCGTGCGGGTGGACCTGTTGGACAAGCTCGAGCTGCTGCCGCCGGGCTCGATCCTGCACTGGCAGTTCAGCCACTTCGTGGTGCTGCTGGGGGTCGACCGCCAGGGCGCCGAGATCCTCGATCCCTCCTTCGGCCGGCGCACCGTTTCCCGCGCCGAGCTCGACCGCAGCTTCACCGGCGTCGCCCTGGTGTTCGAGCCGGACCAGGATTTCGACCGCTCCGGCGAGGTGCCCACCGGCGCCCGCCGCTACCTGCGGCGCATCCTCGGCGAGTGGGACCTGCTCGGCCGGGTGCTGGCGCTGTCGATCCTGCTGCAGCTGTTCGCCCTGGCGGTGCCGGTGCTCACCGGCGTGCTGGTCGACCGCGTCGTGCCGCGCCAGAACCATCACCTGCTGGCGGTGCTCGCCGCCGGCCTGGCCGCCCTGGTGCTGTTCAGCTTCGCGACCTCGCTGATCCGCTCCCATCTGCTGCTGTTCCTGCGCACGCGGCTCGACGTGCGCCTGACGCTCGACTTCCTCGACCACCTCATCGACCTGCCGTACTCGTTCTTCCAGAACCGCAGCACCGGCGACCTGATGATGCGCCTGAACAGCAACTCGCAGATCCGCGAGCTGCTGACCTCGAGCGCCCTGTCGGGCATCCTCGACGGGATCTTCGTCAGCTTCTACCTGGTGCTGCTGTTCGTCGCCCACTGGGGCATGGCGGTGCTGGTGCTGCTGCTGGGCATGCTGCGGGTGGGCATCTTCCTGCTCACCCGGCGCCGCTACCGGGAGCTGACGGCGTCGCTGCTCAGCACCGAAGCGGCGTCGCGCAACTACCAGGTCCAGATCCTCGCCGGCATCGAGACCCTGAAGGGCCTCGGCGCCGAGCGGCGCGCCAGCCAGACCTGGGGCAACCTGTTCGTCGACGAGCTCAACGTGGCGCTCGCCCAGGGGCGGCTCTCGGCCTGGGTCGACTCGCTGCTGCAGACGCTGGCCACCGCCTCGCCCCTGGTGATCCTGCTCTACGGCGGCCACCTGGTGATGACCGGCGAGCTGAGCCTCGGCACCATGCTGGCCCTGGCGGCCCTGGCCGCCGGCTTCCTGACGCCCCTCGGCCAGCTCATCGGCACCGCCATCCGTCTGCAGCAGCTCGGGGGGTACCTGGAGCGCATCGAGGACGTCCTCGAGAAGCCGCGGGAGCAGGACCGCGAGGTGCGGCCGGCGGACGCCCTCGCCGGCCGCATCACCGTGGAGGGGGTGAGCTTCCGCTACTCCACCGGCTCGCCCCTGGTGATCCAGGACGTCTCCTTCGAGGTCGAGCCGGGCAGCTTCGTGGCGCTGGTCGGCCCCTCGGGGGCCGGCAAGTCCACCCTCGCCAACCTGCTGCTCGGTCTCTATCCTCCTACCGCCGGCCGCATCCTCTACGATGGCCAGGATCTCGCCACCCTCGACCTGACCACGGTGCGCCAACAGCTCGGCATCGTCACCCAGCAGCCCTACCTGTTCGGCACGTCGATCCGCGACAACGTCGCGCTGGCCGATCCGAGCTGCCCCCTCGAGGAGATCGTGGAGGCGGCGCGGCGGGCTGGCATCCACGACCACGTCCAGGCCATGCCGATGGGCTACGACACCTTGCTGGCCGACGGCGGCGCCTCGCTGTCCGGCGGGCAGCGCCAGCGGCTCGCCCTGGCGCGGGCCCTGGTGCGCCGGCCGGCGATCCTGCTGCTGGACGAGGCGACCAGCAACCTCGACTCCGAGTCGGAGCGCCACATCCAGCAGGAGCTCCAGCGACTGCGCTGCACCCGCATCGTCATCGCCCACCGCCTCTCCACGGTGGTCGACGCGGACCTGATCCTGGTGCTGGAGGAGGGCCGCATCGTGGAGGCCGGCCGCCACCGGGACCTGCTGCGCAACCGGCATCGCTACGCCGACCTCGTCGCCGCCCAGATGGCCGCCTCGGGGGGAGGAGAGGGCTGGCCCGAAGGTTGACCCTCGCCGATCGGCGTGGTAACTTCCGGGCTGCCGCAGGGGCCTTGCGGCGGCGGTCGAAGACCGTCTCCATCCCCAATCAGCCGAACCCGACCCGGATCATCGAACACCGCCGAGACGGGCGAGGACCGCGAGGACAACCGACGATGCCGAGCGGCCGCGACTCTTCGGGGATGCGCTTCGCCGGCATCGGCTTCGAGCTGGTGGCCGCCGTCGGGGCGCTGATGCTGATGGGATGGTGGATCGACCGCCACTTCGGCACCACCCCCTGGGCCCTGGTGATCGGGGCGGTGGTGGGGCTGATCGGCGGGATGTACAACCTGGTGCGCGAGGCCCTCGGGGCGACGCGGCCGGGGCCCGCCAGGAGCGGCAGCGGAAAACCCGGCCGCGGAGGACCCGACGCCGGGCAGACCGAGACCGGCAAGCCCGGCGCCGGCGGCACGGGCGATGCCGGGTCCGGGTCCTGAGCGCCGGCGGAGGGAGGGACGGCGCGGCCCGGCGGGCGTTTCGGCGCTACGGCCGGTTC
>DATACC010000096.1:0-4054 GCA_036259255.1 Thermoanaerobaculia bacterium | reverse complement strand
GGCTCGCCTGGATGCAGGAGGCGTTTGCGCTGCGCGGGGGCGATGCCGTTCTGCAGAAGACGCCGGCGAGCTTCGACGTCTCGGTATGGGAGCTGTTCTGGCCGCTGCTGACCGGCGCCGCCCTGGTGGTGGCGAGGCCGGCGGGGCACAAGGACCCCGCCTACCTCGCGGAGCTGATCCGTCGCGAGGCGGTGACCACGCTGCACTTCGTGCCGCCGATGCTCGCCGCCTTCCTGGAGCAGGACGGCTTGGCCGAGTCCTGCGCCTCGGTGCGCCGGGTGGTCGCCTCCGGCGAGGCGCTATCGGCCGCCACCGTGGGCCGCTTCTTCGAGCGCCTGCCAGAAGCCGGGCTGCACAACCTCTACGGGCCCACGGAGGCGGCGGTGGACGTCTCGTGGCACCCCTGCGTGCCGGGCGAGGAGCGGGTGCCCATCGGGCGCCCCATCGCCAACCTGCGCCTCCACGTCGTCGACCGCCACCTCGAGCCGCAGCCGGTGGGGGTGCCCGGCGAGCTGCTGCTGGGCGGCGTCGGCCTCGCCCGCGGGTACCTGGCGCGCCCGGGGCTCACTGCCGAGCGCTTCGTGCCCGATCCGTTCGCGGCCGAGCTCGGGAGTGGCGAGCCGGCGGCCGGGGCCGGCGGCCGCCTCTACCGCACCGGCGACCTCGCCCGCTGGCTGCCCGGCGGCGAGGTGGAGTTCCTCGGCCGCCTCGACCACCAGGTCAAGGTGCGCGGCCACCGCATCGAGCTCGGCGAGATCGAGGCGGCCCTCGCCGCGCGCGGCGACCTCGCGGCCGCCGTGGTGCTGCCCACCGCCGGCCCGGCCGGCGACACCCGGCTCACCGCCTACGTGGTGCCGGCGCCGGGCGCGGAGGCCAGCGTGGAGGCGATTCACCGCGACCTCTCCCGCCGCCTGCCCGAGGCGATGATCCCGGGCGCCTTCGCGGTGCTCGACGCCCTGCCGCTCACCCCCAACGGCAAGGTGGACCGCCGGGCGCTGGCCGCCGTCGCCACCCGCCGTCTCGGCCGCGCCACCCCCTACGTGGCGCCGCGCAACGACACCGAGGAGCGGCTGGCCGCCCTGTGGTGCGACCTGCTGGAGGTCGAACGGGTGGGGGTGAACGACAGCTTCTTCCACCTCGGTGGGCACTCCCTGCTCGCCACCCGGCTACTCGGCCGGGTGCGCGACGCCTTCGGCGTGGACCTGCCGCTGGCCGCCTTCTTCGAGGCTCCCACCGTGGCCGACCTCGCGGAGAGCCTCGAGGTGGCGCGCTGGATGACCGCGGAGGAGCCCGCGCCGGCGGCGGTGGGCGAGGAGATCGAGGAGGGGGTGCTGTGACGCCGCCGGTCGTCGAGGTGGCGCGCGACGAGCGCGAGGCCCGGGTGCTGCGGCTCGCCGAGGCGGCGCTGGCGCGCTGGCGGCTCGCCGGCTCCGCGGTGGAGCTGCTGGTCGACACCGTCAACGCGACGCTGCGGGTGACGGCGCCGGACGGCGGGCGCTATGCGCTGCGCATCTACGGCGCCGGCGCGGCGGACCTGCCGGCCATCCGCTCGGAGCAGGCGTGGCTGGTTGCCCTGGCCGAGGCGGGTCTCGCCGTGCCGGAGCCGGTGGCGACACCGGACGGCGAGGCGGTGGTGGAGGTGGCCGGAGACGACGAGCCGGCGGACGGGACCGCCCCCCGCACCTGCACGCTGCTGCGCTGGGTCGAGGGGCGCTTCCTCGCCGGAGCGGACCTGACGCCGGAGGCCTACGGCCGGGTCGGCGAGACGATGGCCCGCATGCACCAGGTGGCGGAGGGCTTCGTGCCGCCGCCGGGCTTCCAGCGTCCGCGCTGGGACGGCAGCGACCTCGAGCAGCGCCTGCCGGACGCCGGCTGGGAGCTGCTGCCGCGCCGCGACGTCCCGGTGCTCGCCGAGGCGGCGCGGCAGGTGCGCCGGGCCGCCTCGGCCCTCGGCACCGGTCCGGAGGTCTTCGGCCTGATCCACGGCGACCTGCAGGCATCGAACTTCCTGTTCGGCCCCCAGGGCGAGGTGCGGGTGATCGACTTCGCCGACTCCGGCTGGGGCCACTACCTCTACGATGTCGCCGCCTCGGTGCTGCGGCTGTCGGACCGCGAGGACTACCCGGAGCTGGTGGCGGCCTTCCTCGCCGGCTACCGGCGCGTGCGCGCCCTCGACGAGGCGCTGGTGGACGAGCACCTGGAGACCTTCCTCGTCGCCCGTGGCCTCTACGTGCTGGAGTGGGTGTCGGCGCACTGGCGGTTCCCGGCCATCCAGGCCTACGGGCGCGGTCTCGTGCCGTACATCCTGGGCCAGGTGCGCGGCTACGTGGAGCGGGTGGCCGGGCCCGGCGCCCTGGCCGGTCAGGGGGTCGCGGGTCTGTCCACGGTGCGCTTCCTGGCCCACCTGCGGGAGTGCCGGATCGAGCTGCGCCGGGAGGGCGAGGGGCTGCGTTTCAGCGCGCCGAAGGGGGCGCTCACCCCGGAGCTCAAGCGCGAGATCGGCGAGCGCAAGGCGGAGATCCTCGCCTTCCTGCGCCAGACCGCCGCCGGCCGGCCGGTGCCGCCGGTGGAGCCGGTCGGGCGTACGGGCGACCTGCCGCTGTCCTTCGGGCAGCAACGCCTGTGGTTCCTCGATCGTCTCGACCCGGGCAGCTCGACCTACAACATCCCGCCCTCGGTGCGCCTCACCGGCCGACTCGACCTGCCGGCGCTGGCCCGCAGCTTCAACGAGGTGGCGCGCCGCCACGAGGTGCTGCGCACCACCTTCCCGGCCCGCGACGGTCGTCCGGCGGTGGCCATCGCCGAGCGGCTGGCGCTGGCCCTGCCGGTGGTCGATCTGTCGGCCTTGCCGGTGGCGCGCCGCGAACGCGAGGGAGAGCGGCGCACGGCGGCCGAGGCGGCGTGGCCCTTCGATCTCGCCCGCGGGCCGCTGGTGCGGGTGGTGGTGCTGCGCCTGGCGGCGGAGGAGCACCTGGTGCTGATGACGATGCACCACATCGTCTCCGACGGCTGGTCCGGCGGCCTGCTGGTGCGTGAGCTGGCCGCCCTGTACCCGGCGTTCCGCCGCGCCGCGCCCTCGCCGCTGCCGGAGCTCCCCGTGCAGTACGCCGACTTCGCCGCCTGGCAGCGGCGCTGGCTCGCCGGTGAGGTGCTCGACGAGCAGCTCGGGTACTGGCGGCGCCAGCTCGCCGGCGCCCCGGAGCGCCTGGAGCTGCCGACCGACCGGCCGGCCCCGCCGGTGCCCTCGTCGCGCGGCGGCAAGGAGGTGTTCCGCCTCG
Organism: Thermoanaerobaculia bacterium; assembly: GCA_036259255.1. GTDB lineage: Bacteria > Acidobacteriota > Thermoanaerobaculia > Multivoradales > JBCCEF01 > DATACC01. Next base: position 776 of record DATACC010000096.1, on the reverse strand, counting down.
GCGCCGGCCTCGCCGGCCACCTCGCCGAGCTCGCCCGCGCCGAGGGGGCGACGCCGTTCATGGTGCTTCTCGCCGGCTGGAAGGCGCTGCTGGCGCGCTACTCCGGGCAGGACGACGTGGTGGTGGGCACGCCGATCGCCGGGCGCAACCGGCCCGAGGTCGAGGGGCTCATCGGCTTCTTCGTCAACACCCTGGCGCTGCGCAGCCGGGTGCCGCGCACGGGGGGGCTGCGGGCTCTCGTCGCCGAGGTGCGGCGGGTGACGCTCGACGCCTACGGCCACCAGGACCTGCCCCTCGAGAAGCTCGTCGAGGAGCTGCGCCCGAGCCGCGACCTGTCGCTGCCGCCGCTGTTCCGCGTGCTCTTCGTGCTGCAGAACCAGCCGATGCCGGAGCTCACCGCCGAGGGGCTGACCTTCCGCTTCCAGGTGCCGCGCACCGGCTCGGCGATGTTCGACCTGACGCTGTCGATGCGGGAGGCGACGGACGGCACCCTCACCGGCTCGCTCTCCTACCGTCACGACCTCTTCGATGCCGCCACCGCGCGCCGCATCCTCGGCCACTTCGAGCACCTGCTGAGGGCCGCCGTCGCCGCGCCAGACCGGCCGCTGGCGGCGCTACCGCTGATGGACGAGGCCGAGCGCCGGCAGGTGGTGGCGGGGTGGAACGCGACGGCGCGGGAGTTCGTGGGGCCGCAGGTGCTGACCGACCGGCTGGCGGCGCAGGCGGCGGCGACGCCGGAGGCGCCGGCCCTGGTGTTCGGCGACGAGCGGCTCACC
>DATACC010000095.1:0-12155 GCA_036259255.1 Thermoanaerobaculia bacterium | reverse complement strand
GGGGCCCCGCGGCTCGCCGGCGATCCACCACCCGTCGATCGCGCCGAGCCGCACCGGCTCCCAGGGCAGGGCGAGATCCGCCGGCGTGGCGCGCCGGGGGCGCTGGGGCTGGAACAGCAACGACTCCTGCGCCACCACGAGCCGTGCGACGAAGCCCGCCATGCGCGGCAGGCGCCGCCAGAGGGCGCGATTCGTGCGCCGATGCCCCAGGAAGTAGCTCATCGCAGCTATGCTCGGTCGTGGCGTTCACGATATCAACAGCGGCTCTCGCTGCGGGCGGCGCGGTGCCCTTCCGCGCCGCCGCGGCCGCCGCGGCCCGACACCGATGCCGGCCTCCGAGCCCCCTCCCGAGCCCTCTCCCGCGTCCGGCCCCGAGCCGCCCCGTGACGTCCTGGAGCCTCAGCTCGCGCGGCTCTTCGAGGCGGTGCTGGGGAGCGCCGGGCGCGTCGGCCCGCGGGTGGACGCGGAGAGCGGCTTCTTCGCCCTCGGCGGCGACTCGATGGCGGCCATCGACCTGGCCGAACGGGTGGAGCGGCGGTGGGGCGTCGCCGTGCCGCTGGGCCGCTTCCTGCCGGATCTCACGGTCGCGTCGCTGGCGGCGCACCTGCGGGACGCGGGAGTGGAGGAGCCCGGCCCGGGACAGGCAGGCGCGGCGCGGGCCGGCTCGGGGCAGGGCACCACCGGCGCCGGATCGAGCGCCGCCGCCGAGCGGGAACCCGGCGCCGGGGCGGGCGAGGTGGCCGCCGGCTCGCCCCTGGTGGCGATCCAGCCCCAGGGGGGCCGGCCGCCGTTCTTCTGTGTGCATCCCTCCGGCGGCTCGGTGCTCTGCTACCTGGAGCTGGCCCGCCGCCTCGGACCGGAGCAGCCGTTCTGGGGCCTCCAGGGCCCCGATCCGCGCCACGCCGTCGAGCCGCCGGGCAGCGTCGAGGCGATGGCCGGGCACTACCTCGAGGCGCTGAGGGCCGCCTTCCCCCGTGGCCCGTACCGGCTGGGGGGCTACTCCTTCGGCGGCTACGTGGCCTTCGAGATGGCGCGGCGCCTGGCGGCGGCGGGCGAGCCGCCGGCGGTGGTGGTGCTGCTCGACACCCGGGCGCCCTCCGCCCTCGCCGCCGGCGCGGCGCAGCCGGAGGGTGGCCTGGTGGCGGATCTCGCGGCGGTGCTGGAGCGCCACGACCTCGACAGCGCCGACCCGGGCGCGGAGGACGAGCGCCGCCTGTGGGACGACCTGCGGGACCTAGCGGAGGAGCACCTGCGCTCGGTGTGGCGTGAGGGCGACCCGCCGCCGGGCCGCCGGCGCCGCCTCGGCGAGATCCAGCGCTTCTTCCGCGACCACCGCTTCCTGCCCGCCGCCGGCACCGTCGACTACCCCCAGGTGCGCCGCTACCTGCGCTTCCTCCGCGCCTACTTCCGCGCCTCCCGTGCCTACGCCCCGCAGCCCTACCCCGGCGCGGTCAGCCTGCTGCTCGCCACCGACCGCCTCACCCCCGCCGAGGCGGATCCGGAGACCCACGCCGCCGGCTGGTCCCGCCTCGCCGCCGGCGGTCTCACCGTCCGCCGCGTCCCCGGCCACCACCTGGCCTTCGTCACGCCGCCGGCGGTGGCGAGCGTGGCGGTGGCGCTCGAGGAGGTGCTGCGCCCTTGACTCCGCAATCTGTCCACCGTGGGCTCCTCCTCGCCGTCGCCGCGGGTCTGGTGCCGGTGTTCCTGCTGGCGGTCGAGGTGACCTTCGTGCTGGCGCCGGTCGAGGACTTCCACGGTTCCGGGCCGGCCGGGGGTCTGGCGGAAGGCACCATCCACCTCTATCGCAGCGGGACCTACGAACCGGACGCCGTCTTCCGCGCCAACCAACCTCAGGTGCTGCCGCGGGGGACGTGGCACTGGATCGCGGAGGCTCCCGGCTGGGTGTCCGTCGACAGCGGAGTGCTGGTGGTGGGGGAGGAGCGGGAGGGGGAGCGAACGATGTTCTGGCCCGTGGTTCCGGCCTGTCGCCTCGAGCTGGAGGGCGACTGGCGCGGGGCCCAGCGCCTGGACGTCGCCTCCCCCGCCTACGGCTCGGTGCACCCGTTGCGGCCCGGATCCCGCCCCGCCCTCAACGCGCCGGCGGACCGGCGACTGGTCGCCTACAGCGTGGGCAACCGCGGTTTGATCGGGATCTCCCTTCTCGCCGGTTGCGTCCCGGGAGCCGAGCTGGGGCTGGCGCCCCCGCGGCCGCCGCCGGCGGATCTGCAGGATCTGCTGATGCACGTCGTGGTTCCGGAGGGCGTCGACCCGCAACAGCTCGCGGTCCGCTTCCGGGGCCGAGGCGGGCCGCCGCGGGATGCCGCAGCCGTGGTCTGGCGGGGCGGGCGGGGCAGCTTCTTCTTCCTGGGCCTCGCCGCCGGCGAACCGGGCGATCTCCAGCTCGTCCATCCGCAGCTACGCTCCGTCACCCGCCCGATCGAACCGCTGGGCGGTAGCGCCCGCGAGTTGCCGGAGATCGAGCTGGCGCCGCGCCGGGACCTGCCGGTCGACATCGATTACCGGCCGCGTCGCCCCCATCGGCGGCAGGTCCTGCAGGCGCGCCACTGCGGCGGCGGGCGGAGCCCCGTGCGGCAGGCGATGGACTCGTGCCCGATGGTGGCCGAGCTCGAGCTGCGTCCAGGGCTGCACCGCTACACGTTCGAGGATCTGGACGACGGCCTCCACGTGTTGACGGCGATCGTCGACGACGAGGTGATCCACGGCCTGGGAGCCTCCGCCTTCCCCTACCTCGACCCCGAGGGCAGCTCGGACCCGACTCCGGCCCGCTACACCCTGGTCGAGGAGGAGATCCACGGCGCGCTCCTCCGAGGCGGCGAGCCGGTGCCGGGCGAGGTGGTCCTGCTGCCGATCGACGACGGCTGGCCGGAGCGCCGCGCTGCCACTGGCGACGACCTCCTCTACCACCTCTTCTACTTCGGCCGCCGCCCCTTTGCCCACTTCCGCCTGCCGGGTGGCGACGATCCCGCACCGAGGGAGGCCGCCGGGCTCCACTACTTCTACCGGCTGGCGGCCTGCGACGACCGCGGGCGCTGCCGCCACCTGCATCCCGATTCGATCCTGCGCGGCTCCGGCCGCCTCGATCTCGAGATCGGCGCCGGCGGTGGCGTGGAGGTCGAGGTCACCGACGCGGCGACCGGCGAGGCGCTGGAAGGCGCCACGGTGCGCGTCCCCGGGCCCCGCCGACGGCTGGTCTTCGACCGCGGCGAGATCGAGTGGCTGGAGGACCGCCCGGCAGCCACCCTGCGCCGGACCACCGGCCCTGCCGGCCGTGCCGCCTTCGCCGCGCTGGAGCCCGGGCGGTTGCCGATCGAAGCGGCCCGCGACGGCTACCGCACCGGCGGCGGTTGGAGCTTGGTGGAGGAGGGTACCTGGGTCGAGCGGCGCATCGAGCTGGACCGCCACCGCGGCCCCGGAGCCGGCGCCCGGTTCGAGCTACCCGACGGGCGCCCTCTCGAGGGGGGCGCGCTGCTCGGCTACGACCCCGCCGGCACGCTCCTGCCGTGTAGCGTGCGCACCGGCCGCGACGGCCGCCCGTCCTCCCTGCCGCCGTCCTGCGCGGCCGCCCGCCGGTTCCTGCTGGTCCATCCGGCCGCCGCCCTGCAGCCGGTCGAGGCCGCCCGCGTCCTCACCTCCGCTCGCGTCGAGCTGCCCCCGGCCCCCTCGCCGCCCCTGCGGCTGCGGGTGACCGACGCCCATGGTGCTCCGGTGGCCGGCGTCGCCGTGGAGCTTGCCTTCGGAGACCTGGTCGTCGGCGAGGTGGCGTTGCTGGCGGCACTCTCGGCCAGCGGCGGCGACCTGTTGTTCCGCCGCACCGATGCCTCGGGGACGCTCGTGCTGCGCGCGGTCGATCCTGCCGGCCGCGAGGTGCCGTCGCTGCGCGTGGGAGTGGACGGCGTCGACCCGATTCGGCTCGACGGCTTCGCTCCCGGCGACACGGTGACGGTGGTCGCCGAGAGGAAAAGCGAGTAGGCCAATCTCGGGTGGCTGTAGGCGACCGCGCTGTCGGCGCCGCGCCCTCGCCCGTCCGAGGCGGCCGCCGGCGCTACAGGTGGTAGTCGCCCGCGGCCTCGGGCTGGTAGAGCACGGCCTCGACCCGCAGGCGCCGCCGCCCGCCGGGCACCGGCCAGTCGATCTCGTCGCCTTCGCGGTAGCCGAGCATCGCCGTCCCGATGGGGGCGAGGATCGAGATCTTGCCGGCGGAGAAGTCGGCATCGTTGGGATAGACGAGGGTGTACTCCACCGGCGCACCCTGGTCGAGATCGAGCAGGCGCACCCGGGATCGCATCGTGATGACGTCGGCGGGAATCTCCTCGGGCGCCACGACGGAGGCCTGCCGGAGCTCGTCCGCCAGGTCCCGCAGGTCGTCGCGGTCGGTGTTCTCGTCGGCCATCCTGCTGATGAGCTCCAGTCGCTTGTGGTCCTGGGTGGTGACGTAGATTCGACGCTCGGTCATGGCGGCTCCTCGTCCCGGTCTCGGGACTGCGAAGGGCAAGTGTTCGGGGATTCTACGGCTGCCCGGGAGGGGATCTCCCGGTGCCCAGTCTATCCATCGCCGGGTGCGGTTGCCACACCGCCCGGGGATCGCTCCCGTCCGCGCCTCAGCAGGGGCCGCTTCCGAGGGGGGCTGCGAGCTCGCGGCGGAAGAAGGCGAGCACCGCCGGTGCCAGCTCCGAGGGGATGCGGTGGTCCAGATGGATCTCGGTGAGCATCCGCCGGTCGGCCGGCCGCCTCTCGCCGGCCAGCTCGCGGAGCCGCGCCCAGGCCTCCGGCGCCACCTGCGCCGGCCGCGCCAGGCGCTCTAGCGCCAGCGACAGGGCGAGGCGCGCCTCCTCCCGGGTGCCGACGCACTCGAAGGGCTTGCGCCCCCGGGTCAGCCGCTCCACCCAGTAGCGGATGCGCGGGCTCGCCAGCAGCTCGCCGCCGAAGATCGCCGCCACCTCGTCCGCCGGCAGGAACGCCGCCAGCAGCAGGTAGACGAAGGCGCACTTGGGGCAGTGGCCGCACCACGCGCCGCGGCGTTGGCCGAGGTTGCAGCTCAGGAAGCGCCGGTGGTACGCCGGGTAGCGCGCGAAGATGCGGGCGATCTGGATCTCCCACAGCGGCGCGAGCAGGCTGAAGAAACCGAGGCCGCGCACCAGGTGGCGCTCGGCGTGATCGGCGAAGGCCCTCTCGGCGGCGAGCGACTTGCCCCACTGGTGGTTCACCGCCAGCCCGTCGACGGTGAGGTTGGCGAAGCCCGCCGAGCGTTCGTTGGCCAGCACCACCCAGCGGGTGCCGAGGGCCGCGGCGGCGAGCACCGCCAGCACGCCGAGGCGCGGTGCCAGCATCTCCGGGTAGGGCGCGCCGTCGTGGATCTCCGGGTGATGGGCCCGGTGCTCGAGCACCACCAGCCGCGGGTTGCCCGAGGCGGCGGCGAGGTCGTGCTGGGCCGCGGACGGCGGCGAGCCGACGGCCAGCCAGGTGAACGGCACGCCGGCCGCCTTCAGCGCCTCGGCCGCCACGGCCGAGTCCTTGCCGCCGCCGTCGAGCAGCAGCGCCTCGTCGCGCCACTCCCGCTCCAAGGGCGCGCTGCGCTGGGCGAGCGGCGACGAGGTGACGCCGACCCGCTTCGTCACCGGCAGACCGTGGCGGTAGCGCGTCTCGGCGAGGTGGTGGAGGAGCGAGCGCTCGTGGAAGCGCGCCGCCGAAGGCGGCAGGTGCACCGGCTCGACGTGAAGCTGGTCGAAGTCGTCGAGGGGGAAGAGGTAGCGGGCGAACGCGACGCCGGTGTGGGCCAGCAGGTGGCGGGCGGCCTCGGCCGGCAACTCCGCGAAGGGCGCCGCCAGGTCGCCGAGGCCGAGCCGTAGGTGCCAGACGCGGCCGTCGGAGCGGTAGGCGAAGGCGACTTCCGCCCCGGCGCGCTCGAAGCCCTCGTAGACGAGGAGCTTCACGCCTCGGCGCCCTCCACCCCCCGACCGCCCGCGGCCGGCGTGCCGGCCTGGGAGGCCAGGCCGAGGTCGGCGTACACGCCTGCCACGACGTCGCGGAACCGCCGGCGGTGGAGCCGTGCGTCGGGGATGCCGTTGACCGCCAGCGCTACCACCAGGCCGTGGCCCGGGTCGGCGAAGGCCACCGACGAGCGGAACCCGCCGTGGCCGTAGGTGCCGAGGGCGGCGTGCGGTCCGAAGTCGCGCCCACCGCTGGGCCGCCTCTCGGCGGTGAGGCCGTGGACGCGCAGCCCCAGACCCCAGTGGACGACGCGCTGCAGCGACCGGTCGAAGGCGCCGTCCTCCCGCTGCGGACGCACCAGCTCGGCCACGCTCGCCGGCGCGAGCACCGCCCCGCCGCCGGCGAGCAGCGCCGCGTAGAGCTCGGCGAGGTCGCGCATCGGCCCCCAGCCGTTCTCGGCCGGCGACTCGCGGGCCACCCACGGCTCGGTGTCCCACGGGAAGCGGTGGTCCATCGCCGCCGCCGAGGCCTCGCCGCTGCCGGTGCGCCAGACGGCGGCGAGGCGCGGCGCGAGGTGGTGGTACTCCTCCGGCGTGGTCCCCACCCGGGAGTCGGCCATGCCGAGAGGCTCCAGCACGTGACGACGCAGGTGGCGGCTCGGCAGCTCGCCGGTGACGCGGCGGATCACCTCGCCGAGCACGTACCAGCTCGATACCGGGTGATAACCGAAGGTCTCGCCGGGCACCCAGCCGTCCTCCAGGGGTCGTGCGCAGATGCGCGCCAGGTTCTCCTCCCACGAGCGGCGCGGCCCGCCGATCTCGCGGGTGCGGAAGCCGCCGCTGTGGGAGAGCAGGTGGCGCAGGGTGACGCCGCCCTTGCCGCCCGCCGCGAACTCCGGCAGGTGGCGCGCCACCGCGTCGTCGAGGGCGAGGGCCCCCCGCTCGGCGAGCCGCGCCACCGCCACCGCCGTGACCGGCTTGACCGAGGAGAGCCACGGCATCAGCGTGTCCGCCCGCATCGCCACCCCGTCCCGCGCCTCGCCCACCGCGAGCTCGGCGACCACGGCTCCCCCCTGGTGCACGCAGAGCTGGGCACCGCGGTGCAGGCGCCGGGCGATGCCGTCCTCGAGCCGGGCGGTGGCGGTGGGCAGGACGGCTGCGGTGGACGGGGCGGTGTCGGGCGGGGTGCTCATCTCGCTCCGCAGCCTAACCCCTTCCCGGCGCGAGCGGATTGACCGTTCCCGACCGCCGCTGCTAGCTTTCGCCGCGGCTTCCCGACAGCTCGATCAACCCGCGCCCTGCCGCGCCGCTCCGGCGTCGGCATGGGCGTACTCGGAGGAGGACCGCCCATGGTGACTCTGGAACTGCGCCGCCGACGCCTCGTCGGCACCTGCATGCTGCTCGGCCCCCTGGTGATGCTCGCCGCCGACGTGGTGCTGCGCGCCGGCCGCTTCGAGTACCCCGCCGATTACCTGTGGACGATCGGGCTGCAGATCGCGATGGTGCTGCTGGTCGGCGCCGTGCTCGGCCTGATCCACGTGCTGCGACCCGCCGCCGACCGCACCGTGCTCACCGCCGGCTGCCTCGCCGTGATCGGCCTGATGTACGGCTTCGGAATGCAGGTGCTCTTCCGCGCCCGCGCCGTGCTCTACGCCCAGCTCGACGCCGCCGCCTGGACGGGTGTGGAGCCGGTGCTGTTCGGCATGCCGATGGTCGCCAGCTCGGTGATCCCCGGCCTGCTGTTTCCCATCGGCACCGTCACCCTGGGCTGCGTGGCGCTGGCCACCGGGCGGCTGCCGAAACCGTTGGCTGCGCTCCTCTGCCTCGGCGCGGTGCTGTTCCCCATCGGCCGCATCGGCGGCTTCTGGTGGGTGACGATCGCCTCGGACCTGTGCCTCGCCTTCGCCCTCGGCTGGCTCGGCCGCCTGGTGAACGCCGGCACGCCGGGCGAGGCCGTCCCGGAGGCCCCGGTCGCCGCCCAACCGGCCTGAGGCAGCAGGGCTGGCCCGACGGCCCGGCTGGCGGAGCGTCCCGCCGCACTCGGCGCCCGGCACCCTAGGAGTAGCGGGCCGCGGGCGTATGACCGGCGGCCGTCGGAACCCACCCGAAAGCACACAGGAGGAGAGCCCCATGCCTGCCACCCTGCGAGTCCGAAGCTTGATGCTCGCCGCCGTTGTCGCCCTGGTCGCCGTCCCCGCCCTGGCCACCGCGCCGGCGCCGGACGCCGCCGACTTGTGCGGCGAGGTGGCTGCCGGGCCGCAGAGCCTCGCCAGCGAGAACGCCACCCCGGAGATCGCGCTGTTCACGCCGGTGGCCCAGGCGGTGGACGACTGCCGCGGCGGCTCCGGCGGCCGCTGCCTCTGCCCCAAGATCTACGCTCCGGTCTGCGGCTGCGACGGCAACACGTACGCCAACGACTGTCTCGCCGCCTGCAAGATCAAGAGCTGGACCTCCGGCGCCTGCGACGGCAGCGGGATCTGAGAGCCTGTGAATCAATCTCCGCCCTGCTGCGTCCGTCCCTCGAGCCGCCTCTCGCGGCGTGGCGGCTCCTCAGCGTAGTCCCTGCACGCCTCGTCGCCGCGCCTGGCGCGAGGCGCGCGATGCCCGCCTCGCGGCGGCCCGGAGATTGATTCACAGGCTCGGAGCCCCGCCGCGGCCCCGCTTCCCGCGCGATAGGCTTGCCCATCCCACGACCGGGGACATCACGGGGGGAGGCGCCATGCGACGGGAGCGGCTGCGGTTCCAGGGAGCGGACGGCCAGGAGCTGGTGGGGCGGTTGGAGATGCCGGACACGGCGCCCACCGCCTTCGCCCTGCTCGCCCACTGCTTCACCTGCTCGAAGGACCTCGAGGCCCTCGGCTGGGTCAGCCGCACCCTGGTGGCGCGCGGCATCGCCGTCTTCCGCTTCGACTTCACCGGCATCGGCGAGAGCGCCGGCGACTTCGCGGACACCAACTTCTCCTCCAACCTCGAGGATCTGCGCCGCGCCATCGCCCACCTGCGCGAGCACTACGAGGAACCGAAGATCCTGGTCGGCCACAGCCTCGGCGGGGCGGCGGTGCTGGCGGTGGCCGGCGAGTGCCCCGAGGTGCTGGCGGTGGCCACCATCGGCGCGCCGAGCGACACGGGACACCTCGGCAAGATGCTGGTCTCGCGAGCGCCCGAGGTGGAGGAGACCGGACGCGCCGAGGTGCGCCTGGGCCCGAGTACCTTCACCGTCACCCGACAGCTCCTCGACGACCTCGAGGAGCACAGCGTGGAGGAGCGCCTGGGGCGGCTCGGCAAGGCGCTCCTGCTGTTCCACTCGCCGGTCGACGAGGTGGTGGGCATCGACCACGCGCGGCGCATCTACATGGCCGCCAGGCACCCGAAGAGCTTCGTCTCCCTCGACCGCGCCGACCACCTGCTCTCCGACCCCCAGGATGCCCGCTACGTGGGGGAGGTGCTCGCCGCCTGGTCCGGGCGCTACGTCGAGGCCGGCGCGCCGGAGCTCGAGGAGCACGCCGGGGACGGCTCCGAGGGCCAGGTGACGGTGGTCGGCGGCGGGGTGGGGGAGGGCTTTCGCCAGCAGGTGCTCGCCCGCCACCACCGCTTCGCGGCCGACGAACCGGTGCACCTCGGCGGCACCGACAGCGGTCCGACCCCCTACGACCTGCTGCTCGCCGCCCTCGGCACCTGCACCTCGATGACCCTGCGCATGTATGCCGAGCACCAGCAGTGGCCCCTCGAGGCGGTGCGGGTGCGCCTCGGCCACTCCCGCATCCACGCCGAGGACTGCGCCCATTGCCAGGCGGAGGACGGGCGTATCGACCGCATCGAGCGGATCGTCGAGGTACTCGGCGACCTCGACGCCGAGCAGCGCCAGCGCCTGCTCGAGATCGCCGACCGCTGCCCGGTGCACAAGACCCTCACCGGCGAGATCGACATCGCCAGCCGCCTGGTGTAGCGGCCGGCGAGCGCCGCCGTCGCGAGGCCCGGGCGACGGCGAGACGGCGGCGTCTCCCACGGAGGACGATGCACCGCCTCCGGGCCTTCCCCCGGCCCCCTCCGATTCCCTGGAAGTCCCTCCCTCCCAGCAGGTTGCGGGCAGCACCCCGGCCGTGGCACGGAACGTGTTCTAGCAGGCGGTGCTGACGGAGACATCGATCAGGGGGCGTCAAGGAGATCGCATCGCATGAGGAAGCTGCTCGTCATCATCGTCATCGCCCTCGTGGGCACCAGCGCACCGGGTCTCGTGCCCCAGGCCGCCGCCGCCCACGACGACCACTTCGAGTTCGCCGCGGGCATCCGCATCGGCCCGTTCCATGCCTCGATCGGGCTGGCACCCCAGGGCCACTACTACTACCGCACGCGGGACCGGGTGCACTACGACGACTACCGCTGCACCGACCGCTGCTACCGCCGGGGCGGCTACAGCTACCACCACGAGCGCTGCCCGGCCATGCTGCACCTGCTGCACGCCCAGCGGCTGCACCCGCACCAGGTCTTCGTGTACCACGCGCCGCGCTACGACGGCCGCTTCGCGCGCTTCGACCACGGCCGCTGGAACGCCAGCTACCGGCGGGGGCACGACTACTGGGGCGACGACCGGTACGACCGGTACGACCGGCGGGACCGGTACGAGCGCCGCGACCGGTACGAGCGGCGCGACCGGGACGATCGCTACGAACGCCGTGGACGCTCCGACAACGACCGGCGCTGGGAGCGTCGCGACGACGGCCATCGGGGCCGTGGGCGCGGGCACGACCGCGGGCGCGGCCGCGGCCATCGCCACGGGCCCCACTGCCGGCACTGATCGGTCTCCTCAGCGTGGCGGGAGCCTCCCCCGTTCTCGCCGCGTGTTTCTCCTCCTCATGGCCGGGGCGGCGCGAATTGCCCCCCGCGACGCCCCGGCCTCTCTTTTTCTCCCCGTCTCCCCTCACCCGTCGCGCCTTCTCCCGTCCGGCCGCCGCGGCCGGTGACATAATCCCCGCGTGAGAGAGAGGCGCGAACCGAGGATCCTGCCGCGGCCCGAGCACCCGATCTCCCGCAAGAACATCTCCGAGAACACCCTGAAGGTTCTCTACCGCCTGAACAACCAGGGGTACAAGGCCTATCTGGTGGGCGGCGGTGTGCGGGACCTGATGCTGCGGCGCGAGCCGAAGGACTTCGACGTCGGCACCGACGCGCGGCCCAACGACGTGCGCCGGCTGTTCCGCAACTCGCGGATCATCGGCCGGCGCTTCCGCCTGGTGCACGTGTTCTTCCAGGGTGGCGAGGTGGTGGAGGTCGCGACCTTCCGGCGCGAGCCCGACCCGAACCAGCAGGCCGGGGCGGAGGGCGAGATGCTGATCACCGACGACAACACCTACGGCTCGCCGCGCGAGGACGCCTTCCGCCGCGACTTCACCGTCAACGCCCTGTTCTACGACATCTCCGACTTCGCGGTGATCGACTACGTCGGCGGCATCGCCGACCTCGAGCGCCGGATGATCCGGGTGATCGGCGAGCCCGCCGTGCGCTTCCAGGAGGACCCGGTGCGCATGCTGCGCGCCTGCGAGTTCGCCGCCCGCCTCGGCTTCGGCATCGACGGGCGCACCCAGGAGGGCATCCACGAGCAGAGGAAGACCCTGGAGCTCGCTTCGCCGGTACGGGTCACCGAAGAGATCGTCGACATGCTGCGCTGCGGCAGCGCGGCGCGGGCGATCCAGTGGATGATGGACCTCGACCTGCTCGAGGTGATCCTGCCCGAGACCTACGACATGGTGGCGGTGGAGGAGCGGGGGCTCGGCCGCTTCGACCGCTTGCCGGGCGCCCTGGACGACATGATCAACGAGGGGCGCGCGGTGAGCGACGCGGCGGCGCTGGCCTCGTTGCTGCTGCCGCGGGCGCTGCTGCGCCGCTACGAGATCGAAGGCGTCGACCAGCGGCCGATGAGCCGCACCGCCATCGACGAGCTGACGGCCGAGATCATCGCCCCCTTCGTCGGCCGCCTGAGCATCTCCCGCGACCGCTCGACGCGCATGGGCGGGGCGCTCGCCGGCTTCCATCGCCTGGCCGAGCCGGACCTCGCCCCCCGCGCCCGCCTCGCCGTCGCCCGCCGCCCCTGGTTCGACGACGCGTTGACTCTCTTCGAGATGCTGGTGCGCGCCACCGGCGAGGGGCACGAAGCCCTGGAGCCCTGGCGTCGTGCCGCCGACCTGCGCGGCGACGCCGACGCCAAGGAGC